>JAQVZL010000034.1 GCA_028708215.1 Bacteroidales bacterium
GCCTAGCCAACCCAACTACAAAAAAGAAAAAGGCTATACTAAGAATAGATAATTTAATCCACCCTCTAGAAGAAGAGGCCCTAGGCATTAATTTTTCTAAAATAGCTCTCTCTCCCAACTTCTCTATTCTTTTTCTACGTACTCTTCTATTAACACCATGAAATAGAAAAAGTATTGGAACCAAAAGAATTAATAAAAAGTACTCGGCTTGTGCAAATTGTATCATACCATCTCTATTATTATGGAATTTTCCTCAATATAAAAAACCTTAAAAACATCTCTAATAAAATTGCCCCTAAAGCAATTAAAGCATAATTCATAAATAACTCTTTATAGATTGGAAAAGAGTCTACAGTGGTACGGCTAGTCTCCATCTTATTAATCTCACTGTAAATCTCTAACATCTTAGTATTATCTGTAGCTCTAAAGTATTTCCCACCAGTCTCTTGAGCAATTTGCTTCAAAAGTGCCTCATCTATCTCTACTTTTACCTGCTGAACCTGTACTCCAAAAGGGGTCATCACAGGGTAAGGTGCTACTCCCATTGCCCCTACACCAATTGTATAGACCCTAACTCCATAGGTTTTAGCAATCTCTGTAGCCATTAATGGAGCAATCTCTCCACGGTTATTAACCCCATCTGTAAGCAAAATAACTACTCGGCTTTTAGCTTTAGAGTCTTGTAACCTTGCTATTGCGGTAGCTAAACCATTCCCAATTGCTGTACCATCGTCTATAAGGCCTGTCTCTACCTCTTTCATCAAATTAATAAGAGTTGCCCTATCTGTAGTTAATGGACATTGAGTAAAACTCTCCCCAGCAAAGACAACAATTCCCATTCTATCTCTTGGGCGCTGTGCTATAAACTCAATTGCAATATCTTTGGCTGCACTAATTCTATCTGGGTTAAAATCTCTAGCTAACATACTAGTAGATACGTCAATTGCAAACATTATATCTATTCCTTCTGTATCTACCCTCTCAAAATCTTGAGAAGAGCGTGGCCTAGCAAGTGCTACAATAAGAGTTGCTAAAGCTATAACCCTTAACAAATAAGGAATATGTCTCATCATCTTTTTAAAACTTCCACCTTTGCTCATCCAAGGTAAAACAGAAGAGACATGAAAAGAGGGTGTATGCCCCTTTAGCTCCCTCCATATATATAATGCCACTAGAGGAATTAAAAGAAGTTCTAAATATAAAAGTCCAGGATATTCAAAAAACATATCTACTTATCTCCTTTTCTATTAGTTTTACTGTCTGATTCTTCTTCTAGTTGCTGCATATATGTAGAGTTAACAAACTTTATAGCAGCAGGTAGTGAGTTTTCACACTCATGCTCTTGTGCAGTATACTTCGCAAATTTCACTAAGTCTGAAAGAGTGAGTAAGTCTGATAACTCTTTATAAACTACCTTCTCTATCTCTTTATCAGATAAATCTTTTAATATCTCATTAGATGTCTGCTCCATTGCCTGAAGAGAAAACCTCACTTCTATATACTCTCTAAGAGTATCTGTAAGAGTAGTAAAAAACTCTTTCTGATTATTTTGCCAAAGTTTCTGTTCCCTTAATTTCTCTAACCTTCGCAAAGCAATAATGTGAGGTGGGTCTACTACAATTGGCTTACCAAATATATTTTTCTTCTCCCTTATGTTTTTAATTGCTTTTCTAATAAACCAAATTATAAGAAAAAGTAGAACTAACAGGCCCGCCCATGGAAGCGCCTCTTTTAACGAATAGGGGTAATTCATCTGTTCCTTTACATCAAATGGTTTATATGAAGTAGTGTCAATCTGTATAGTATTAACAACTAAGGAGCCACCATCAAATGAGAGAGTATCTGCTGTTCCATCACCCTTTATTTTGTAAGCAACAAAAGATGGCAGAGAGTATGAGCCACTATCAAACGAAGTTACAACCACTCTACTTTCAAGCTCAAAAACACCATCTTTTTGCGAAATAGTATCTGTGATAGGAGCAGTAACAAGCTCAACTCCTTCAGTAATAGGATTAGAAGGAGATGGGAAGAGAAACCTCTCTCCCTTAGCAAGAGATGTTTTAAACCTAAGAGTTAACTGATCTCCTATGAGAATTGTATCTTTTACTGGATAGTTCATCTATTTTACCTTTTTTTAAAGAGTGAAATAAGTCCCTTTACATAATCTTTATCAGTTGCAACAGAGATTGAATCTACTTTATACTTTCTTAGTACAAGATTTGTGTTTTCGGTTACAGTTCGGCCCCATCTGGAATAACTGTCTCTTACATTTCTGCTCGAGGTATCTACCCAAACCTCCTCTCTGCTCTCATTGTCAAACACCCTAATAAGACCAACATTTGGCAACTCTCTCTCCAGCTTGTCATAAACAGATATAACATATAAATCATGACGGCCTGCTGCCACTTTAAGAGCATTTTCATATCTAGGATATTGAGTATCTCCCACATCTAACATATCTGAAAGAAGAAATGCAGTACATCTTTTTTTGATAGCATTAGTTAAAAATCTTAATGCCTCTGAAATATCTGTACCTCTCTCTTCTGGCTCAAAGTCTAGCAATTCTCTCACTATTCTCAACAGATGGCTCCTTCCCTTTTTAGGCGGAATAAACTTCTCTACCTTAGAGCTAAAGAAAAGAGCTCCTACTTTATCGTTGTTTGCCGAGGCAGAAAAAGACAACACAGCAGCAATTTCTGTTACAAGCTCTTTTTTAGTTTTGACAGTAGAGCCAAACCATCTAGAGCCACTAACATCAATCATAAGTACAACTGTAAGCTCTCTCTCCTCTTCAAAAACTTTTACAAAAGGAGCATTCAATCTAGCTGTTACATTCCAGTCCATATTCCTTACATCGTCTCCAAACTGATACTCCCTAACTTCACTAAAAGCCATCCCCCTACCTTTAAATGCAGAGTGATATTCACCAGCAAAAATTTGTGTAGATAATCGCTTGGTTTTAATCTCTATCTTACGAACTTTCTTTAATAACTCCTTTGACATACTATGGAACCTCTACAGCATTTAAAATTTCTGTGATAATATTTTCCGATGTAATATTTTCTGCCTCTGCCTCGTAAGTTAACCCAATACGGTGTCTAAGAACCTCATAGCATACAGCACGTACATCTTCTGGAATAACATAACCTCGGCGCCTAATAAAAGCATATGCTTTAGAGGCCATTGCCAAGCTTATACTTGCTCTAGGAGAAGAGCCATAAGAGATTAGATCCTTTAATTTCTCTAAATTATAATCTTCTGGAGTTCTAGTAGCGTAAACAATATCTACTATATATCTCTCAATTTTCTCGTCCATATAAACTTCACGAACAACCTCTCTAGCTCTAACTATATCGTCTGGATTTAAAACACGAGCAGCTGTAGGGAAAACACCACTATTATTCATTCTCATAATAAGCTTCTCTTCCTCTTTCTTAGGGTAACTTACAACTACCTTAAGCATAAAACGGTCTACCTGAGCTTCTGGAAGTGGATAAGTCCCCTCCTGCTCAATTGGGTTTTGAGTAGCCATAACTAAAAAAGGCTCGGGTAACTTAAAGCTTGTATCTCCAATAGTTACCTGCCTCTCCTGCATTGCCTCTAAAAGAGCAGATTGAACTTTGGCTGGAGATCGGTTTATCTCGTCTGCAAGTACAAAGTTTGCAAAAATAGGCCCTTTTCTTATTTGAAACTGCTCACTCTTTTGACTGTAAATTAAAGTTCCTATAAGATCTGCCGGTAAAAGATCTGGAGTAAACTGAATTCTACTAAACTGAGCATCTACAATTGAAGCAAGAGTGTTTATAGCTAAAGTTTTTGCAAGACCTGGCACACCTTCAAGTAAAATATGGCCATTTGCCAACAAACCAATCATTAAATTTTCTACTAGATGCTTTTGACCAACAATAACCTTATTCATCTCCATAGTTACAACATCTACGAAGGCGCTCTCTTTTTGGATTTTTTCGTTTAGCTCTTTAATATTTACGGTTTCCATATAGAATGATTTAGTATTTTTGCAATTAAATTAAGCATATGCTACAAAATTAATGATAATTCGTCTATAATGCGCTTCTTTATTTCAATTTCATACAACGGAAAAGAGTTTTGTGGGTGGCAGAGGCAAACAAACGCTCCTTCCGTTCAGCAACAGCTAGAACATGCCTTCTCTGTTTACCTACGCGAAACAATTGAAATAACTGGTGCAGGCAGAACAGATACTGGTGTTCACGCTATAAATTACATAGCCCACTTCAACTCACTCAACACCCATCTAATAATAGAAGAGCACAATCTTACAGTTTACAAAATAAATGCCATTCTGCCCCCCTCAATTGTATTAAATAAGATATTCCCTGTTAATGAGCAAGCTCATGCCCGTTTCCATGCGAAAAGTCGTACATACCAATATTATGTACATTCAGCTAAAGACCCATTTTCTTCCAATTTTTCATATTTCTACCCTTACGAACTCAATTTGACAGCAATGAATAGGGCTGCACAACTAATAGTTGGGCAAAAAGATTTCACCTCTATGGCAAAACTACACTCCCAAACAAAAACAAATATTTGTACTGTAACAGATGCAGTTTGGGAACATGGAAGCCCACTGCCTACTCACCTTAGTAACTCACTAGTATTTACTATAACTGCCAACCGCTTTTTGCGTAACATGGTACGAGCAGTTGTAGGCACCTTGTTAGAGGTAGGCCGAGGAAGAAAAGAGCCAGAGTGGGTTATTGATGTATTAGAGAAAAAAGAGAGAAGCGCTGCAGGAAATTCAGTACCTCCACACGCTCTATTTTTAACAGACATTCAATATCCGTCAAATATTACAGAGCTCACTATAACTAACCTTCCTTAGTTAGAGAAATGCAGTTATAACTTTATCTTCTCATTAACTAACTTCACAATAAGAGCAGCAGTTCCTTTAATTCCTAATAGAGACGAATTTATACTTAAATCATATGAGCTAATCTCTCCCCATCTTTTATTGCTAAAATAGTTATAGTAGCTAGCTCTTCTCTTATCTATCTTATCAATTAAGTCTGAAGCCTTATCGGGATCTAAGCCTGTACGGCTACAGACTCTTTTTACCCTATCTTCTTTATCTGCTGTTATAAAAATATTTATACATGAATCACACTCTTCTAACACATAATCGGCACACCTACCCACAAAAAGCGCAGAGTCTTTAGATGCAAGCTCTCTAATTACATCACTTTGAATATTAAATAGAGTCTCATTACTAAGAAAACAGCCAGGAGAGACCTCACTTGCAGGAGAAGTTCTTAGCCCAAATAAGCTACCAATAAGTGAGTAGCTTTTGCTCTCATCGGCATTCTCAAAAAGCTCCTTGTTAATTCCACTCTTTTGAGAAGCAATCTCAATTAATTTTTTATCATAAAAATCAATACCTAATTTAGCAGCAACTAACTCTCCTATCTCTCTTCCCCCACTCCCAAATTCTCTTCCTATTGTAATTATAAACTTAGGTTTCATGATTCAATTGATTTAAGTGTACTTTTATTCTTTATTTTTCTATACTGAACAAGAAGCATATATGCAGCTACAGTTGCAGATAAACTATCGGCAATAGGAATGCTAATCCAAACTCCTTTAACTCCAAAATAATGAGGCAAGATTAAAAGCAAAGGGAGTAAAAACACTACCTGCCTAGTCATAGACATAAAAATTGCTTTGCCTGAGTGACCTATACTTTGGAAAAAGTTTGAAGTAACCATTTGAAAACCAATTACTGGAAAACAGAGAAAAATAACTTTTAAACCAGGCACAACAATCTCTATCAGCTCCCTATCAGAAGTAAATACTCTTGCAACCGCCTCTGGGAAAAGCTGGCTAATTATAAACCCCATTGTCATAACAGCTGTAGCCAACATAATTGTCTGCTTTAGAACTAGACTCACTCTATCAATTCTTCCTGCTCCAAAATTATACCCAGCTATAGGTTGCATTCCTTGATTCAAACCCATAATAACCATAAAATAGAGAGCAGCCATCCTATTTATAATCCCATAAGCTCCCACTGCTAAATCGCCACCGTTTTTAATGAGAGCTTGATTAAATACTATAATTATAACACTTGATACTGCATTCATAAGAAAAGGTGCAATACCAATTGAAAGAGAATCAATAACAATTTTTTTCTCTAACTTAAATACCCCCTTTTTTAAATGAATCTCATTTTTACTGTTGGTAAAGTGCTTTATTTGCCAAATTAACATAACAACTTGAGCTAAAACCGTTGCCAATGCAGCTCCTTTAATTCCCCATTCAAAAACAAAAATAAATAGAGGCGTAACCACTATATTAATAATTACTGTATAAATAGTTGCATACATAGACTTCTTTGGATTACCCGAAGCTCTCAATAAAGCGTTTAATCCAAAATACATATGAGTAACAATATTACCTGCAGTAATTATTGTCATATAATCGCTAGCAAAAGGCAATGTCTGTGGGCTAGCTCCAAAAAAGAGTAGAATAGAATCTAAGAAACAGAGTACAACAACAGTATATACACTCCCAAAAATAGCATTCAAAACAAATACATTACCCAATATCTTGTTAGCTGTTTTATAATCTTTTTGACCAAGTCTTAAAGACATAAGAGTTGCAGCCCCTATACCAACCAGCGAACCAAAAGCTGCAGCTAAGTTCATTAATGGAAATGTAATAGCCAACCCCGATATTGCAAGAGCTCCTACTCCATGACCAATAAATATACTATCTGTTATATTGTATAAAGATGCAGCCGTCATTGCAATAACAGAAGGAATAGCATACTTAAGCAGCAATTTCCATACACTGCCTGTCCCAAGTTCCGATACAGATTTTATTTTCTCCATAATTTAATCATGCAAAGTTAACATAAAAAAGAGTCCGTTTTGAGAGGGGAATTTTTTTTCGTAACTTTAATTCTTAAGTTAAAAAAACAATAACCTTTTAAATTGAAAAACTATGAGCATGTTTTGTAATCAATGTCAGGAAACTGCCAAAAATATTGGCTGTACCATAAAAGGGGTCTGTGGCAAAACCCAAGAGACTTCTAACATCCAAGATCTACTAATTTACTCTTGTATAGGCCTTTCTAAACTAACTATTGAGGCTAGAAAGCAAGGTATAGACACCAACCAAGAGAGTAAACATATTACAAACTCCCTCTTTGCTACAATCACTAACGCAAATTTCCATAACACCACTTTAATAGAAGAGATTAAAAAATCTCTCTCTTATCGCGACAATCTCAAAAAACAAGTTACTGTAACCACTCATGATTGCACAGAATGGAACTGCACAACAGAAGAGGAGTTTCTAAAGAAAGCCCAGAGTGTAGGCACTCTCACCTACGATAGCGACCCAGATATTAGATCTCTCAAACAATATATTCTGTTTGGTGTAAAAGGGATTTCGGCCTATACAGAACACGCATTTAACCTTGGACACGAAGAGCAAGAAATATTCAACTTTATGGAAGAGTCTTTGGTTATGCTATACAGGCCTATGACCTTAGATGCTATGTTAGACTGGGTAATGCGTACTGGAGAGTATGGGGTAAAAGTTATGGCTCTATTAGATAAAGCCAATACAGAAACATATGGAAACCCAGAGATGTCCCAGGTAAATATTGGAGTTGGCAAAAATCCAGGAATCTTAATAAGTGGCCATGACCTAAAAGATTTAGAACAACTTCTTATTCAAACAGAGGGAAAAGGAGTAGATATCTACACTCACTCAGAGATGCTTCCATCTCATGGATATCCTGCTCTCAAAAAATACAAACATCTTGTAGCTAATTATGGTGGAGCATGGCATACTCAACTGACAGATTTTGAATCATTTAATGGCCCAGTTCTTTTCACTACCAACTGTCTTGTACCTCCACGTAAAACAACAACCTACAATGATAGAATTTTCACGACTGGAGCAACAGGTATGCCAGGTTGGAAACCTATTAACAAGAAACTTCCTAACGGGCATAAAGATTTTTCAGAAATAATAGAGATGGCAAAAACCTGCCCACCCCCTACAGAGATTGAAACTGGTAGTATAACAGTAGGGTTCGCACACAACCAAGTACTTGCATTAGCAGATAAAATTCTTGATGCAATAAACTCTGGAGCTATCAAAAAAATGGTAGTAATGTCTGGATGCGATGCTAGACAGAAAAGCCGTGAATACTACACCGAATTTGCAAAAAAACTACCGAAAGATACTGTAATATTAACATCTGGTTGCGCAAAATATCGCTACAACAAGCTTGAGCTAGGAGATATTGGTGGAATCCCTAGAGTTTTAGATGCAGGGCAGTGCAACGACTCCTACTCTTGGGCTTATGTAGCACTTAAGTTGAAAGAAATTCTTAAACTAGACAACATAAACAAACTCCCAATAGTATTTAATATAGCTTGGTATGAACAAAAAGCCATAATTGTACATATGGCTCTACTATACCTAGGAGTTAAAAATACTCATATTGGACCAACACTTCCAGGGTTTATGACTCCTAATGTTTTAAAAATTGTAAATGAAAAATTTGGAGTTCAGACTATTAAAAGTGTTCAGGAAGATATGGCTATATTTGGGCTAAACTAAGCTCTATTAAGTAATGTTTACTTTTTATAATATATGGTAAATGAACTAAAAACTAAAGAAGAGTGTTAGTATAAAGTATATAAATAAAATATTGACATTCGTTAATGTAGCACTGCATTGATTAATGCAGTGCCTAAAACCCAAACCATGAGTGATTTAAAATTCTTTAACAAAAATCAAAAACTCAACTCAATAGACAAAAAAGCAATTATAGATTTTCTGTACAACCATCTAGAACAATTTGGAGACCCCAAAAAAGATATAGAGAATTGTATAGACTATGCACTAGAAGAGACACCCTCTTTTGGTGGGTTTATTATTGCCTACTACAAAGGCTCCCAAATATTGGGGGTAGTAATTATTAACAAAACAGGAATGAAGGGATTTATCCCTGAAAACTTCTTAGTTTATATAGCAACACACCAAGAACATAGAGGAAAGGGTATTGGTAAAAAACTAATGCAAGAAGCCATAAAACATAGTGAGGGAAATATTGCTTTACATGTAGAACCAAATAATCCAGCCAAAGGGTTATACGAGAGTCTAGGGTTTACCAACAAATACCTTGAAATGCGTTTAATTCAAAATAGTTAATAATGGCCTATGTTACTTTAAACTCAGATAAACTGAGCGCTAATTATGATTTTCTAGACAAACTGTTCAAAAAAAGAGGTATTGAATGGTCTGTAGTAACTAAAATGATGTGTGGTAACAAAGAGTTTCTTACTGAGTTGCTTAAGTTAGATATAAAACAGATTTGTGACTCACGAATCTCAAATATTAAAACTATAAAAAACATTAGACCAGATATTCAAGCTATCTATATTAAGCCCCCAGCAAAAAAAGCAATTCCAGGTGTGGTAAAATTTGCCGACATAAGCATGAATACAGAGATAAGCACAATTAAATTGCTATCAAAAGAAGCTGTAAAGCAGAATAAGAAGCACAAGATTGTAATTATGCTAGAGATGGGAGAACTCAGAGAAGGGGTACTTCATGAGAATTTCATAAATTTTTATGAAAAAGTTTTTAGCCTAGAAAACATAGAAATTATTGGTATTGGCACCAATCTTAACTGCCTGTATGGAGTTCTGCCTAGTCATGACAAACTAATTCAACTTAGCATATACAAGCAGCTAATTGAAGCTAAGTTCAATAAGAAAATAAAGTATCTTTCTGGTGGCTCTTCTGTAACCATTCCTCTAATTTTTCAAGATTTACTACCGAAAGGAATAAACCATTTTAGAGTTGGTGAAACACTATACCATGGAACAGATGTTTATAACGACTCTGTAATAGAAGGTATGGAGGTAGACCTATTTCAACTATACGCTCAAATTATTGAGCTTAAACAGAAACCAGGCATTCCTATAGGAGAGTTAGGTACTAATTTAGAAGGGGAATCCTTTGAACCTGAACCAGATATGAGCAGCAATATTAGTTGCAGAGCTATACTAGATGTAGGCCTTCTAGATATAGATAGAAATCACTCCAATCCAAAAGACCCAGATGTAAAAATAGTTGGAATAAGCTCAGATGTTACTGTTGTAGACCTTGGCAATAATGAGAACAACTATAAAACAGGAGATTTCATAGAGTTTAAAGTAGACTACACAGGCCTACTTAAAATTCTCAATTCAAAATATATAGATAAATATGTAATCACCAACCAAGAATAACAGATACCTCCATATATGAGGAGTTTATTTCTAAAAATTACTCTAGCTGTTGCTCTTCTTACAAGAGCAACAGTTTCTTATTCCCAGCCAGCATATATAGAACTTGGAGTAGCACCAGGATATAGTCTCTTTAAAGATAATGCTACATCGCCCCTTTTCTATAAGGGTAACACACTCTCTATTACTGGGGCATGGCTCCTTCCAAAAAAAAACAATGAGAAGCTTGCTTCAATTAACTACACATTTGGCAAACACTCAAATAGTTACAATAACACTAACAACTCTGCTAGGTTTTATAACTTAGAATTTAGCTACTTACAACTCTACTTAATAAATAAGCTCTCTAGCAAGAAGCTGAAAGTAAAAATAGGGGCAGGAGTAATATCTACTCTTAATATTAGAGAGAATAAAGCACTTATGAACAACTCTCTAGGCATTGAAAGTATCTCAAATATACTATTTTCAACAAAGGTATCTAAGCCTATTTTTATGATAAAGCATAAAAAGTCTACCTTGGTAGATGAACTCTCTTTAATATTAAATGTAGGTATAATAAATATGAATTACAGACCTGGATATGCCTATAACTACATGCCTAGTATTAAAGACTCACATGTAAAAAACATGACAGACTACCATTTCTCTCTAAACGGATTCAGGTTAAACTCAACAATTCAATATTTCAAACAACTGCAAAATAAAAATATTCTTGGATTCTCATATAACTTTAGTGCCTATAACGCTCCTGGCAAGTATGAACCTTTCAGTTATTCAAGACACTGCATAAAACTCTCTTTTTTGCTAAACTATAAATAACTACCTAATGAAAAAGAGACTAATATATCTATTAATCATTCAAATAATTTCACTCACTTCTTGCCATAAGTGGCTATTAGATAATGAAGTGGCATCTAAAGACCCATTTATTAATTTCCACTACTTGTGGAATGAAGTAGATAAAAAATATGCCTATTTTGAATTAAAACAGGTAAACTGGGATTCTATAAAAATAGCATATCACTCTAAACTCTACTATGGAATATCAGAAGATACACTCTTTACAATTCTTGGCAATATGCTAAACCAACTCAGAGACGATCATACAAACCTTATCTCTCCATTTAACACCTCTAGGTACAACGTATTTGTACAAGGAGACGACAATTTTGAATATAAAACAATTCAACAACATTATATCAGAGAGAGCGAATACACTATAGGTGGGTTTAAACATGGATTCATTAATGGCTACAACATTGGATATATACGCTACGGCAGTTTTGCAATATCTGTAAATAATAGTGACTTAGATTTTATTTTAGAAAGGTATAAGAATACAAAAGGGATAATAATTGACCTAAGAGAAAACAGCGGGGGAAATTTTGTAAACATCCCTAAGATTTTGAGCCGTCTTACAGACAAAAAAATTTTAGTTATGTACAATAGAACTCGGAATGGCACTGGAAGAGAAGATTTTGGCCCCTATGAGCCATTCTACATCTCTCCTTCCAATAGAACTAAATATGTTAATAAACCAGTTATTGTATTAATAGACAGGGGCTCATATAGCGCAACAACTTTTTTTGCATTGGCTTCTAAAGCAATGAGTAATATAACTCTTGTTGGAGATAAGACAGGAGGTGGTGGTGGCTTACCTAACGGAGGGCAACTCCCTAACGGATGGACATACAGATTTTCAATTACACAATCTTACGATTTAAATAAAATTAACTATGCCGAAGATGGTGTAGAACCAGATTACTACGTTCATCTAGACTGGGACAATCGCTCACAAGACCAAATAGTAGATTTTTCAATTAACCACATACTTAAAAAATAACTACCTTTGTATTCAATTTTCTCAACTAAAATGGTTTCTAAAAAACAAATAGAGAGTGCAGCAGAAATAATTAAATCTGGTGGATTAGTTGCATTTCCTACAGAAACGGTATATGGCCTTGGTGCAGATGCACTTAACCCAAATGCTGTAGCAAAAATATTTATTGAAAAAGAGAGACCCTCATTCGATCCCTTAATAATACATATATCAAATATTAAAGATGTTGAAAGGCTAACAAAAGAGCACGATCATAGAGTAGATCTCCTCGCAAAAATGTTTTGGCCTGGGCCTCTTACTATAGTTCTTCCTAAAAGTGATATTGTCCCAGACATTGTAACCTCTGGGCTTCCAACTGTTGGTATAAGAATGCCAAACAATAAAATTGCACTAGATTTGATTACAACTGCCGGCTCCCCTATAGCTGCACCTAGCGCAAATAAGTTTGGGCGAATCAGCCCCACAACTGCATCTCATGTTAAAAAACAGCTAACTGGAGTTGAGTGTGTTCTAGATGGTGGCCCATGCCAAGTTGGAATTGAATCTACTGTTATCTCTTTAAATAGAGATGGTTTTGTAATTCTACGCGAAGGAGCAATAACCTCAGATAACCTTCAAGAAGCTATACCACAATCTAAAGAAGAAAAGACTAAATCTCCCTTAGCCTCTCCTGGGTTGTTACAATCTCATTATAGCCCAGAAAAACCTCTCTTTATACTAGAGACAAAAGACATGAGCACAGCAGGGCTCTTAGAATATCATTTATCTAATAAAAAACTACCCAAAGGAAATGGTGCCTTTATCTCATTCTCTGGCAAAAAAATCCCTAGTTTTTCCCACACTGAGTACCTCTCAAAAAATAGAGACCTTAAAGAAGCTGCTATAAATCTTTTTAGTATTCTCCATAAACTTGAAGACAATCTAAATATAGATTATATTGTAGCTGAATCTGTTCCCCTTGAGGGAATAGGGAGAGCTATTATGGATAAATTAAATAAAGCTGCTCACAGATACAATAATAAATAGTTAAATTATTATAATATGAAAAAGAGAGTCTATCTACTAATATTAACAATCGTAATTACAGTTTCTACCCAAAGTTGTGGAATTTTCAATAGAGAGGTTAAAACTGTTCAATACAGCAGCTCATTTAACAATAATGAGATAACACTAATAATGGAAGCAGATACTACTACTCCTCTAAGAGTTTTGAAAACAACTAATTTAAAAGATTCAATTATTCTTAGAACTAAATGTGACAATATTACTCCCAATACTAAAGATCCTTTTCTAAATACACTTATTAAGAGAATGTATGCAACTGTTGCAGATTCTGCCTCTCTGGGTGTTGGAATTGCAGCTCCCCAAGTTGGAGTTTCAAAAAATATAATTTTAGTACAAAGAGTAGATAAAGAGGGAGAGCCATTTGAAGCTTATATTAACCCTAGAATTATTCAATGGACAGATAAAAAACAAGAGTGTCCAGAAGGGTGCCTCTCCATTCCAAATATAAGAGGTGTTACCAAAACAAGAGCTTACGCCGTTTTAATTGAATATTACACACCAGCAGGAGAAAAAAAGAGCGAGATGGTAGAGGGATACACAGCAGTTATTTTTCAACATGAGACAGATCATTTGAATGGAATTTTATTCATTGACCACCTATAAAATTATTATTTCAAAACAATCTTTAGAAAAGAGGTAAAGACATCTATACCCTTATTTATATCAACTACTTTTATATATTCATTAAAATTGTGAATAGCTTTAAGTTGCTCTGAATCTACTACCATAGGGTTTATCCCATAAACTGGGATACCCAAAGCTCTATAGTAGTTATTATCTGTAGAGGCAGGCAATAACATTGGTATTACATCTGCACCATTATACTCCTTTTTAATAGCCACAGCAATTTGATCGAAAAAATATTCAGGAATGGTCCCTTTTGCACTGGCACCTCGGCTTACAACCTCAACTTGAACAATAGTATCTTGAATTAATGAATAGATATGCTCTATAATCTCTTCTGGCTCTGTCCCTGGTAAAAGGCGAACATCTAAATATGCACTCTGCCTGTTTGAAACCTGATTAAGCCCCCTTTTACTGCTGCTAAATCCGGTAAGAGTAATTTTATTAGTAATTATATCTCTTATCTCTGGGTCATTTTTTGAAAACTTATACAACAACTTCTTAAAAACTCTTTTATTGGGCTTTTGCATTAGTTTCCCTTTAACACCTCCTACTACTCTACCCAAAGAAGAGAACATCAACTCTGCCTCTTCTGTCATAACAAGGGGCATTGGCTCATTTAATAACTCATATAATCCATTAATCATGAGCATGCTAGCATAATCACATTCTACAATTGAAGCATGCCCTGCCAAATCTGTGTTCCAGCTAAGTTTTAGCCAAAGATTAGATTTTTCTATTATTGAAATTCCAAAAATTGGCCTCTTCTTAGAGATAAAACCTAAATTGCACATTCCAGCACCCCCCTCTCCAATTAAGACCACTGGGTTAAACTTTTCAATAAAATTTTCTGAAATGATTTTACTTCCAGTTTCACCTCCTGTCTCTTCTCCTGAAACAAATAGAATAGTTACATTGTATGGAAGCTCTCTTTCATAGGCCTCCTCTACAAAGTTTTTCAATGCAAAAAACTGAATAATAGCTAGCCCTTTATTGTCCATAGAGCCTCTTCCCCATACTTTTCCATCTTCAATAGCACCACTAAATGGAGAGTAATTCCACTTTGTAGAATCTCCTGGAGGGACTACATCTATATGATTGTGGAATACAATATTTGGTTTCCCTGAAGAGAGCGGATATAACGAAGCACTAAAATTTACCGATCCTGGGATATCATTAATATAATTGACAATTAAACCTGCCTCTCGGCATTTCAAAGCCATGAACCACGCAGCTCTATTTTCGTATCCTGTTACCGAAGGTATTCTAACATATTCTTTTAAAAGCAAAACTGCATTAGATATTGAATCATGTTTAGGAGCAACAAAACTCTTTTCTCCATAGGAGAATGTAGGGTTAAGTAAAAGCAGCAGAAACAAAAAAGATGCTAATGATTTATTAATTTTTACATATAATTCTCTCATAATAATTCTCCTCTAATTTATAAAATTAATAAAAAAAGTTGCCAAGCACAACTCTTAAATTACAAATTAATAGAGTAAATTTGCAAAAACATATTTTTAATAAATATATACCAATGGATAACGCAAACTTTAATATTGAGCTAACATATCTTACTATAGAAGACTACCTAGAATTGAAAGAGGTAATGATTGAATCTTACCAGCAAATCTCTTCTTCTTACTGGCAAGAACACCATATAAAAAAACTTCTAAAAATATTCCCAGAAGGGCAGGTAGTAATGAAAGTAAATGGCCATGTAGCAGGTTGTGCATTATCTATTATGGTAAAGCAAAGTCTTGTAGAAGAACCTCATACGTATAAAGATATCACCTTAAACTACACATTTGACACACACAATAAATATGGAGATCTACTATACGGCATAGATGTTTTTATCAAACCCGAATATAGAGGACTTCGTCTTGGAAGAAGAATGTATGACTTCAGAAAAGAGCTTTGCGAGAATAAAAACCTCAAAGGTATTGTATTTGGAGGAAGAATGCCAAATTACCATAAGTATGCAAACGAATTAACACCAAAAGAATACATTGCAAAAGTCAAGTCAAAAGAGATAGAAGACCCAGTTATTAACTTCCAACTTTCAAATGACTTTTACCCAGTTCGAATTTTAAAAGGGTATTTAGAAGGCGATACATCTTCTCAGGAGTTTGCCCTACTTCTAAAATGGGACAACATCTATTACGAAAAAAAATCTACTAAAACCCAAAGTAATAAAAGAGTGGTACGCTTAGGTCTAGTACAATGGCAAATGAGACCATATAAAGATATAGAAGAGATTATAGAACAAGTAGAGTTTTTTGTAGATGCACTCAGTAGTTACAAAAGCGATTTCGCTCTCTTCCCAGAATTTTTCAATGCTCCTCTTATGGCTAAGTACAACCATTTAAGTGAACCCGATGCAATAAGAAAACTAGCAGAATATACAGAAGATCTCTCAGAAGAGCTCTCTAGACTCTCTCTCTCATACAATATTAATATTATTACAGGAAGCATGCCCAAAGTGATTGATGGCGAACTATATAATATTGGATATTTATGCAAAAGAGATGGCTCAATGGAGCTTTATGAAAAGATACATATAACTCCAGACGAAGATAGAGTTTGGGGCTTAAAAGGGGGTAAATCAATTAAAACCTTCGATACAGACGCTGGGAAAATAGGGATACTTATCTGCTACGATGTTGAATTTCCCGAACTAGGAAGGATTCTTGCCGAGGAGGGAATGGAAATTCTATTTGTACCATACCTTACAGATACTCAAAACGGGTACTCCCGAGTTCGCCATTGCTCACAATCCAGAGCAATAGAGAATGAATGTTTTGTAGCCATAACGGGGAGCGTGGGTAATCTACCAAAAGTTCAGAATATGGATATTCAATATTCCCAATCTATGGTGTTCACTCCATGTGACTTCCCATTCCCAGTTAATGGAGTAAAATCTGAAGCGACACCCAACACAGAGATGATTCTTATCTCAGATGTAGACTTAGACCTTCTTCGTGAACTGCACAACTACGGCAGCGTTAGAAACCTTAAAGATAGACGAAAAGATCTATATAAATTAGAGAAAATAGAATCGAAGTAATCCTCTTTGAAATATGGCTCAATTATTGTATTTTTGCAAGTTATAAACAGATAAGAAATATAAATCATATTTAACAATTAACATCAATTATGATAACTCTTTTTCTAATGGCTTTGGGACAGGAAACTGCAGAAGCTCTTACTCAGATTCCCCCTATTAAGGAGGAACTTTCATTTTCTCTAATAAGTATGGCTTTCAAAGGTGGATGGATAATGATTCCACTTCTTGCACTATCAATAATTGCTATATATATATTTGGAGAGAGATGGTGGGCAATACGCAAAGCATCACAAATAGATGAGAACTTCATGAAAAACATACATGACTATATTCATGAAGGCAAAATTAAAGCTGCTGTAAACCTATGTCAAACTCAAGAAACTCCTATTGCAAGACTTATAGAAAAAGGGATAGAGAGAATAGGCCGCCCATTAAACGACATTCAAACTTCTGTAGAAAACATGGGTAACGTAGAGATCTCTAGACTAGAAAAAGGGCTACCAATATTGGCTACAATTTCTGGAGGTGCCCCCATGATTGGTTTTCTTGGCACTGTAATTGGCATGATACAAGCCTTTTATAATATGTCCCAAGCAGGAAGCAATGTAGATATTACACTCCTATCTGGAGGAATCTATACAGCCATGGTTACTACCGTTGCTGGACTCACAGTAGGAATCCTTGCATATTTTGGATATAACTATCTAACAGCTCGCATAGATAATATTGTCTATAAAATGGAGAGCAATACAATTGAGTTTATGGATCTACTCCACGAACCTGCAAGCAAATAAATTTTTAATTATGGCTATTAAACGTCGCTCAAAAGTAGACCCATCGTTCAGTATGTCTTCTATGACAGATATTGTATTTTTGTTACTTATATTTTTCTTGGTAACATCTACTCTAGTAAACCCCAATGCATTAAAACTACTTTTGCCCAAAAGTACAAATCAAATATCGTCAAAAGCCTTAGTTAGCATCTCAATAAGACACTATCTACAATCTAATACTTTTTCATATCACATTAACGGGAAAAACACCCCTGTTCAACTTTCCGATATAGAAAAAATAGTCCAAGAAGAGCTTATGGAGTCAGAAGAACCCACTATTTCACTACATGTAGATAGAACAGTCCCAATGGAGCAGGTTGTAAACATTATGAATATAGCTAAGCGAAATCAATATAGAATAATTCTTGCTACTGCCCCAGAATAATATTGTTATTAAAGAACCCACTTAAAAAAATGTCTAAAGTCCCAAAAAGAGCAACAAAAGATGAAAGACGCGCAAAAACTATAGGCGTCTCTATGGCTATAGGGTTTCACCTACTGCTTGTAACTCTTTTTTTCAATACTGGACTTAAAGTCATTTACCCGCCTCCCACCGAAACTGGAATTGTAATTGACTTTGAATTAGATAGCCCTAAACCAATAGAGGTTAGCAGTGGACATGAACCAAGAGTTGAGCGCTCAACCCCCAATCAAGAGATACGTCTAGTACAAAGATCTGAATCTACAATTGAGAGCGAAGGAGCAAATGCTGGAGCCGAGAGCACCATGGGAGAGACAGGAGATATAGAGCAATTTGAGCCACCTAGGCCCAAGCCAATTGACAGAAGGGCTCTATTCCCTTCGGCTGCCAATGCAGATTCTACAGCTCCTCAAACAGCAAAAAAAAGCAGTGAAAAAGTAACCGCAGGGCACTCCTTAGGAAACACAAAAACAGGCTCAATAGAGGGAGATCCCAAAGCTAAACTTGCTGGTAGAAGCGTTATGGGCTCTCTGCCTAAACCAGAATACAACGTCAATAAATCTGGAAAAGTGGTAGTTAAAATTTCTGTAGATCAATATGGTTCTGTAGTTAATGCAACCCCTGGAGCCACAGGTACTACAGTGCAAGATAAAACTCTATGGGAAGCTGCAAGGAAAGCTGCACTCAATGCTAAATTCAACTTAAGCTCTCAAGCACCCACAATACAAGAAGGGACAATTACCTATATTTTCCGCTTGAAATAAAATTTTCCGGGAGATGATTATTCGTAACTTACTCACTGTGCAATAGTTAGCTTTTATAAATAAACCCTTTTGGGCTCATTTAGAAAAATCAAACACCTGGTTACTAGATATTTACTTGTAATCATCTCCTGGCAAAGTTTGCTTTGCTCTGCTCAACAGCAGCAAATAGACAGCAGCTTTAATTATTCATACCTAAGTGCTTCAATAGGGTCTAACTTAGAAGCTCTAACAGCAGGTATATATCCCGAGGCAACACTTACCAAAAGACAGACTGCTACACCAGAAAAGATCCAAAACCATGGCATAACAAATGGGCCTCGCATAATTAAAGCAGTAACATTACCCACTGCAACTCCCAATAAAATACCAAATAGCCCACCTAATTGACCAATAACTATAGATTCAAAAAGAAACTGCTGTTTTATTGTTTTAGAGTTTGCTCCCAATGCTTTTCTAGTTCCAATTTCACGAGTTCTCTCTTTCACAGAAACTAACATAATATTCATTAAACCAACAGCTGCTCCCAATAAAGTTATACTACCTATTATAAATGCAGCAATAGTTACATATGACAGTACTTCCATAATACCCTCCATAAAAGCATCTGATCTAGTAATTCTAAAATCTGAAGAGTCTATAGGGCTTAACCTTCTAATAGAACGAAAAAGTTGCTCGGCAGCATCTATCGCTTTTGTCTGGTTTTCATCTAAAGGTATTACTCCAATAGAGAAAAAGGAGTTTTCACTTAAAAAAACACCTCTAGCATTAGAGAGTGGAATCCACACCTGACTATCTACTCCACCACCAAAAGTTGCACCTTGCTTCTCTAAAACTCCAATAATTTCATATCTAACAGCACCCACTGTAATAACATTACCAATAGGGTTTTCTCCTTTAAAAAGTGAGTACGCCACACTAGAGCCTATTACAGCAGTAAAAGCAGAAGACTCTATGTCACTAGAATGGAAGCCCCTCCCAAGAGCAATTTTTGCACCAACAAATCTTAAATTGTTTTCATCTACAGCTATAACTCCAATTGTAGGGTTAGTTTTTACAGAACCAGCCTTTATTGTAGCATTTCTTAATGCAGTAGCAGAGATTGTTACAACAGATGGAGTTGTATAACTCTCTGCAAACATTTTTGCTTGACTATAAGTTATATTTCTTCTATTTAAAACTCTTGTCCTTCTTACTCCAGATTGAGTATCGGAGAAACTAGACCTTATAGAGAATGAGTTGGCACCCATTTTGCCAAAATTGTCATTCATAAGAGCCTTTAAAGAATCTGTAGCCGTAAGGATTCCAACTAAAGATGTTATTCCTATAGCTATTATCATTATGGTTAAAACAGACCGAAGCTTACTACTTTTAATAGATCTCATAGAGACCCTAAAGTTCTCTTTAATGAGTGGATTTAAACCTGCTTTAAGTTTTGGGCCTGTAACAGTGGCACACATGGTCAGTTATTTACATCTATTAATTTGTAAAAGTAGGAAAATATATCTTATTAACATAACTTTGCGCCCAATAAAGAATAAATGATAAATAAGCAATTTTCAAGTCGTGCCGGAGCTGGAGCTTCGGGCAGAGACAGTAGGGACAACAACCAATCGAGAGATGGTAACCGCAGAGATGCGAAGCCATTCGATAGAGATCGCAAACCCTTCAACAGAGATCGCAGAGATGCGAAACCATTTAATAAGGACCGCAGAGATGCGAAGCCGTTCGATAGAGACCGCAAGCCATTCGATAGAGACCGCAAGCCATTCGATAGAGATCGTAAGCCGTTCGATAGAGACCGCAAGCCGTTCGATAGAGACCGCAAGCCGTTCGATAGAGACCGCAAGCCGTTCGATAGAGATCGTAAGCCGTTCGAA
>JAQVZL010000091.1 GCA_028708215.1 Bacteroidales bacterium
CAACCTCTCCGTCTAAACATATTTTATCTTCAAAGGAGACCTTGCTTCCCATCTTGGCAACTGTTCCATTAATTGTCACCCTACCTTGCTCAACAAATCTATCTGCCTCCCTACGTGAACAGTACCCAATTTCACTAAAAAATTTATTAATCCTAACCAAACTCTTCTCTTCCATATACTCTAAAAAATATAACTCAATCCAATAGTAAGATAAATAGGGTACATATCAAAGGTTATGGTCTTAAAATCTCTCTCAAACAGGTTGTTGAGCCCCCAACTTAACTCTCCAAATAAGCTAAGATGCTTTCTAAATGTCCATTCGCCTCCAGCCATCACTCCCCACTGAAAAAGGTTCAAATCTTGCGAAAAAAAGTACTTTCTAAATTATCTACAATCCCAAACTCTTTAAGGCCTTCTATAAGCTTTTCTCTATCTTCGAGGTTATTCCAAATATCTATTTCTATTGATCTCTTCCCTATAACATCTTCTGCTGTATACCCCATTAGTCTAGTAAATCCCTCGTTCACCTCAACATATTCCCCATCCATTTTATTAATATTAATGGCATCTGGGTTAGTGTAGAAAGCTGCCTTAAATTTAATTTGGCTCTCCTCTGCTTTCTCTTTAGCCTCAAGTAGATGTTTACTCTGCAACTTTTCCTTCGTAGTGTCTGAAAATATTGTCGCAAAATAATTTTTCTGAGGTGAATATGCTGCTACATTATAATACTTATCAAACTCTTGTGAGTAATGTTCAAACTGCATTGGAATACCTGTTTTAGCCACTTTACCATAATTATCAATCCAAATTTGTTCTATAGCTGGTAAAACCTGTTTAACTGTTTTTCCAATGTAATTGAAAGCATTTATGCCAGTAAGTTTATTAAAAGCATTATTTATAAGAATAAAGCGGTAATCAATGGGGTTGCCATTTTTATCATATATCATTTCGTGCAATGCAAAGCCCTGTTCCATATTTTCAAACAGTTGCCTAAATTGTTTTTCGCTTGCAATTAATTGATCCTCTAATCTTTTCCTTTCTGTAATATCTTGAAGATAGCCGAAAAGCTTAATTACTTTCCCTTTTTCATCTTTTTGCACTAAACCCCGCTAAAAGACCAAAACCCTTATTAATATTGTAGGAAAGAAAAAGGACATTCATAGATTCATTATCACTAAGCTCATTGCTATAAGAGAAAGCTGTAGTAGAACTAGCAATAATTCCAAATCTATCACTTCCAGTAAATTTTCTGTTTACAGAAACAGTAGAGACAAGCCTATTATTACCAAAAAACAGCTCTACCGGAATTGGAGCAGGCCCTTTGGGCTTACTAACAGTCTCTTGAGCTACGACTTCAGTTAATAATAGCGATAGACCAATAAATAAAAGTAACACTTTAACGCTCTTCATACTTAATAATACTTTTTAGCAAACAATTTAGCCGGCAAAGGCTCTCAATTACCTCATATATTATTGTTGCTGCAAGTTTTGCTGTTCTTCTATTATGATCTAATGGAGGGGAGACCTCGGCAATATCAAATCCAACTACTTTTTTAGATTGGAGTATCTCTCTAGTGAACCTGAGTACATGATTTGGCTTTAAACCAAATGGCTGCATAGCAGATACACCAGGAGCAGAAGCAGAATTAAAGACATCTCCACAAATTGTTACATAAATATAATCGTTCTCATTAATGAAAGAGGCTATTTTAGCAGAGATATTATTGTGATTAGATTCCACAAAATCCCTAGCAAGCACATATTTGCTCCCTAACGAATCTGCTTTATTAAAAAGGCTCTTGGTATTGCCAGAGCTTTGAATCCCTAAACAGAGATAATTAAACTTTACGTTTTCTCTTAAGCAATTATCTGCTATTTGAGAAAACATTGTTCCCGAAGAGCCTCCATTTTCATAGGGTCTAAGGTCAAAATGAGCATCAAAGTTTACGATTCCAATTTTAGGGTTCTCTAATGTCTGTCTCTTTAAATGATTGAAAATCCCATTAAAATGACCATAAGATACGTCATGACTACCACCTAGCACAATTGGGAAAAGATTATTATCCAAGATTCTTTCAACAGCAATTTCTAACTGTTTCTGAATATCCTCCATATTGCCTTCAACACAAAATAGATTTCCAGCATCATAAATTGCTATTTTATCACAAAACGGCACTGGCAAGCTTGCAAACTTATTCCGAATATCTTTTGGCCCCTCTTTAGCTCCTGTCTTTCCTAAGTTTCTTCTAACTCCCTCGTCGCAACAATATCCTAAAAAACAGATATTTAATTTTGAAGAATCAATCTTTAAAGAATCTAACTCGTTTAAGTTAATTATCTTAATAATTTGATGCATTCTGTATGAATCTACATCATCTATATCGTCTATTCTTCCTTTCCAAAAGTTCACATCTGCTGCGGCATAGTTTCTTAAAGTCATTAATTAAGTCTCCTTTTTATTTTTTTATAAATCCAATTATCAATTGAAATTTTACCTGCGCCTACTACTACAATAACAAAATAGATTGAAGCATAGAGTAGCGGCAACTCCTGTTTACCAAACCCATCATTTGCATGAACAATAATAGCTGCTACCAACATATTAATAAGCAAAGTAACTGCTGCAAGACGTGTGCCGAGTCCAAAAATCAAGAGTATAGAGCAAAAAAACTCGGCAAACACCGCAAGCGTCAAAGAAGCAGCTGCGCCTATCCCAATTGGGTCTGGAAACTGTATTGGCCCATCTGCGAAAATAGCCGAAAGCTTGCCAACTCCGTGAGTAAGCATTAAGAGTCCAACGGCAACGCGTAGCAATACCAATGCATAGTTCATATTGTTGGGGTATTTACCCGGGCTAAAAATAATTAGTATTTTCATATTTAAATCAATTTAAAAAATAGTAACTCCCATTAAGTACTGTTGCAAATATTACCCATAATAAATAGGGGATATTAATATATGCCGCCAATGTTTTTATTTTGTAAAACAATACAATCATGGTTATAATACTAGCCCACAATAGTATTATTTCAATAAGCGCAACTCCTATCATATGAAAAGAGAAGAAAATAAAACTCCAGAAAAAATTAAGCGTTAACTGAACTAAGAAGATAGTTAATGCCTGGTTACGTTGTTTACTTGCTTTCTCATTCCAGATAAGAAATAGCGAGAAGCCCATTACTAAATAAAGCACTGTCCATACAGGGCCAAATATCCAGTTAGGGGGTCTAAAAGAGGGGCTATTTAACGTATCTAACCAACCTGAAGTTCCTGCTGCAGTGAAAAACCCAGCTATAGACCCAATGGCTACAGGGAATGCAAGCGAAACTATGAGTTTAATAATTTGTAATTTTTTCATGATAGCCTATCTTATTTTTTCTAATCCTTAAATATAAATAAAAAAACTTACACTCCTCTTTTAGAGGTTATGAGAGAGGGCAAATGCAATAATATGTAAAAGTGCTGTATTACCGTTGCCAATTACGAACCTACAATTACATACTAAAGTTGGTTGCAAACATTTTATCTGATAATTCATCTGATTTTTCCCAGGGAGACGATTTTCCAGGAGATGATTGCTCGTAACTTATTTATTATGTGATAGTTAGCTTTTGGAAATAAGCCCTTTTGGGCTCATTTAGAAAAACTAAATGCTTGGTTACTAAGTGTTTACTTGCAATCATCTCCTAGCAAAGTTTGCAGAGCAGCAAATAGTGGACAGCAAATAGTGAGCAGTCAAAATATATAATGGGAAGCAAAGCTAAGTGGGAAACTTTTAAAACGTATTACGTTTACGAATCTTAAAAAGTTAAAACCTTATGGCTACCAATAGTTCTCTTTAACCCATACTTAGGCACAATCTGCAAATATTGTTTAGCCTCGGCATTCTTTCCAATGCTAATCCCTGGCTGGTAATCTAATGAGAAGGCTAAATAATTGGCCGAGTTATTAATAGTTTTTTCTCTCTTTTACACCTTTTAACATAGTTATGATAGTACCTAGGTTCAGCTCTAAGAACAGGGGCAATAACCCAATAAGTTTTATACTATGGCTGCTCTCAACTTTATGGGATTGGGCCGAGAGGTTGTTTGAGCAGATTATTAATATAATCTTCTTTTTCGTATCCTTCATAATAGTAAGATTGCTCTATACCTTTAAATATAATTTCTCTATTGTCTATCTCTTCTGTCAAATTTGCTGAAAGTAAAGTTCTTATTTCTAAGTCATTTATGGGACTTCTTTCCATTGCTTGCAAATAGAGTGTTTTATCTACTAACTGCCAGTTTACTACTCTCTTTAATCTGCTTTTTAAAATCATATCTAACCATATTCGCATTGCTCTACCATTTCCTTCCATAAAGGGGTGAGCAATATTCATCTCTACATATTTAGCAATAATCTCTTCAAAGGTGTTTTCTGGCATCTGCTCAATTTTCACTAAAGCTTCGTTCAGATATAGAGCGTTTGCAAATCTGAACCCTCCTTTTGTAATGTTTTTGTTTCGTATTTGTCCTGCAAAACCATACAAACTATCAAACAGATAATTGTGTATTTGTTGGAGTCCTTTTGTTGTGCCAACTTCAATATTATTAATGTCTCCTATTTCAAATAAGCGATAGGCATTCTCCAAGCTTTTTTTTTCTACATTTTTCATATTAGTTCAAAGATAAGTTAGCACATCTAATTTTGATTTACTATCACTTGCTGTTTTTTATGAAATAAACTACAAACAACTTATCGCTCTCTTTTGATACCCAATGATCAATTTCCAGACTCAATGCTTTATCTATTAGAGGAGCAGGAATAAAAGAGGATGTTACTTTATAAATCTCTCCTGGCTTAAGTTTATGTAAATCAGAAATAACTTGATTTACGGGCTGTTCGCCAGAATTTAGCATCT
>JAQVZL010000092.1 GCA_028708215.1 Bacteroidales bacterium
TCTCTCTGTAGCAGCAACGCCAAATTTTTGCTCTTCGTCAATTACCAAAAGCCCCAAATCTTTAAACATTATCTGTTTATTCAAAAGCCTATGAGTCCCTATTATAATGTCTATTTTACCTCTTTCGAGTGACTCAGATATTTCCTTTATCTCTTTTGGCTTTTTTAACCTACTTATATAAGAGATATTACAAGGGAACTCTTTTAGCCTACGAGTAAATGTTTTATAATGTTGTAGAGCTAATATTGTAGTTGGAACAAGTACAGCTACCTGTTTACTATCGGCAACAGCTTTAAAGGCTGCCCTTATAGCCAACTCCGTTTTTCCAAAGCCAACATCGCCACAAATAAGACGGTCCATTGGGTAGGGTTTCTCCATATCTTCTTTAATAGCATTGGTTGCAGTAAGTTGATCTGGAGTATCTTCATATATAAAAGAAGATTCTAACTCTTGCTGCATAAAAGAATCGGCACTAAAAGCAAAACCCTTTGCATCTCTTCTTTTGGAGTAAAGGTCTATTAAGTCATTTGCAATGTCCTTTACTTTAGATTTTGTTTGATTTTTAAGTTTTTGCCAAGCTCCAGTACCTAGTTTATATATTTTAGGAGCCACAGCATCTTTAGATTTATAGCGAGAAATTCTATGTAACCCATGTATAGAGACAAATATAACATCGCCATCTCTATAGATAAGCTTTACTGCCTCTTGCTGTTTATTGTTTATGGTTGTCTTTACAAGCCCTCCAAACTGGCCTACTCCATGGTCTATATGTACAATATAGTCTCCTATTTGGTATGAGTTAAGCTCGTTAAGGGTAAGTCTTTCGCTTTTCTCTACTGTTCTTTGTGGTTTAACTTTTCTGTAGCGTTCAAAGATTTGATGATCTGTGTAGAGGCATATTTTTGCTTTGTAATCTACAAAACCCTCGTGAATAGATATTTCCTCGGCATTAAAATGGGTATTTCCAACCCCCTCTAGAGAAGAAAAAATACTTCTAATTCTCTCTATCTGAGCCTGATTTTCACTTAATATTGAGACATCGAAACCCTCTTCTATTTTTTGCGAAATGTCTCTGGCCAAAAGCTCAAAGTTTTTCTTAAAAATAGGCTGTGGTACAGTATGAAACTCTATTCTCTCGCAATTTTCAAACTCTCGAGTAACAGGTGCAAACAAAAAGCTTTTATACTTCTCTAGCACCTCTTTAAAATTATCTTCCCTAAAAACTCTCTCCTCTATATAATCACTCTCACTACTGTCTCTAATGCTCCTTTCACTTTTTTCGCTCCCAATTTTCTTACTACCAGAATTGTCTTGGACAACTCCTTGAGAGATAATTTTTAATTGACCAGCAAAATACTCTTGATCGTTAACCCAAATAGTAGCATCTTTACCTGCATAACTAAATATATCTTCTAACTCAATATTTTCACTATCATATATATCTGGGAAAATCTCTATACTCTCTACCTCTTCTAAAGATCTTTGAGAATCTATATCAAAAACCTTTATCTTCTCTACATTATCTCCAAAAAACTCTAAACGCCAAGGCCTATTATCAGAAAAAGAGAAGAGATCTATTAAACCACCTCTCAATGCAAATTGCCCTGGCTCGGTAACAAAATCTACTCTCTCAAAAGAGTATTCAAAAAGAGTCTCTTTAATAAACTCATGCGATAGTAAGTCTCCTTTAGATATTTTAAGTATTGCAGAATCTAAAGCTTTTTTATTTATAATTAGCTCACTTACAGAATGAGGGTAACCAACTAACACAATATTTTTGTGTGGCGAATTCCCCTCTGTAAAGTTCTTAACTGCATTAATTGCTGCAGTTCTTTGTACTTGATGCGAACTATCTTTTTTAATATTCTTAAGAGAATAGTTTTTAGAGGAAGGGAAAAAGAAAACTCTCTCTGTATCTATCAATTTATAGAGATCTCCAGAGCAGTAAACTGCATCTTCTCTATTATTTAAAAGTACTATATGAACCCCTTGCTTAGCTGCTGCACTAATTGCAAATGCCTTAGCAGAGGAGTAAAGCCCCTCTAGTACTATTTTTTCTTTATCTTTGCTTTTAGCCTTTTCTATAAGCTTAATTATAGCTTCCTGCCTATTAAATTGCTCTTCAGAAATTGTATAACTCATAATATATTTTGCAAAGATAGGTTATTAACTTTTCTCTAGTAATATCTGTTAATAAATGTTTATAATTATTGATAATTAAATTTCAAAATTAGGTTTATTTTATTATATGTAAAAGATTATTACTTAACCAAATTTATAGCGCTAAATTTATGGGCCATCAATCACCATTTTATGAACAATATTTAATTGTTTATATTGCAATATTAGTAGTTATACACAGTTGTTAATAAAAGCTTATTATTATAATATAATATAAAGATTATCTTTCTTTTAACTAAAATTTATATAGTTTATAACCATGTTAATTACTTTAAAAATTTGTTAATTCATGTTGATATCTATAGTTATAAACATATTAACAAGCTATTATAATAACTATCTATTTTATTAAAAATTAAAAGATATATTTGTAATATTAAATAGTGTTAATATCTATGGTTAATTTCGATGTAAGAGAAGAGAAAGAGAATAGAGATAAAGATTTTGAAGGCCAAATTAGGCCACAAGATTTTTCTCAATTCAGTGGGCAAGAGAAGATTATAGAAAATCTTAAAATTTTTGTACAAGCTGCCAAAATGAGAGGTGAGGCTTTAGATCATTTACTTTTACATGGACCTCCAGGTTTGGGTAAAACCACTCTTGCTCATATAGTTGCAAATGAGCTTGGTGTAGATTTAAAAATAACTTCTGGCCCAGTATTAGACAAAGCTGGCGATCTTGCTGGCTTACTTACAGGTTTAGAAGAGGGAGATGTACTTTTTATAGACGAAATACACCGTCTCTCTTCTGTAGTAGAGGAGTATCTCTACTCTGCAATGGAAGATTTTTCTATAGATATTATGATAGATAAAGGGCCAGGAGCTCGTTCTGTTCAAATTTCTTTGAACCCTTTTACTCTTGTAGGTGCTACTACTAGAAGTGGTCTGTTAACGTCTCCATTAAGAGCTAGATTTGGAATTCAGTCTCATCTTGAATATTACGATTCTTCTGTTTTATTGGGCATTATAAAAAGAAGTGCTGGAATTTTAGATATCCCTATTGAAGAGGATGCTGCTTTAGAGATAGCCCGTAGAAGCCGAGGTACTCCCCGTATTGCAAATGCTCTTTTACGTAGGGTACGTGATTTTGCGCAAGTGAAAGGGAGTGGTGTAATAGATTTGAAAATTACTCTATATGCCTTAGATGCTCTCAACATAGATAAACGTGGTTTGGATTCTATGGATAATAAAATTCTCTCTACAATAATTCATAAATTTAAGGGAGGTCCTGTTGGAGTTGGTACTATTGCTACTGCAGTTAGTGAAGATATTGGAACTATAGAGGAGGTGTATGAACCTTTTCTTATTAAAGAGGGTTTTATTCACAGAACTCCTCGAGGTAGAGAGGTAACAGATTTGGCCTATTCTCATCTAGGTGTTGTAAAGGAGGCTTTACCCGGCCCATCTCTTTTTTAGTAAATTGTAAACTCTTACTATATTTGCTCTGGTAATTTATATAAAAAATGGAGTTAAATTTCTTATTAGTGAATATTACTAGCTTTGAAAGTTAATGTTCCATTTGATCTAATAGGTTTTAATGGTTCCAAATCTCTACTTTATGAATAAAATTTAAATATTATAAATAATGAAAAAGATTTTTATTACTACTGTTTTAAGCGTGTTTGCACTATTTTTGAGTTTAGATATGCTTGCTTGCACTTCGGCAATTTTCACTGGAAAGGTAACTGCAGATGGGCGCCCTATTCTTTGGAAACACCGCGATACTGGCCAGGAGAATAATAGAGTTGAGTACTTTAAAGGACAAAAATATAGTTTTATTGGTCTTGTAAATAGTCCAGATAAAGGTGGAATTGTTTGGATAGGAACTAATGAGACTGGTTTCTCTATTATGAATACAGCCTCTTACAATTTAAAAGACGATGATGTTAAAGAGATGGATATGGAGGGAGAGTTCATGTATAAGGCTCTTGCTGTTTGTAGCACTTTAAAGGAGTTTGAAGAGTTTATGAACAACTTACCACGCCCTATGAGAGTAGAGGCAAATTTTGGCGTTATAGATGCTCATGGAGGGGCAGCTTATTATGAAACTAATAACACCAGTTTTGTAAAAGTAGATGCTAATGATCCAAAAATAGCTCCTCAAGGCTATTTAGTTTATACTAATTTTTCATATACAGGGCGCTTTAACCAGGGGTATGGTTATATAAGACAACAAAATGCCTTAGATATTATCTCAAAAGAGTCTATGTTTTCAAACATAACACCTAGTTGGGTATTTAATAAACTCTCTCGCTCTTACTACAACTCTTTTATGGGTATAGACTTAACCTCAGAGGTAAGCTCTCCCGAACAATTTTCAGGTTGGGTTTTAGATCAAGATTATATACCTAGAAAATCTTCTACTGCTTCTGTAGCAATCCAAGGAGTTAAACCAGGTGAAAATCCCGAAATGACAATTATGTGGACAGTTCTTGGTTATCCTCCTGCTGGTGTTGCAGTTCCTCTATGGGTAAAAGCTGGCCACCAGCAACCCTCTGTTATGGTTAAAAGCGAAAGAAGCGAAAATGCACTTGCATGCGATATGGCATTGGAATTAAAACATAAGACCTTTTCAAATAAGAGAGGAAGCGGTAATAAGTATATGAATTTTAATCTTATCTATAACTCTAATCGCACCGGCTATATGCAAGAACTTGCTCCAGCAGATCAATATATAGAGAGTC
>JAQVZL010000093.1 GCA_028708215.1 Bacteroidales bacterium
GGGACAGGCAAGCTATCTGTTTTTAATTCTATGGAGTTAGGGGTTCCATTAAACCTTATTGCTACAGCAGTTTTTGAAAGATCTTTAAGCTACTCCAAGGAGTTGAGAGTAAAGGCATCTTCTACATTTGAAAGAGGGCATGGGAGATATGCAACCCCAGAACCTCAAGAGGTTTATGACTCTCTATATGCATCAAAATTAGTTTCTTATGCACAAGGGTTCGATATGCTTAATAGTGCTTCACTGGAGTTTGGCTGGGGCTTAGATTTATCTTCGATAGCTAAAATTTGGCGTAATGGATGTATTATACGCTCTTCTTTTTTAAATAAAATAGCCCATGCATACTCTAACGACACTCAACCAGATCATCTACTTTTAGACTCCTACTTTAAAGAAGAGATAAAAAATGCTCTAAATTCTTGGAGCTCGCTTGTAGCAAAAGCAGCAGTGGGAGGCTTTCCTCTGCCTGCATTTAGTAGTGCTCTCAACTATTTTTACTCTTTAACTAGCAAGAAATTACCAGCAAACCTATTACAGGCTCAAAGAGATTATTTTGGTGCTCATACTTTTGAGAGAGTAGATAGAGAAAGAGGCCAATTCTTTCATGAAAACTGGACAGGCCAAGGTGGCCAAACAAGTTCAGGCGTATATAATGTATAACAATTATTTTAAGGCTTTATGAAAGAACATTTAATAATAATTTTTGGTGGTAGTGGAGATCTTGCTTCAAGGAAGCTTATTCCAGCTCTTTACTCGTTGCACCAAAGAAAAAAAGAGCTAGTTCCCTTTAAAATAGTTGCAGTTGGGCGCACCTCATTTTCTAATGACTCTTTTAGAGAACATATAATAGAAAAAGGAGAGTACTCCAACAAGGAGTTTTTTAACTCCCTATTCTATCTACAAATGGATCCATCAGTAAAAGGAGACTATTCTAAACTGATTGAAAAGCTTAAAGAGTTTGAGAGTAGTGACTATCTTTTTTATTTAGCAACACCACCTTCTCTATATGAGTCTATTCCAACAAATTTAAAATTATGTGGTTTAAATAAAGAGGAGGGAGAGAGTAGTAAAATAAAACCAGGAGTAAGAAAGATTATTGTAGAGAAACCATTTGGATATGACCTAGAGAGTGCAATTAAAATGAACTCTACTTTAAGAGGTTCATTTAATGAAAATCAGATATTTAGAATAGATCATTATCTTGGTAAAGAGACTGTTCAAAACATTCTAGCACTTAGATTTGCCAATACCATTTTTGAACCTATCTGGAATAGAAACTATATAGAGAGAGTAGAAATTACAGCAGTAGAGAATATGGGTATAGGAAGCCGAGGTAGTTTTTACGACGGAGTAGGAGCTCTAAGAGATATGGTTCAAAACCACCTAATTCAACTGCTGGCTTTAGTAGCAATGGAGCCTCCTGTTACCTACGGAGAGAAGGAGTTTAGAGACGAGGTTGTCAAAGTATATAGCTCCTTAAAACCTCTTACTAAAGAGGAGATACCCTCTAGAGTAGTTAGAGGGCAATATATTGCGGGTGAGAAAAAAGGAGAGATGGCTCTTGCCTACCGGCAAGAGAAAGGGGTGAAATCTAATTCTCAAACAGAGACATTTCTAGCTATGCAGGTGAAAATTGCCAACTGGCGTTGGGAGGGCGTACCCTTTTACATAAGAACAGGTAAACAGATGCCTACCAAGGTTACTGAGATAGTTATCCATTTTAGAGACACACCCCACCGTTTATTTAGTAGTAGAGAGGAGTGTCCAGATCATAATCAGCTAATAATAAGAATACAGCCAAACGAGGGTATGGTTCTAAAGTTTGATATGAAAATTCCTGGAAGTGGTTTTGATATTAACCAAGTACCAATGGATTTTACTTATGATAAGCTGGGAGAGGTAAATAGTGCCGATGGTTATTCTAGACTATTAGAAGAGGCGCTAAAGGGAGATAATACTCTCTTTACAAGGAGTGACGCTGTTGAGGCAAGCTGGCGCTACTTCTCTCCTGTGCTACAATATTTTAAAGAGGAATCTCAACTGCCTCTGCATGGCTATCCCGCTGGAAGTTGGGGCCCTTTAGAGAGTGAGGCTATAATAACAAATGGACATAGATGGAGTAATCCATGTAAGAACCTAACAAATACAGATATTTATTGTGAACTATAGAGATTTAATATATGAGAAAAAGTAAAGCTCAAGAGCTTACCCTCTTGCTAATAGAGATGATAAACCAAAAAGAGGGAGACTATTTTTATCTTGCTATTTCTGGGGGAAGTAGTCCGTTAAGTTTATTCTCCCTTTGGACAGGTGAGCTTAAAGAACTTATATCGTGGGATAAGGTGAAGTTGTTTTGGGTAGATGAAAGAGCAGTTTCACCAGTGAGTAAAGAGAGTAATTTTGGCTCTGCAAAAAAACATCTATTAGATAAAATTACTATTCCTGAATCTAACGTTTTTAGAATAAAAGGCGAAGAAGATGTAGATAGAGAGGCTCTAAGGTATAGCTCGCTTGTAAAAGAGTATTTGCCTTTGAAGAACAACTTTCCAGTTTTTGATATGGTAATTTTGGGAATTGGAGAAGATGGCCACACCTCCTCAATTTTTCCAGGGCAAGAGCATCTTTACAATCATGAGCAACCCTATGCTCCTTCTGTTAACCCCTATTCAGGTCAATTAAGAGTAGCTATGACTGGTAAAACAATATTAGCGGCTAAGAGAGCTGTTTTCTTTTTAACAGGACCTTCAAAAATAAAAACAGTAGAGATGGTAGAGTCTAACATTGGAGATGTTAAATATCCTGCCTCATATCTGTTAAAAGAGCTAGGTAGCTCCTCTATCTTTTTGTCTTTGTGAGTTTGAATTATCTGTAAAAAAAGAGGTTTGTTAAATTTAACAAACCTCTTTTTTTCTAAGATTGAATTACTCTTTTGATGCTGCGTAATACTGGTCTAGAATCTCTTGTATATCGTCTATACAACCACCACATACTGTACCGGCACCTGTAGCTTCTCCAATATCTTCTACTGTTTTACAGCCTTTTTCTTCAATAGCTTTAAGGATTTCGTTTCTGTAAACTTCGTTGCAATTGCAAATAATAGTGTCTTTGCTCATGTTTAATTATTTTGGTTTGTAATATTACTACTAGGTTAACAATGAAATATGAAAATTGTTTGATAAAAAATAGTTTTTACTCTCTATTGTAGTGTGAAAAAGAAAGTTGTCCCATCAGAAGGAGCAGACTCAGCCCAAATTTCCCCATTATGTTTTTCAATTATCCTTTTTACGGTAGAAAGACCTACTCCTGTGCCACTATAATTACTCTCAGGCTCTAGCCTTATATGATACTCCCCATCATTATTTGATAGTTCTTCAAGAATATCTAATGCCTTTTCGTAATCGCCTCTATTAGCTAAGGCCTTAGCTGCATTTAAAGTGGGTTTTTTAGGAGTGGTTGCTGGTTTTTTATCTATGATTTTTTTTGAAGTTCTAGATTTAATGTAATTGCGAGGGCTCTCTTTAATCATATAAGCTCGCTCTTCTTTTATGTTTTTAGAAGAGTGTACTATCTCTTCTTTTATGTAGAAAAAGCCGTTAAAAACATTAATTTTACCAAAATTTGAGAACAGTTCGTTATTAAGTTCAACCTGTGAAGTTATTAACCACCCTCCTTCACAAAGAGAATTATGAAACTTATTAATTACCACTTTTATACTATCAATAGAGAAGTACATAAGTACATTTCTACAGAATATAAGATTTAGGTTATCTATTCCCATGGAAGGTGAAGGGAAGTTTTCTGAAATTAAATTTAGATGTGAAAAAGAGACCATCTCTTTAATCTCTTCAGAAATAAGCCATCTACTATCTACAGCTTTAAAATATTTGTTTTTAATGTTTTGGGGTGTTTCTCTGAAAGACCACTCAGTATATACTCCCTCTTTAGCTTTGTTAAGTGCTTTTGAGCTTATATCTGTGGCAATTATTTTAATGTTTTTAGCAATGTGTGCTGGTAGCATCTCTTTTATAATTATTGCTAAAGTAAATGGCTCTTCACCTGAACTACAACCTGCGCTCCAGATTTTATAATTTCCACCACTCTTTTTAATTTCACTTATTATAACTGTTTTGAATAGATCTATTGCAGGAGTTTCTCTAAAAAAATAGGTCTCGTTAATAGTTAATGCAGTTGAGAGTTGCGAGTATAGATACTGAGGTATAGATTTGGCTTTTATTATCTCTTCTATTATTGATATAGTAGAGTATTTTCCTTGAAAGAGCTCAGATGTTCTTTCAAGACCACGTAAAAGCTCTTGGAGACGATTGTTGGGGTAGTGTAATCCTAACTCTTGTCCAATAATGCCTGCTACTATCTTTAGATAGTACTTATCTGTAACTTGTTTGTTAATCACCTATTTTGTGGATATCTATTATCTCTTTGCTTGTGAAGATGGTTTCTAGGTTATATAGGTATATAATATTGTGCTCTTTTCCAAGTAGGTTTACAGACAGAAGTCCTGGGAAAAGAGTATCTGTTTTTTGAGTTTGCTTAGAGTCTAATTCTGTAACTTCACTCACACTACTCGCTATTATAGCCATTGCTTTACCCTCTTGTTCAATAAGTATGAATTTGTCATTTATATTCAACTCGCTCTCTTCTACTCCAAAACGCGAATTGATAGAGAGCACAGGCATAACTTTCCCTTTAAAGTTGATTATGCCTTTAATTACTTGAGTTCTGGAGTTAACTGGTAGTATCTCTTATGAGGGAATCACTCTAATATAAGCACTTGAGTTTTTTCTGTTTTATTGCTCATTTAAGTAAGGGTTTTTACATACCTATTTGACATGTTCTAAAA
>JAQVZL010000094.1 GCA_028708215.1 Bacteroidales bacterium
TTTCATTTTTATAGAATGAGATAGAGCTCGTGAGGTTCATCTTGCAGATTTTCCTCCAACAAAAAGTGCATCTACTGCTCTGTTTGGCAAAGAAGAAGATACAAGCAACCCAGGAATTGGCAGGTATTATAAAACGGCTTCTAATCTTCCTTGGGCTATAAATCTATTTTCTGGGTTCGATCATGTTGTAGAGAGGATAGAGATAACAGATGCATATCTTAAATTTGCTGCATGGGCAGGTTCTGCTGGAGTTGAATTTCCAGATTGGTATTTAGATAAAGCAGGTTATCGTTTATCACAAAATATCTATTAACCTATTTAAAATAGTATGGCATTATCTAGTTCTAATAGTCTATGGTATTAGCTAGTTCTAGGTACTTTATCTGGTAGCCCTTTAGTTTAGATTTAGAATTATGAATTAAATTGCTTTAGAGGTTGCGATCTGCTTCGCGGCGCATATCTTTCTCTTTAATAGAGTGACGTTTGTCATATTCACGTTTCCCTTTAGCTAAAGAGATGTTTAATTTGGCCAACCCCTTCTCAGATAGAAATAGACGGGTGGCTACAATTGTGAGGCCTTTTTCTCTGCTCCCGCGAAATAGTTTTCTTAACTCTCTTTTTGTTAGCAGCAACTTGCGATCTCTGCGAGGGTCGTGGTTGTTGAAGCTACCCCACCAATAATCTGCAATATGCATGTTTTTTACATAGAGCTCTTGGTTAACAAAATAGCAATATGAGTCTGCAAGGGTGGCCTTTCCAGCTCTAATAGATTTGATTTCTGTGCCAGTAAGTACTATGCCTGCAGTAAAGCTATCTATGAATTCATATTCAAAAGAGGCTTTTTTATTTTTAATTTCTATTTTACTATTTCTTTTAGTCATTGGAGTGCAAAAATAGTGTAAATTTGCGTTATGAGCAAAGATTTGATTTGTGTACTAGGCCCAACTGCTTCGGGTAAAACAAAGTATGCTGTAAAGCTGGCATATGAAACCAATGGAGAGATTATCTCTGCAGATTCTAGACAGGTTTATAAGTTTATGGATATTGGTACTGGTAAAGATTTAGATGAGTATAACTATAATGGTATTAATATACCTTATCACCTAATTGATATTGTTGAACCTGGTAGCAAATATAATATTTTTCAATATCAAATAGATTTTCATAGAGTATTACAAGAGATAAACGAGAGAGGGAAGCAACCTATTCTGTGTGGGGGTAGTGGGCTTTATATAGAAGCTGCAACTAGGGGCTACTCTCTACCTAAGGTACCACCTAATCCTGCTCTTAGAGCAGAGCTTGAGCTCCTAAGCAATCGGCAACTAATTAAAAAACTGGAGCAGTTAAAACCTCTGCATAACACCACAGATACAGATAGTAGGAAAAGGCTTATAAGAGCTTTGGAGATTGCGCTTTCTGGAGACACAAATGTTCAGGAGTATTTACCTGTTCCTACTAGTTTTATTGGGATTTCTGTTAGCCGGGAAGAGAGAATTAAGCGGATAGATAAAAGATTAAAAGAGAGGTTAGAGGGGGGAATGATAGAGGAGGTTAAGAGTTTACTAGCGAGAGGTATCCCGGCAGAAGATCTTATCTATTATGGCTTGGAGTATAAATTTGTAACTCTCTATATTACTGGAGAGCTTAGTTATAATCAGATGCATAAGCTATTGCAAACGGCTATTCATAGGTTTGCTAAAAGACAAATGACTTGGTTTAGACGCATGGAGAGACAAGGGATTAAAATTGATTGGAGAGAGCCAATTTAATGCCGAGGGGATATTATTTTAGAGTTTATTATTTTGAAAATAGATTAAGATGAGAAAAGGATTTTTATTATTGTTGAGTATGTTGCTGTTGATATGTGTTTATGCACAAAGTATAAAAGAGCAAGATGTTAAGTTTGTGAGTATAGATTCTCTTATGGTTATTGGTAAGGGTTTCAATCAAAGCACTGTTAAATATGGTAGATTACCAGAAGCTTTAAGAGCAGAGCTTCGCCCAGAGTTGCTTGAGTTGGGAGCAAATAGTGCAGGGCTGGCAGTTAGGTTCAATACAGATAGCCCTTTTGTGGCTGTGAAATGGACTGTTTTAAATGATTTTAGCATGAGTCATATGCCCAATACTGGAATTAAGGGGCTAGATCTTTATGTTTTAGATGGTGCTAATTGGCACTATGTTGGAACTGCAAAGCCCAATACTAAATCTACCGTAAACCCAAAAGAGAGTTATGCTGTTTTTGTGAAAAATATGACTGTTCAAAATAGAGAGTTTATTGCATATTTGCCTCTCTACGATGGAGTTTCTTCTGTAGAGATTGGAGTAGAACAGGGAGCTCAAGTGCGTTTGCCGCAAAATAAGAGATTGATTAAGAGTGAAGAGAAAAGACCTATTCTTTTTTATGGAACTAGCATTACACAAGGTGGCTGTGCTTCTAGACCAGGAATGGCCTATACAAATATCTTAGGAAGAGTACTAGATAGAGAGACAATAAATATGGGTTTCTCTGGAAATGCTAGATTAGATTTTTCTATGGCAAAAGCTATTAACATGGCCAATATAGAGGCTTTAGTTATTGATTGTTTGCCTAACACAACTGCTCAAATTATAAGAGATAGCGCATATACCTTTATAACTCATATTGCTAATTTTAGACCAGATATGAAAATATATATGGTAGAAAATCCAAACTTTCCACAACTTTTTGTAGACCAAGAGTCAAAAGAAAAATTAGATGAAGAGAATAGTGAGTGGAGAGAGCTGTATGCTCGCCTTATAGCAGAAGATTATTCAAATATAATTTACATAAGAGGAGACAACTTGTTGGGGCAAGATGGTGAATCTACAGTAGATGGGACTCATTTAACAGACCTAGGGTTTTTAAGATTTTCGGAGTCTCTTATTGAGTATTTAAAGTAATAACTATTGAGTGAATTTACTCTTGCTCGAGGGGCGTAATGGGTAGTGCATTAGTAGGGTATTGGAAAATCCTAAGATCGAACTGCTCTACAATAGCAAGAACATGGTCAAAAATATCTGATTGAATGTTCTCGTAGTTAACCCAATTTTTATCTGAGATAAAAAAGTAGAGCTCTACTGGGATACCCTTTTCGGTAGGTTGTAACTGCCTAACCATACAGACAATATTGTCATTTACAAGTGGGTGTCTTTTGAGGTATTCGTTTAGGTAGGCTCTGAAAACACCAATATTTGTTTGGCGTCGCCCATTAACTAAAACCGAGTTGTCAATATTGTTCTCTTTATTGTATTCTTCAATCTCCTTTGTGGTAGCATCTAAATAGTCTTTGAGAAAACCTATTTTTTTGAAACGTTCAATCATTTCTGGAGTACAGAACTTAATACTATTCATATCAATAATAACGGAGCGTTTAACACGCCTTCCATCTGACTCCTGCATTCCTCTCCAATTTTGAAAAGATTCGCTAATTAGAGCATAGGGGGGGATAGTTGTTATAGTTTTATCGAAGTTACGAACCTTTACTGAGTAGAGGCTAATCTCTTCTACATCGCCATCGGCACCATATTTAGGCATTGTTATCCAGTCTCCTGGGCGAAGCATATCGTTAATAGATAGTTGCCACCCTGCAACAAAACCTAGAATACTATCTTTAAAGATGAGCATCACAATGGCCATGGATGCACCCATTGCAGCAAATAGAGATGTAAAGCTTGTGTTAATTAAAACACTTAAAATAATTATTGCACCTACAAAATAGGCAAGCACAGAGATAACTTGAAATATCACCTTTATGGGTTTATTGGCGTATTTCTTCATATCACTGAAAATTACTGTAAGAGCAGTTGTGGTTGAAGAGATAGCTTGAAGTATAGCAACAACAATAAATATTTCGGCTCCTCTCTGGAATAGATCTACAGCTAAAGTACTTCTTAGAGCAATTGGAGCTGCTATATGTAATATAATTCCTGGTATTATTCTTACTAGGTATTTTATAACGTTGTGATCTACAAGAACATCGTCCCACTTAACAGAAGAAATTTTTACAAAACGAACTAAAACTCTATAAACTATATGTTTAGCAAAGAAATTAGCTAGGTATGCAATAAGTAGTAGTAGAGATACGCTTATAATCTCGTCTAGAAATGAGGCTAGGGCGGGAGAAGCCCCCCACTCTAGCAACAGTTCATATATTTTATCTACTATTCCGAAAAGAGCAGTTGTTCTTGCTGTTATTCCATTCTCCATAATAAATTTTTATTTTTTAGTCTTCTAACCACCCTTCGCAGCTGCACATTAGATTTCTGTCTCCATAGCCATTATCTACACGGGCAACATTTGGCCAGAATTTATTATCACGTATCCATTCAAGAGGATATGCAGCATCTTTACGGCTATATGGGTGATTCCACTCATCTGCACTTAGCTCATCTACTGTATGAGGTGCATTTTTAATTAAGTTATGGGCTTTATCTACCTTGCCATCTTTAATTTGGTCGCACTCTTTTTTGATAGCTATCATAGCCTCTATAAATCTATCTAGTTCTGCCAAAGACTCACTCTCTGTAGGTTCTACCATTAAGGTGTCTGCAACAGGGAATGAGAGAGTAGGAGCATGGAACCCATAGTCCATTAGACGTTTAGATCGGAAGAGCGTC
>JAQVZL010000095.1 GCA_028708215.1 Bacteroidales bacterium
CATTGGAAATCTAAATGCTGGTGGTAATAAATTTAGAGTTACCCTCTTTGTAAGAATTCAAAAAGAGGGAAATTACATCCAACAGCTTCGCATAGAGAAAGAGTAACCTCCAAACTACAAATCCCACCAAAGTTTCCCACCTAGCTTTGCTTCCCATAATAATGATTATTTTATTTATGAAATTTCATATAAAGCTGTTGACTCTTAGCTATTTGATACTCTGCTCACCAGCAGCAACGCTCTTATTTCCAAAAGCTAACTACCTCTTAGTGAGCAGGTTATGAGCAATCATCTCCCGGAAAATCGTCTCCTAGGGAAAATCAGATGAATTATTAGATAAAATGGGTGCAACAATATTGTTCTGTTTGTCTGTTAGATGGTAGAAAGTCTTTAGTGGTACTTCTATCTAAAGATGGGTTTGGCGTAGGCTATGACATCTTCTTTGGTGATAATGTTACTGCCTAAAATCATTAATCTCTCTACAACATTTCGTAGTTCTCTAATATTTCCGGTCCATTTATATGCCGAAAGTTCTTCTAATGCATCTTGCTCTATATTTCTTACTGGCATACCACTCTCATTTGAAATTTGCTCCAAAAAGTGTTTTGTAAGTAGAGGGATATCTTCTCTTCTCTCTGCTAGAGGAGGTACATGAATTAGAATTACACTTAACCTGTGATATAGGTCTTCTCTAAAATTATTATTGCTAATCTCTTCCCTTAAGTTTTTGTTGGTGGCTGCTATTACCCTTACATTAACATTAATGTCTTTGTCGCTCCCAACTCGGCTAATCTTATTCTCTTGTAGCACTCTCAAAACTTTTGCTTGAGCAGCTAAGCTCATATCTCCAATCTCGTCTAAAAAGAGAGTTCCTCCATGGGCCTGCTCAAACTTCCCTTTATGCTGTTTAACAGCACTAGTAAAGGCTCCTTTTTCGTGACCAAATAACACACTCTCTATTAACTCTCCTGGTATAGCTGCGCAGTTTACCTCTACGAAAGGCATTTCTGCTCTGTTGCTTTTCTCGTGCAACCAGCGTGCTACAAGCTCTTTCCCTGTTCCATTTGAACCTGTAATCAAAACTCTAGCCTCTGTAGGAGCAACCCTATCTATCATCTTTTTGATTCTAGCTGTTGCCGGTGAAACCCCCACAATTTCCGGGATTTTAGATACTTTTTTCTTGAGTACTTTAGTCTCTTTTACTAGATTAGTTCTATCTGTAGCATTCCTTAAGGTTATTAAAATTCTATTTAGATCTAATGGTTTTTGAATAAAATCGAAAGCTCCCTTTTTAATACACTCCACTGCAGAATCAATTGAGCCATGCCCAGAAATCATAATTACAGAGGAGTCTATATTGGTCTCTGCTAGCTTATCTAAAAGCTCCATTCCATCCATATTGGGCATTTTTATATCTGAGAAAATCACATCGTAATTAGCAGAAGTGGCCTTCTCTAAGCCCTCTACTCCATCTTCTGCTAACTCTACTTCGTGCCCTTCAAATTCCAGTATCTCTTTAAGTGTGTTTCTTATTGATTTCTCGTCGTCTATTATTAGAAGCTTCATATTATATCTTAAATTTTAAATTAATCATATCTGTTGAGCAGCTGCTACATACTCGGCTGCATACTCGGCCATATATCCCTCTTTTAGAGAGAATGAAGATTGGTAGAGCTCTTTAATGTTGGCTTTATTAATAATATGGCTTACAAAAATAACTCCTAAAACCATATAGTCTGCCCTCATAGCAGACATTCCAGCCATATTGAGTCTCTCTTGATGGTTAGATGCAAGCAACCTATTATATAATAAAGTAAATTTTTCCAAAGGGAGCTCCATTACAGGTAAAGTGCTTTTGTCTAGAGGGAATATAAGTTCTCTAAGAGTATCAAAAGAGCCCGAAGTGCCAATTAAAAGGGTGGGTTTATACTTTTGCACCTCTTGAAAAAAAGAAGATAAAGCACTGTCTAAGTGAGAGATGTAAGCCTCTAACTCACTTTCTGTTATAGTTTCAGATGGGTTTATAATCTCTTTCATTCTTATAACTCCAAGTGGGAAACTATGTTTCCAGTGAATCTTATCTTTATTGGCAATTATTAGCTCGTTGCTCCCTCCGCCAATATCTAGCATAAGTACATTTTCGTTATAAAGTAGAATAGACTCTCTTATCCCCTTATAAATTAACTCGGCCTCCCTCTCTCCAGATATTACCTCTACCTCAACTCCAAATCTCTCTCTTATCTTTTGCACAAAAAGATGGCCATTAGATGCATCTCTTATGGCAGAAGTGGCAAAAGCCTTAATAACATCTACTCCTCCCAGTTTTGTAATGTGTTCCATCATTTTTGAAAATGCCTCTACAGAGGAGTCTATAGCTTCTGGAGTAAGAGAACCTCTTTTAAAGCCAGCTTTCCCAATGTGAGAACCAACTTTCACTACTTTGAAGATATCACACTTATTATTTGAAATCTGAGCTAAAAGCAGATTAAAAACATTAGTGCCAAGATCGAAAACGGCAAGTCTCATTAAAATTATTTTTACAAAGATAATCCTTTTTTGTGTATGTTTGTTGTTTGTACAAAAATGGGAAAAAGAGATATTATAATAGCAATTGATGGTCATTCATCTACTGGGAAAAGCACATTTGCCAGAGCTATATCTATACGTTATGGACTTACATACGTAGATACCGGGGCACTATATAGGGGCGTTACTTTGCTTTCACAAAGAGAGAAGTTAAATGATTTAAAAGATAATAAAAACCTTACTAAACTCCAGGAACTACTAGAAAAAGCAGTTTTTGAATTTTTACCAACAGGGCCCAATGGCTACGGGCAGTTGTATCTGAATGGAGAGAATATAGAGGAAGAGATTCGCTCCATTGAGGTTGCGCAAATGGTGAGTAAAGTAGCTTCTATACCCATTATAAGAGAGTTTGTAGACTCTTTATTGAAGAAATATGGAGCGAAGCGTGGAGTGGTTATGGATGGCCGAGATATTGGAACAGTAGTTTTCCCTAATGCCAATCTTAAAATATTCATGACAGCAAAACCAGAGATAAGGGCCCAACGCAGATTTAATGAAATTATTGCTAAAGGAGGGAATGCAAACTACCAAGAGATCTTAAAAAACGTGCAAGAGAGAGACTATTTAGACGAAAATAGAGAGAGTGCTCCTCTAAAAAGAGCACCCGATGCTATTTTACTAGATAACAGTTATATGACCCAAAAAGATCAGTTGAGATGGATAGAAAAAATAGTTATGGAGAGATGGGGCTCAAAGTAGAGATAGACCCTAAATCTGGGTTTTGTTATGGAGTTATTCAAGCTATAAAACAGGCCGAAGATTATCTTAAAGAGAATGAAACTCTCCTTTCTTTAGGCTCTATTGTGCACAATAAAGAGGAGGTAGAGAGGCTAGAGTCCTTGGGGATGGAGGTGATAGACCACAATGAACTCGAAATTTTAAAAAACTCTACTCTTTTAGTAAGAGCTCACGGGGAACCACCCTCTACATATAAAACAGCTTTAGATAACAAAATTAGAGTTATTGATTGTACCTGCCCTGTAGTGTTAAACCTACAAAGAAAAATAAAGAAGGGGTATGAAAGCATAAAGAAAGATGGAGGCACTCTTTTAATATTTGGTAAAAAAAATCATGCCGAGGTAAATGGATTATTAGGGCAAATAGGTGGCAATGCTGTTGTTATTGAAAGTTCGGCAGATCTTAACTCAGTAGATTTTTCTAAGCCTACTACAATCTTTTCTCAAACAACAAAAGATGTAGATGAATATGAAAATATAATTGCCCAAATTAAAAAACTCACCCTAGAGCAAGGGGGAGATTTAGAGAAGATTAAAAGTCACAGAACAATTTGCCACCAAGTCTCGTCTAGGCATCCCAACCTAAAAACGTTTGCAAAGAAACATTCCGTAATAATATTTGTAAGTGGCAAAGAGAGTTCTAATGGTAAAATTCTATTTGAGACCTGTAAATCTTCTAATAACCGCTCCTATAAAATTGAGACATGCAAAGATATAGATAGTGCATGGTTCAACAAAGGAGATACCGTTGGTGTGTGTGGTGCAACATCTACTCCTACTTGGCAGCTAGAAGAGGCTGCACAATGTTTAGAGAGGTTATAAAATGGAAAATAGTTATGCATATGTAATCTTGCCTCTAAGATTGGCGATGGAGGTGAGCTACCTTATTCCCAATTCATTACAAGAGTCTGCTAAGGTGGGTTCTTACGTATCTGTAGAATTCAGTGGAAGAGTTTATATAGGAGTTATAGAGAGAATTGTATCTGGAGAGGCTCCCTATAAAGGAGAGATGAAAGAGATTATTTCTGTAGAAGGGGCTGCATTTGCAACACCTCAAGAGATGCAGTTCCGTAATTGGGTCTCTAAATATTATATGTGCTACCCTGGAGAGGTGCTTAAGGCTGCTATAGGTAACTCCATCTCTAAATCTGGAACCAATGGCCAGCCAAAGAAGAGAAGAAAGAGAAAGATAAAAGCTACAGATGAGTCTCTTTCTAATTCTAATTTTGAAAACCTATCGCAAGAGCAAGAAGCTGTTTTACATAAAATTAAAACAAACCTCATAAATAATAAGCCCACCCTT
>JAQVZL010000096.1 GCA_028708215.1 Bacteroidales bacterium
TAAATTCGTAGAAAATACCATTATCTGTAAGCAGTAGCATAGATTTATCTAAGGGATCATCTTGAAAAGCAAAGTTCCCTTCCGAAGCATTGTAGTTCTCCATATAGTTCATCTCTCCAGAGATTATCTTTTTATATTCATTACGGTATGGTTCAAAGTTAATTCCTCCATGCATGAATAACTCAAGATTTGGCCAGAGCTCTTTTAAATTGGTTTTACCTGTGTAATCAAGTATTTTGCGGAATAGAACCATATTCCAAGAAGGCACTCCAGAAAAGTTTGTTACATTATATTTGAGTGCATTTTTGCAGATAATATCTACCTTTTGTTCAAAATCTGGTAAAAGAGCAATTTTCCTTTTAGGAACTCTTCTCATTTCTACAAACAGAGGGGAGTTTTTTAGAAGCACTGCCGAAAGATCTCCATAGCTACTTTTTCCAAAGCCAAGCTCATCTACAGTAACACTACCACCTAGAGTAAGAGCATCTCCATCGAATAGTTGAGACAAAGGGTTGTTATCTATATATGTAGCAATCATTTTCTTCATACCAGAGTAGTGGCAATTTTGTAGTGAATCTTTAGTAATAGGTATGAACTTGCTTTTTGACGAGCTGGTGCCAGAAGACTTTGCAAACCACTTAACAGGGGTGTCCCATAAAACATTTTTCTCTTGTTTTCTAACCCTCTCTATGTAGGGTTCAAACATATTGTAATCCCTTAAAGGAACATTTTGCCCATATTTATCAATGCTATTAATAGCTTCAAAGTTATGCTCCTTTCCAAATTCTGTTTTAGCCCCTCTTTTTATAAGTTCGTTGAACAATTTTCGTTGAAAAAGCTCTGGATTCTTCCTACTTAAATCTATAGATTTAAGCCTGTTTTTAGATATGAGACTATATAATTTAGAGGTAAAAGACATAAAACAAATATACAATTAATTGAATACTTCGTGAAGAACATTTAGAGAACCTATCTCTATTTGTAGGCCAGTATGGTAGCTTAAATATCTAATCATCTCTTGTAAAAATCTATAGCGCAACTCTCCCGGGATTGTTATCTCTTTTAAGTTTTCAGTTGATGAATGTGCCAACTTCCAAAGTAATTCACTCTCTTTTTGGGGAAACATAAATGCTCTATTTGTTCTATTTTGTGAATATTCAGCAGTAGAAATATCAAAAAGCATGCCTTGGGTATTATTAGGTATTTCTGGCATATATCCCAAAAGTGCACTGTATTTCAGTAGAAAATAGAGATGAAAATTGTTTGCTCCTTCATTAATTTCATTGAGCTCTAAGATAGATTTTTCTAAAAAACTGAACAGATCTATATTTTGCTCTAACTCATGTATTGTTTTAGAGATAACTTCACTTATAAATATTGCGATTGCAGCTTTTGCAATACTGCCCCTTAGTGAACTTAGTTTATGTACAGAGTTGAACTCTTTTAAAGTTTTTAATTCACCAATGCTGTGAGAAGAAATTACACACTCTAAAACATTAAGTGGATGTAAAAGAGAGAGAGCATGTTTTTTAAGCGAGTTCTTTCCAGTTCTTATATAAAAAGAGTCTTTCCCCTTTATACTACTGTAGCATTGTAAAATTATGCCCGACTCTTTATACTTAAAGGTATGAAGAACAATTGCTTTGAATGTTTGGGAACTCATTCTGTACTATAGTTTTTAAGAAATTGAGAGAGCTTTCTTATTGCTATACCTCTATGTGAAATAAGATTTTTTTGGGAATCTGTTAGTTCGGCAAGAGTTTTGGTGTATCCTTCTGGAACAAACAGTGGGTCGTATCCAAAACCTCCTTTTCCATATTGGGTTTCGGTTATTGTTCCATTGAGTATCCCTTCAAAGAGGTGCTGCTTTCCATCTAAAAAGAGAGCAATAACTGTACGGAAGCGCGCTTTACGATTTGTAACACCCTTTAGTTCTTTGAGCAATTTTTGCATATTTAAACGTGAGTCACACTCTTCAGAAGCATATCTGGCAGATTTTACACCAGGCTCTCCATTTAGAGCCTCTACCTCTAAACCGGTATCGTCTGCAAAGCAATTTCTATTAGTTGTTTTAAAAATGAAGCTAGCTTTAATAAGAGCATTCTCTTCTAAACTTTTGCCATCTTCTGGGATATCATGGTATATTCCTATTTGGGAAGGAGTTATAAGAGAGATTTTATTTCCTGTAATGCCTTGTGCCTCTTGTAGTTTGTGCTGGTTCGATGTTGCAAATATTATTTCCATTTGAATCTAAATTGCATCAAAGGTACTAAAACTTTATTTTTGTATTTATTAATAAGATTATATATGATATTTAAGAGAATCTTAACAACAACAGCAACTATTGGTTTATTGTTTATATCACTAAACTTAGGAGCTCAATCTCAAAGTTTTAAAATAGGCAAAAGCTTAGAAGTTCAGAAAAATGTTTTGAATGAGATAGATATGCTCTATGTAGATAGTGTAAACTTAGATAGTCTCATTCTTCAAGCTACAATGGTTATGTTGGAGTCTCTAGACCCTTATACCGTTTTTATTCCAGATGAAGATAGAGAGAGCTTAGAGCTACTTACAACAGGAAGTTATGGGGGTATAGGAGCAATTATTAGGAAAGAGGGCCCTAATATATTTATCTCTGAGGTACATGAAAATACCCCAGCTGCAAAAGCTAACTTACACGATGGAGATCTAATTATTGCAATTAATGGAGAGTTGGTTGCTCCGCTTCCTGTAGAGGAGTGCAGTGCAAAAATGAAAGGGACACCTGGGACAGATGTTCTTTTTACTGTAAAGCGCCTAAGAGGGGGAGATACTACAGATTTGAAAATCACTAGAGAGAAGGTCCACTTCCCAGATGTGCTGTATGCAGGAATGCTCAATGATAGCGTAGGTTATATTAGAGTAACTGGATTTACTGTAGATGGAGCAAAAGATGTAAAGATGGAGCTCCTTAAACTGAAAGAAAACACCAATTTGAATAGGTTAATATTAGATCTTAGAGGAAACGGCGGTGGTCTTTTAGACGAAGCTGTAGAGATAGTCTCTCTGTTTGTTCCCAAAAAGACAAAAGTAGTCTCTTCTAAAGGTAAGGTTAGTCATTTTCGGCGAGATTATTTTACAGTGAATGAGCCGGTAGATACTCTTTTGCCTTTGGTTGTTATGGTAAATTCGGCTTCGGCCTCCTCTTCTGAAATTGTAGCAGGGGCACTTCAAGATTTAGATAGAGCCACTATTGTAGGGAGCCGTACTTTTGGGAAAGGATTGGTTCAATCTATTAGAGATGTAGGTTATAATAATACAATAAAGATTACCACAGCAAAGTACTATACTCCTAGTGGTAGATGTGTACAGGCAATAGATTATTCTCAAAGAAATGAAGATGGCAGTGTTGGTTCTATACCAGACTCTTTAACTATGCCTTTTAAGACATTATTAAAGGGAAGAACAGTGTATGATGGCGGTGGAATCACTCCAGATATAAAGCTGGAGCCTCAATTTTATAGCCGCCCAGCTTTGGCACTTGTCTATGGAGAGGTTCTTCACCAATATTCAACTCTCTACTTTAGAGACCATGACTCTATTGCTTCTCCTTCTGAATTCGAACTTACAGAGCTGGAGTATGATAACTTTGTGAAGTGGGCAGTGGAAAAGGAGTTCGACCATAGAACCGCTACCGAGGTAGAGTTTGATAAACTTATAGAGATTGCAAAAAAAGAATCTTTGCACTCTCTTATGAATGAAGAGTTAGAGCAATTAGGCAATGTAGTTAAAATGAGCAAGCTAGATGTTTTAAAAACTAGAATAGAAGAGATTAAGCCTCTATTAGAAGAGGAGATAGTAAATCGTTACTATTTTCAGAGAGGTAAGATGGAGAGTGTGCTCAGAAATGATATTCAAGTTAAAAAGGCATCTGTTGTTGAGTTAATAAATTAGATGGGAATAGGTTTTTTGTTTTTTCCGGAGTTGTGTCCGGTGTGTGATAGATTATTGGTTGGGGGAGAGAGGCACATCTGCTTGGAATGCTTAGCCGATTTGCCCTATTCGTTTTATTGGAGCTGGAGGGATAACCCCGCAGAGAGAATGATTAGAGAGGTGCTATTTGTAGATTGTGCTGCTTCTCTTTTGCTTTACAGGAGCGAGAGTAAATGGAAGAAGCCTATTCATAATTTTAAGTATTATGGAGATAAATCTATGGGCAAGTATCTTTCTGCTCTTTTAGGGAGAAAATTATATGAGAGCGGATGGAGTAGTTTAGTAGATTATATTATACCTGTGCCTCTTCATAGTTTACGTAGGTGGCAGAGGGGATTTAATCAGGCAGCTGTAATAGCTTTAGAATTAGGGGTTTTTCTAAAAAAACCTGTTCTATGTAATGCAATGGCAAGAAAACGTTATACCTTTACCCAAACTAAAAAAGATAGGGAACACCGTAGAAAAGGTGTAGAAGGAGCGTTTAGGGTAAGAGGGGAGTATAAAAATGTGTTATCTGGTAAGAGAGTTTTACTGGTAGACGATGTCTTAACAACTGGGGCAACTGTTGAGGCTTGTGGGAATGAGCTTGTAAAGGCGGGTTGCTCTTTATTGAGTGTAGCTACGTTGGCATTTGTAGAA
>JAQVZL010000035.1 GCA_028708215.1 Bacteroidales bacterium
AAATCTATCATACGCTGCTTCATATAGAACAGCTGCTTTTGGTGGTGTTTTCATCTTTATAATAAGTTTGCGACAAAGATAATTACTATGAAAACACAAAAACAGATGGGGCTCAACGGACGGTTACAAAAATAGGGGTATTAGTAAATTTATCCTTTCCTGACTTAGATTTAAAATATAAATGTTATTTTTGTGCCTAGACAACTATTTAAGTAGGACATAGGATAACTATCCTCTAAGTACCGCTTATTTGGTGGCCTCTTATTTTAACTGTAATTTTTTTATTAAATATGAAGCAGCTTTCACTAAATCAGAGAAAATGGTTAAAATCCATACATTTAATAGCAGCAGGAGTTTGGATTACGACAGGGGTTGTTATGTTTATTGTGCATTTTATAGGCTACGACTTAAAATCTGGCAACGAACTTCATCTACTTAATAGGATTATCTATTTTATAGATATGAAAATATTAGTGCCCAGTGCAGTTACTTGCCTCTTAACGGGATGGGTCTATTCTCAATTTACCAAATGGGGCTACTTCAAACATGGTTGGATTACTTTTAAATGGATAATTACAGTGCTTATTATAACACTAGGGACTATTTTCTCTGGACCATGGATTTCAAATATGGTAGAGATTTCTGGTAACTTGGGTCTTGATGCTCTTTCTAATCCAGATTACCAATGGTATAGTCAATATCACATTACTTTAGGGTTACTTATGACTGGCACACTAATTACAACAGTCTTTATATCTGTATTTAAGCCGAAAACAATAAAGTTTTGGTAGCGATCCAATAATTGTTTTAGAGTAAAAAGCTACCTAGACTCATTCCCGAAAGAACATAAGAAAGCAACATCCAAGAAATTATCGGCATTGATATAATAACAGATTTGATAAGAATCTTAATATTAGAAACTTATGATAATTCAATACGCTTCCGACTTACATCTTGAGTTTGAAGAAAACATAGTTCAATGGCAAATTTCAATGGCAAAAAAAAAGAGAGTTAGCAGTAATTTGCTAACTCTCTTATTTTGATGCTCCTTGTCTAGGACTTGAACCTAGGACCCCCTGATTAACAGTCAGGTGCTCTAACCAACTGAGCTAACAAGGAATTTTTTCGTTCCCGTTTTGGGATTGCAAATATAAGTTGAATTTTTAAAATTACAAACTTTTAGAGCAAATTTTAGAAATTTTAAAATATAAGCGATATAATCTCTTTTTTTATAACTTTGTAGAATAGGGCTTAATAATATGGATTTAGATTTATTATCAAAGATTTTACAGGAACTAGTTCTTGAGCATGATAGGGTTTCACTCCCTGGGATGGGTAGTTTTATTGCAGAGAAAGCTCCATCTGTTTTTTCTGATAGGGCAAGGGTAATTCACCCTCCTTTTAGAAGAATTCTTTTTCGCCCAAGTGAAATTTGGAACGACCAGCTTTTAGAGAACAAGTATGCACAAGAAAAAGGGTGTGATATTGAGGTTGCTAAAAGTGAGATTGCCACTTTTATTAAATCTCTTAGAGAAGATCTAGGTGAGAATAAAAGCTATAGAATACCTAATTTTGGTACAATGCGAGCTACAGAGCAGAATGACTATTTTTTTGTAGCAGATAAGGAGCTTTTCAATTATGTAGAGACATTTGGTTTAGGCCCAGTAAATATTAAGTTCCTACCGCGTAGGGGAGAGGTAGAGTCTTTAAGTGGCAAGCCTCAATCAAATTTTTTTAAGAAAGATATAAGGGAGATTTTAAGTTCTTCAATAATTTTACCTGAAGAGGAGTCTTTCTCAATTGAAGAGGAGCCTTTTTCTCAAGAAAATGAGCTCTCTTCTCAGGAAAAGGCTTCTACTGAAGAGTCTAATGAAGAGGGTTCTCAAGAAGAGGCTTCTCAAGAAGATGCTTCTCAAGAAGATGCAATTCAAACTGAACAAGTCCAAGAAGAGAAGCCAGTAGTCCAGGAAGAGCTGTCAAATCAAGATAGATTTATAAAGAAGTTTGTAATTATTTTCTCTGCTATTCTATTAATTATTTTAATAATTGTACTTCTTGTTGTATTTAAAGATGATTTACGCCCATTCTGGGAGTGGATTCTCTATAATAAAGAAGAGAGAGAGTTTCTTAAAACTTTTAGCTAATTGTTGAGCCGTTATTTAGTCTCTCTTCTGGAGTTACTATTCGCATTTTGCCGTTCTCTTCACTTGCCATTAGAATCATACCGTTAGATTCAATTCCACGAATTTTGCGAGGAGCCAAATTTGCTAATACACATATCTGTTTGCCAACCATCTCTTTTGGCTTGTAGAACTCTGCAATACCAGATACAATTGTACGAGTGTCTATACCAGTATCTATTGTTAACTTTAGTAGTTTGTCTGTTTTGGGTACTCTTTCTGCTTCTAATACTGTAGCAGTGCGAATATCCATTTTCATAAATTGGTCGTAGGTGCATTCATCTTTAAGAGGCAGCAGAGTTTGAGTAGTAGGCTCTTCTGATTCCGAATTTTGATTAGCCTCTTGTGAGTTAGCTAATTTGGTTTTATTTAGTTTTTCCATTTGAAATTCAATTTCATTATCCTCTACTTTTGCAAACAGTAGGCTAGCTTCGTTAATTTTATGTCCAGCACGTAGTATATCTGGGTTGCCAAACTCCTCCCAATTACTGTTTTTCATATTCATTATAAATCGCAACTTATGGGTAGTATGAGGCATAAATGGTTCAAAAGCAATTGCAAGATTTGCACATATTTTGAGAGAGGTATTTAAAATTGAGGCAACCCTCTCCATATCTGTTTTAGCAATTTTCCAAGGTTCGGTTTCTGCTAAATATTTATTACCTAGGCGAGCAAGGTTCATTGCCTCTTTTAATGCTTCGCGAAAACGGAAGCTCTCTAAACTATTTTCTATATTTTTCTTAATTAACGGTATTTGATCTAGAACCTCTTGGTCTTGAGCAGTTGTTTTAACTGCACTTGGCACTTCTCCTGCAAAATATTTATGGGTTAGAACTACAGCTCTGTTCACAAAGTTCCCGAATATGCCCACCAGTTCGCTATTGTTGCGCGTCTGGAAGTCTTTCCAAGTGAAGTCGTTGTCTTTGGTCTCTGGGGCGTTTGCACAGAGAACATATCTTAGAACATCTTCTTTTCCTGGGAACTCATCTAAATATTCGTGCAGCCAAACAGCCCAATTACGGGAAGTAGATATTTTATCTCCCTCTAGGTTAAGAAACTCATTTGCTGGGACATTTTCTGGCAATATAAAGCCATCGCCATAAGCTTTTAACATGGCAGGGAATACAATGCAGTGAAAAACAATGTTGTCTTTACCAATAAAGTGTACCATTTTTGTCTCTTCACTCTTCCACCACTGCTCCCACTCATTGGGCATTAGCTCTATGCTGTTAGAGATGTATCCTATTGGAGCATCAAACCAAACGTAGAGCACTTTACCTTGAGCACCTTCAACAGGAACAGGTACACCCCAATCTAAGTCTCGGCTTACTGCTCTTGGTTGTAGCCCCCCATCTAGCCAAGATTTACATTGGCCATATACATTGGTTTTCCACTCTTTGTGTCCCTCTAAAATCCACTCTTTGAGCCATGGCTCATATTTGTCTAAAGGGAGGTACCAATGAGAGGTTTTTTTCTTTATTGGAGAGTTACCACTTAGGGTAGATCTTGGGTTTAAAAGCTCGTTAGGAGAGAGAGTGCTTCCACATTGCTCACATTGGTCTCCGTAGGCATTCTCGGCTTTGCATTTAGGGCAGGTGCCAATAATATATCTATCGGCAAGAAAATGGTTGGCCTCTACATCGTAATATTGTTCGCTCTCTTTCTCAATAAAGCTACCTTGGTTGTATAGTTTTTTGAAAAAGGCCGAGGCTGTTTTATGATGAGTCTCTGAGCTGGTACGTGAGTAAATATCAAAACTAATACCCAACCTCTCAAATGAGTCTTTAATTATTAGGTGGTATTTATCTACTATCTCTTGAGGGGTACAGTTGTTCTCTTTTGCTTTAATTGTAATGGGCACACCATGTTCGTCTGAACCGCAAATAAAACGAACATCTTCTTTTCGCATTCGTAAATATCTGGTATAGATATCGGCTGGTATGTAAACTCCAGCAAGATGGCCAATATGTACAGCTCCATTTGCATAGGGGAGAGCAGCGGTTACAAGGTGTCGTTTGTATTTATTATTCATTGTTATATGGGTTTTAATTTTTATATAGTTAATCTATTGAGTGCTTTAGAGAACGAGTTTCGTATATGCATTAGCACTTGTACTTGTTCCATTAGCTCTTTCTGCTTCTCTTCTTCTCCCTCTTTCTCTGCGTTGGAGAGAAGCTCGCAACAGTTTTGGTATGCTATAGCGGTAATCTTTGCTTTGTACACCAAAATTGCTTTTGGGACAACTATAGAGAGCATCTGCTCTTCTGGAGTCATAGACTCTACAAACACTTTTATTGTAAGAGAGTGCTCTTGATAAAGAATATCTAAAATAGTCTTTACAATATTTGGGTCTCTATGGTTGGTAAAGTGTTTCTGAATATGTTCTTGCCCCTTCTCTTTCTCTTGGTAGTACTCATCAAAAATCTGTTTATAAACTAAATTTTGAAGTTCTAGATCGTCATTTTGTAGTTCTGTAAGAATAAATTGAGAGACAGTAGAGGTGCCAAGATCTGTTTGCTGGTCTATACCGTAAAGGGGAGACTCTCCAAATTTTATTAGGTAGTAGAGAAGCTCCTTTTCTGCCGGTTCGCAGTAGGTGTCTGTTATAAATTCTGGAAGTTTAGCTCCTGTCTCTATAGGTGGTAAAGAGCTTGGGGTGCCTAGTTCTCTGGTGGGCCTATTATAGGGTGTTGTTCTACTGCCGTAGGCTCCGTACTGTTTTTTCTTGCGAAGCTTATTAATCTCATCTGAAAGAATCTCCTCGGCAATATTAAGTTGAATAGAACTCTCTTCTATATAGACAGCTCTGGTAATAGCGTCTGGAATTACAGCTATGCTTGCTACCACATCTGAGATAAGCCGAGCTCTTTGAATTGGATCTTTACTACTTTGGTCGCTAAGAACCTGCGTTTTAAACGCTATGAAATCTTGTTGGGAGTTATCTAAAAAATTTTGAAGAGCCGCTGGCCCATTTTTACTAGCATAGGAGTCTGGGTCTTCTCCTTCTGGAAAGAGCACTACTTTCACTTTAAGCCCCTCTTCTAGTAGCATATCTATTCCCCTTAAAGAGGCTTTAATCCCAGCAACATCGCTATCGTATAGAACTGTTACCTCGGGAGCAAATCTTTTAATGAGTCTTATCTGCTCTGTTGTTAATGAGGTACCACTAGAGGCAACTACATTCTCTATTCCGCTTTTGTGAAAAGAGAGTACATCTGTGTAGCCCTCTACTAAATAACATTTTTGCTGTTTGGTAATAGCACTTTTAGCCTGGTAAATGCCGTATAGAGAGCGGCTTTTTATATATATTTCTGTCTCGGGTGAATTTATATATTTGGCTACAGCCTTATCTTTTCTTAGTGTCCTTCCTCCAAAGGCAATAACTCTACCAGAGATAGAGGTAATAGGGAACATAACCCTATCGTAAAATCTATCTACTAGCTCTTTATTGCTCTCTCTCTCAATAGAGAGCCCAGAGGCTACAAGGAACTCTTTTTTATAACCCGCCTTTAGAGCCGCTTTAGTAAAAGTCTCTTGCCCACCTCGGCCAGAAGGAGCCCACCCAAGCCCAAACTTTTTAATTATCTCTAAGTTAAACCCTCTCTCTTTGAAGTAACTAAGACCTATTGAAATCCCTTGATCTGTCTCTAATAGTGCTTTAGAGTAAAAATCTGCAGCAAACCTTGTAACAGCAACAATAGATTCAGAGCGAAGCCTATTTTGAGCATCTTGTGGAGATTCATCTTCATCTACAACCTCTATTGAATATTTTTTGCCTAGAAATTTAAGAGCATCTACATATCCAAGCTGCTCATGCTCCATAACAAAGCTAACAACGTTACCCGCTTTCCCGCATCCAAAGCACTTAAATATTCCTTTAGAGGGCGATACAGAGAACGAGGGGGTCTTTTCATGATGAAAAGGGCAGCACGCCATATAGTTTGCCCCCCTTCTTTTAAGTGCTACAAAATCGCCTATTACATCGGTTATTTGAGCAGCATCAATTATGCGGTCTATTGTCTCTTTACTAATCATCAAATTTTAGGAAGCTCTTAAAGCCTACAGCTTTTCTAACCTCCTTCATAGTTGCTTGTGCGCTCTCTCTAGCCTTTTCAGTACCTCTCTCTACAACTTTGCGCAAATAAGCCTCATCTTTATAAATTTCTTCTATTTTTGCTTTTATAGGTAGAGTCTGTTTGCAGATATCTTCTGCTAATTGCTTTTTAAGGTCTCCGTAGCGAATTGTGCAATTATTATAACTCTCTGTAAAATGTGCAACAGTAGAGGGTGCCGAGACTATTTTAAGTAGAGTAAATAGATTGGCAACAGATTCTGCCATAGGTGAATTTGGCTCAGTAGGGCCGCTATCGGTTACTGCCCTCATTACTTTTTTGCGAATAGTTTTTTCGTTGTCAAAAAGATATACTCCGTTGCCTTCGCTTTTACCCATTTTACCACTACCGTCTAGCCCAGGAACTTTTACAAGATCGCTACCAAAGTTAAATGCTTTTGGCTCAGGGAATATAGGCGCGTTGTACATAGTGTTAAACCTGCGTGCTAGTACTCTTGCAGCCTCTAAATGTTGCTCTTGATCTTTCCCAACAGGAACTAAATTGGCCCTGTGAATAAGAATATCGGCAGCCATAAGAACTGGGTAGGTGAGTAACCCCGCATTTACATTCTCTGGGTTTTGTCTCACTTTATCTTTAAAAGAGGCTGTTCTTTCAAGCTCTCCTTTGTATGCTATCATATTTAGAAGCACATATAACTCACTTATTTCTGGTACATCGCTCTGAACAAATATTGCAGACTTCTCTGGGTCTAGGCCAGATGCAAGATATTCTGCAAGAATGGTTCTTACTCCAGAGTGTAATGAATCTGGGTGAGGGTGTGTGGTTAAAGAGTGCAGGTCTGCTATAAAAAAGTAGCAGTTGTAATTATCCTGCATCTTAATATAGTTTTTAAGTGCTCCATAATAGTTCCCAAGGTGTAGGTGCCCAGTAGAACGAATTCCGCTCAATACAATTTCCATCTCTCTTTTGGTTCTTTAGTTTTAATCGTGGCTCTCTATTAATTTCTCACGAATTTTGGCCTCTATCTCTTCAAAAAGAGCAGGGTTGTCTAAAATTATATTTTTTGCAGCTTCTCTACCTTGCCCTAGCTTATCGTCTCCGTAGCTGTACCACGATCCACTCTTTTTAATAATGTTAAAGTCTACTCCAAGATCTATTATCTCTCCAATTTTAGAGATTCCTTGGCCAAATACAATATCAAACTCAGCTTTTCTGAAAGGAGGTGCAAGTTTGTTTTTTACAATTTTCGCCCTTGTTCTGTTACCAGTTGCATCTTCTCCATCTTTTAGTTGAGTTATTCTACGAACATCTACCCTTACAGATGAGTAAAATTTAAGAGCATTACCACCAGTAGTTGTTTCTGGACTACCAAACATAACCCCAATTTTATCTCTAAGCTGGTTTATAAATATACAGCAAGTGTTAGTACGGCTAATGTTTGCAGTTAATTTTCTTAATGCTTGGCTCATTAGTCTTGCTTGAAGCCCCATTTTAGAATCGCCCATCTCTCCCTCAATCTCTGCTTTTGGAGTTAATGCCGCAACTGAGTCTATCACAATTATATCAATAGCTCCACTGCGTATTAATGCATCTGTAATTTCTAAAGCCTGCTCACCATTGTCTGGCTGCGATATTAATAGGGTATCTATATCTATCCCTAGATTTTTTGCATAAGTTCTATCAAAAGCATGCTCGGCATCTATTATTGCTGCTACTCCTCCTAATTTTTGAGCCTCTGCTATTGCATGAATTGCGAGTGTTGTTTTACCACTAGATTCGGGGCCATATATCTCTACTACCCGTCCTCTTGGATAACCACCTATTCCCAGTGCATAGTCCAATGATATTGAACCCGAAGGGATAGTTGATAGCTCCCATTTTGGCTGCTCTCCCATCTTCATTACAGTCCCTTTCCCGTAGTCTTTCTCAATTTTGTCTAAAGTTGCCTGCAAGGCTTTGAGTCTTTCGGGACTAATTTCTCCACTTTTTTTTACTTCTTCACTCTGCTTTGCCATAATGTTATAGTTTTAAATTCATGCAAAAATAACAAATGATTTCTAATTTTCTCTACATTTGTAGTATGAAAAAATGGTTGTTGGGGCGTACACCCCAAGAGATAAGTAAAATAACGGATAATCTGTCACTTCCGTCATTTTCTGCTAAGCAAATAACTAATTGGTTGTATGTTAAAAAAGTATCTTCCATAGAGCAGATGACCAACCTCTCTAAGAGCGCAAGAGAAGCTCTCTCTTTAGATTATGAGGTGGGAGGTTTTTCTCCTATAGAAGATTCACTCTCTATTGATGGTACCAGAAAATATCTTTTCCCTTCGCTTGGTGGCGCAAACATAGAGGCAGTAATGATTCCAGACAGAGAGAGAGCTACTTTATGTATCTCTTCGCAGGTAGGTTGCAAAATGGGCTGCAAATTTTGTATGACCGGAAGAATGGGTTTTAGTAGTAATCTTACAGCAGGAGAGATTATTTCACAAATTATTAATGTTAAAGAGAGCGACCAGCTCACAAACATAGTTTACATGGGCATGGGAGAACCTCTAGATAACTATAAAGAGGTTTTAAAAAGCACAGAGATTCTAACTGCTTCTTGGGGGTTTGGCTGGAGCCCTAGAAGGATAACAGTTTCTACTATAGGTGTTCACGCTCCATTAAAAGATTTTCTAGATAATTCTAAGTGCCATTTAGCTTTATCTGTGCATAATCCGTTTGATTTAGAAAGAGCTCAAATGATGCCTGCGCAAAAAGCTTGGTCTTTAGAAGAGACTATTAATCTTATAAAGGAGTATGATTTTTCTGGGCAGCGCCGAGTTAGTTTTGAGTATATAATGTTTGCTGGCTGGAACGATAACAAAAGACATGCCGATGCTCTTATAAGAATGCTTAGAGGCTTGGAGTGTAGAGTAAATTTAATTAGATTTCACGAGATTCCAGATTTTCCTCTAAAAACCTCTCCAGATATTGTTATAGAAAAGTTTAAAGAGAGACTTAATAACTCGGGAATTATAGCTACTATAAGAGCTTCTAGAGGTCAAGATATATTGGCCGCCTGTGGTATGCTAAGCACCTCTAAACAGAAGAAATAATTAAATTGTGGCGTACGGTAAGTTTCATAATGGCAGTAAAAACTCGGGGTACTCTCTCTCTAAGGCTCTTAAAGATCCTAAGAAGGCATTGGGTGCTATGCAGAGGTTATGCTCTATGAGAGAGTATTGCAGTAGCGACATTGTTACAAAACTAAAAAAATACGACTTAACCGAAAAGGAGACTCAAGAGATACTTCTCTCATTAGAGAAAGATAAATTTTTAGACAACTCCCGTTATGCAGCTGCTTTTGTTAGAGACAAGGCTGCTTTTAATGGCTGGGGGCCTGTGAAAATTAGGTGGGCCCTTAAAGCAAAAAAAATAGAAGAAGAGATAATAGAGCAAGCTATGGAGCAACTACCTCAAGAGGGCCAAGAAGAGAGATTGCTACTACTATTAGATAAAAAATTAAAAAGCTTAAGTAGAGAGCAAGATAATTCTAAAGTTAGAGTTAAGCTTCTTCGTTTTGCTGTATCTAGAGGCTTTGATTATGAAAAGGTTTTGAATGGGGTGAACAAAATTATGGCTAACTTTGTAAGAGAATAAATTAACTAATTACTATGTATACATTGGATCACAATAAAGAGATCCATCAGCGGATATTGGCGCTGGGGAGGTCTCTTTGACATTGATAAAAAGAGAGAAGAGCTAAAAGCTGGAGAAGAGAAAACAGTAGAACCAGGCTTTTGGGATAATTCGTCTGAATCTCAAGAGTTTTTAAGAAAATTATCTTCTATAAAATTTTGGGTAAAGGCATTTGACCAGTTAGAGACTCTTTGGGACGATCTCTCTGTTCTCGCCTCTTTCTATAAAGAAGACCCTTTGCTAGAACAAGAGGTAGAGGCTCATTACAACAAGCTTTTGAGAGAGGTAGATGCTCTGGAAATGAGGAGTATGTTAGGTAGTGAGGGAGATAATTTAGGAGCTATTTTAAAGATTAATTCAGGAGCAGGAGGTACAGAGAGCAACGATTGGTCTTCTATGCTAATGAGAATGTATGTACGCTGGGGAGAGAGAAATGGTTACAAAGTTCATGTATATGATGTTTTAGATGGAGACGAGGCTGGAATAAAATCTGCAACAGTTGAGTTTGAAGGGGAGTATGCCTTTGGGTATCTTAAGGGAGAGAGTGGTGTTCACCGTTTAGTGAGAATCTCTCCATTCAACGCTCAAGGTAAGCGCCAAACAACCTTCTCTTCTGTTTTTGTTTACCCTGCTGTAGATGATACTATTAATATTGAGATAAACGCAGGAGATTTAGAGTGGGATACTTTTCGCTCTGGAGGTGCTGGGGGGCAGAATGTAAATAAGGTAGAGACAGGAGTAAGAGTAAAACATATACCTTCTGGCATTGTTGTTGAAAACACAGAGTCTCGCTCACAGATGGATAATAGACAAAGTGCTTTGCGAATTTTAAAATCTCATCTCTATGAGCTTGAGCTAAGAAAAAGAAGAGAGAAGGAGGCCGAGTTAGAAGGGAAAAAAATGAAAATAGAGTGGGGCTCGCAAATAAGAAACTATGTATTGCACCCATATAAATTGGTAAAAGATAATAGAACCGGTTTTGAGACTACAGATACTCAAGAGGTATTAGATGGTGGGTTAAATGAGTTTATGAGAGAGTTTTTATTAAGTAATTCAAGCGCTTCCAATTAGTTTTGGTACACTCTTTGGTGTGTTTGGGTATAAATAATTTTTAAACATTTATAGAGATGGAGTTTAAATTTAATGAATTGTTCCCAATGGGGAAAGACAAAACAGAGTATCATCTGCTTACAAAAGAGTATGTATCTGTTTCGGAGTTCGAAGGAGAAGAGATACTTAAGGTAGACCCTAAAGGTTTAAGACTTCTTGCAAAACAGGCAATGCACGACATAGCATTTAAGCTACGTCCAGAGCACAACCAAATGGTAGCCAAAATACTAAACGACCCAGAGGCAAGTGCAAACGACAGAGCAGTAGCAATAACTATGCTTTTAAATGCCGAGATCTCTGCCAGGGAGGTTCTCCCTTTTTGCCAAGATACAGGTACCGCTACAATTGTTGCCAAAAAAGGTCAAAAAGTATGGACAGGAGCAAACGACCAGGAGGCATTGAGCCACGGAGTATTTGACACATACACTACAGATAATCTACGCTATTCACAAACAATAGCTTTAGATATGTACACAGAGAAGAACACAGGAAACAACCTTCCTGCCCAGATAGATATCTACTCTACTCCAGGAGATGAGTACAACTTTCTTTTTGTTGCTAAAGGAGGAGGCAGTGCAAATAAGAGTTACCTTTTCCAAGAGACAAAAGCTCTTCTCAACCCAGATAAACTAGAGAAGTTCTTAGTAGAGAAAATGAAACTTCTAGGAACATCTGCTTGCCCTCCTTACCATATTGCATTTGTAATAGGTGGAACATCTGCAGAGATGTGTATGAAAAATGTAAAATTGGCCTCGGCAAAATATTTAGACGAACTTCCAAAAGCTGGCGGAGAAGAGGGGCATGCATTCAGAGATCTTGAGATGGAAGCTAAGCTACTTAAAGCTGCTAACTCACTTGGAATAGGAGCTCAGTTTGGAGGGAAATATTATGCCCACGATATTCGTGTTATAAGATTACCTCGCCATGGGGCCTCTTGCCCTGTAGGTATGGGAGTATCTTGTAGTGCCGATAGAAATGTTAAAGCAAAAATAAACAAAGAGGGAATTTGGTTAGAGACTTTAGATTCAAACCCAGCACGATTAATCCCAGAGAAATACCGTGACCCAAAGGCTACTCAAGCTGGTGGTGTTAAAGTAGACTTAAACCGTCCTATGAAAGAGGTTCTTGCTACGCTATCTCAATATCCAGTCTCTACATTCTTGCTGCTTAGTGGTACAATTGTAGTTGGCAGAGATATTGCCCATGCAAAGTTAAACGAGAGATTAGATGCTGGCAAAGGGTTGCCTCAATATATTAAAGACCACCCAATTTACTATGCTGGCCCAGCCAAAACCCCTGCAGGTTATGCAAGTGGTTCTTTTGGCCCAACAACTGCTGGAAGAATGGACTCTTATGTAAATCTATTCCAAGAGAATGGAGGAAGCATGATTATGATAGCAAAAGGGAACCGAAGCCAAGAGGTTACCGATTCATGTAAAAAGCATGGCGGTTTCTACCTTGGAAGTATAGGTGGCCCTGCTGCAATACTTGCACAAGAAAATATCAAAAAAGTTGAAGTCCTTGAATATCCAGAACTAGGAATGGAAGCAATCTGGAAAATTGAAGTAGAGAACTTCCCAGCCTTCATATTGGTAGACGATAAAGGCAACGACTTTTTTGAAGGACTACTTTAAACGTGGCTGCGATTAATTAATGTATCGCTATGCTATTGAATTTACTTTACAAATGAGATGGATAAAAATTTGCTTCGTAGAAAGAAGGTGTCTTACGGCAGTTGGTTACTGCTGCGCAGGAGCAGGCCATGACTTACTCAACGTGCAAGATAGTGGGCCATAAATATATACCCCATAGTTTTGAAGATCTAGCTAGGACTAAAGTTTCCCACACTACAACTAGCAAATAGCCAGGACATTAAGTAGTGCATTGGTGAAATTTCAGTATAATATTGATGTGAAAACTTGATCTGTTAATTCATCTGATTTTTCCCTGGGAGACGATTCCCAAGGAGATGATTACTCATAACTTACTTACAGTATGGTAGTTATATTTTTGAAATAAGCCCTTTTGGGTTCATTTAGAAAGATTAAATACTTGGTTACTAAGTATTTACTTGTAATCATCTCCTAGCAAAGTTTGCCAGCAGCATTATATTAAATTTTATAAATAAAATAATCATTATTATGAGAAGCGAAGCTAGGTGGGAAACTTTAGTTAAATGGATCTCTATTTACAATTCTAATGCGATAGAAGATAATAAGAGAGTATTTAACGTTTTTGGTATTGGGGGTTTTGTAGATAGTAATAGTGTTTAAAGAGGTTCGGTGTGAATGTTTATTTGGGTGTTTTTTCCGTAACGTTCTCTTAGTTCTATCTCTATTTCGGTTGCTATGTCGTGAGATCGTACGAAAGTGATGTTACGGTTTAGTTCAATATGTACATCTATTGCATAGACGCTACCAATTTTGCGTGTTCTAAGATGATGGTAATTTTGAATATCTGAGTGGTTGGTGAGCACATCTTCTATCTCTTCTACTATGTTTTGTGATAGTGAAGATTCAAGGAGCTCTTTTACGCTTGGTAGAATAATACTTATGCCTACTTTAAAAATAAATAGACTTACTATTACTCCAGCAATGGGGTCTAAAATTCGCCAGTTCTCTCCAAGGAAAATGGCTCCTGCTATTCCAAGAGCAGTTCCTATAGATGAAAGGGCATCTGTTCTGTGGTGCCATGCATTAGCAATAATTGCATCGCTTTTTATCTTTTCCCCAACTCTATTTGTATAGATAAAGAGTACCTCTTTGAAAACAATAGAGATTATTGCTGTCCAAAATGCAATCATTCCAGGTTGCTTTAAGGTATTTCCCTCTATTGAGTAGAGAATATTTTTTAGACCATTAATGAAAATGCCTGCTGCTACACCAATGAGTACTAGTGAGATTATTAAAGCTGCAAAGGTTTCAAATTTACCATGCCCATACCTATGATTTTGGTCGCTCTCTTTACCAGATACATTAACAAAAGCGAGTACAACCAAGTCTGTTGCAAAGTCAGAAATAGAGTGAACGGCATCTGCAACCATAGCAGCACTATTCCCCACTATACCTCCAGCTAGCTTAGCTACAGATAAAATAAAATTAACAATGAACCCTATAAATGTTATCTTTTTTGCCTCTTTTGCTCTCTCTCTCATCTTTAATTGACTTTAGGGTAAACAAAGTACAAATATATATGTTTTATCTTGTAAATGTTTTAAATGAAGTATCTATTTTTTCTTGTAGTGCTATTGTCTATTTTATCAATCAATAGCTATGTTTTTATTAGAGGATGGAAAGTTTTGCCACCCTCTTTTGTTATAAAAACTGTTTATGCAGTTCTCTTCTGGGCTCTTACTATTCTTTTTTTTGTAAGAATGTTCTATGGAGATAGTTTTTCGGTATCTCTTTCACAAGTAATATCGGCAGTAGCCTTTACTTGGCTTATAGCCGTTGTCTATTTTGCTCTAATAGCCTTAGGAGTAGATTTTCTTAGATTAATAGATAGGTTTTTTGTTGTTTTTCCCTCTTTTGTAAAAGATAACCCCTTAAAGTGGGCGCGTATTACTGTAGTAAGTGCTGTTGCTTTTGTCTCTTTTTTGCTGTTGTATGGAAGCTATAAATTTAATAACCCGCAGGTAAAGAGTGTTACCATAGAGATGTCTAAGCCATTGCCAGGTAAACATCTTAGGGTAGTATTAGTTAGCGACATCCATCTTAGTTCATATATCAATGGATCTCATTTAGATAAATATGTAGAGATGATAAATTCTCAAAACCCACATGTAGTTCTAATTGCAGGAGATATAGTAGATAGAAATTTGCAGCCATTAATAGATTGGGATATCTCTTCTAGATTTAAAAAAATAGAATCTAAATATGGAGTTTTTGCTGTTAGCGGTAATCATGAATATTATGGAGGAGAGAGAGAGAGTCTGTTCAATTATTTAAGAAGTTCTGGAATAACTCTACTTTTAGATTCTGTTGCTGTAATTGGTGGGACTGTTCAAATTGCTGGAAGAGAAGATAGATCAAATCTAAATAGAGAAGAGTTGAAAGATATACTTAAAGAGACAGATAAGAGTTTACCTATAATTTTAATGGATCATCAACCTTTTGGATTAAATGAGGCAATAGATAATGGTGTAGATTTGCAGCTCTCTGGCCACACTCATAATGGGCAGTTTTGGCCAGGCAGTTTAATAGTAAAGTGGATGTATCAAGTGGGTTATGGTTATAAGAAGATTGGAGGTACTCACTTTTATGTCTCTTCAGGGGTAGGGCTTTGGGGGCCAAAATTTAGAATAGGAACAGCATCTGAGGTTGTAACTATAGATTTAAAAGAGATTTAAAATCATAAATATAGAAAATTTTACATGCTTAGAGTAGGAAAACAAGAGAGAAGCAGTCTAATTAATAGTTATGTCTCCAATTTAAAGTATTATTAAGGTCTAATCAATTATTAAATATATATAATACACATTGCAAATTACTATGAAAAAAAGAGTTTTATCTTTATTAACAATTATTCTAATTAGCTTCACCTATGTGCAGGCTCAAACTTATATTCAACTTTCTTTAGATCAATATTTAGAGAAAGTTAGGGTAGGGAATTTAGAGTATGCTGCCCAGAGGCTTAACATTGAAATTTCAGATGCTCAAATTATTTCGGCTTCTGTTTTCAATAACCCTTCTATTGGGTTTTCTTATTACAACGATGAGTTAAACAGTATGCAAATGGGTCATGGTGGCTCTGCAGAAATTTCACAAACAATCTCGCCAGGCCGCAGAAGAGCTGCTATGAACTTGGCAAAGAGCGAAAAAGATTTAACTCAGGCTGTTTTGGTAGATTATTTTAGACTATTGCGCCAAGAGGCTACTCTAACATGGTTAGAGGCTATAAAAGCAAGACAACTGTATAAAATTAAAAAAGAGAGTTATGACGATCAAATTAAGTTGATGGTATCTGATAGTCTCTCTAGAGGATCTGAGTTTTTAAATGATTTAGATATTCTTCAAAATAGGGTAGAGACTGGTATTCTTCGTTCTGAATTGATAGATATGGAAAGGGAGTATGAAGATTTATGTGTCACTATAACAAATTTTTGTGGTATAAGTAATTACGATACAGTTTATATACCAGAAAAGAGAAATATTTGGAATGATAAGAGTTTTATTTTAACCGAAATTGTAGAGGTTGCGTTGAATAATAGGGCAGATATTCTTGCACTTAAAAAAGAGATAGATGTTTCAAAATACGCAATAAAAGCAGCAAAGGTAGAGCGTACTCCTGAGTTCGATATCTTTTTTGGATATGGGGTAAATGCCGAGGCGAGAAATATTGATGCTCCAAGCCCACAATTTAATGGTTTTGAGGTTGGAATTTCTTTCCCTATACCACTTTTTGATAGAAATAAAGGTGGAATTAAAGAGGCCCAGGTGCAAAAAAGGCAAGCAGAATTAAGATATATGGAGGCAGAAATGCAGGTAAAAAGCGAGGTGGTTACGGCTTATAATAATTATATAACTTCAGATAAAAAGAGGAATCTTTTTAGAGCAGGTTTAGTAAAAAACGCTAAAGATGCATTGGATCAAAAAAGAGAGGAGTATTTTAATGGCCAGATTCACCTAATTGAAGTTTTGGATGCACAAAGAAGTTATGATGACGTACTTGCATCATTTTACTCTGCAATCTACGAAAAATCTGAAACTTTGGTTAGATTAGAGAGTGCTATTGGTATTTGGGAGATTGAATAAGAACTTCTGTTAATATTCAAAGTATATATTTAAGAAGGCACATTAAGCATTATTAATAAAAAACCTGCAGTAATTTTTACTGCAGGTTTTTTATTTGTGATAAACTGGCTACCAGCTTCCTCCAGCTCCTCCTCCGCCAAAGCCGCCTCCACCGAAGCCTCCGAATCCACCTCCGCCTCCAAAGCTTCCTCCGCCAAAACCTCCACTAGAGCGACCTCCTCGGCCTCCAGAGAGCATAGAGCCTAGTAATAGTAAATCTAAAGCGCTAGGGCCTCTGCGGTTACCACCTCCAATATTAGTAGGGCCTCCGCCTTTTTTACCGAATAGCATTATTATGAACATAAAGACAATGAAAAGTACTAAGAGTGGGCCAAAAAGTGACTCTTCTCCTTTTTTATACTCTTGGTAACTATGTTCTCCTGCTGCAATTGGTAAAATAACAGCAAGCGCTGCATCTACTCCTGCATAGTAGTTATTGTTTTTAAAATGAGGAATCATCTCGTACTCTACAATTCGTTTGCATATTGCGTCTGGTAGAGCTCCCTCTAAACCATAACCTGTGGCAATAAATGCTTCCCCTTTTTCATTACCTTTTTTGGGCTTAATTAAGATTACAACTCCATTGTTAAATTTAGCTCCTCCAACTCCCCAGTTCTCTCCAATTGAAAAAGCCATTTGTGCTTTGTCATACCCATTTAGTGAGGGTAGAGTAACAATAGTTATTTGATTAGATGTCTTTTCAGAAAACTGGACAAGGCGTTTTTCTAAAAGGGCAGATTCATTAGCTGTAAAAACAGAAGCTAAGTCATTTACTAACCTAGGCGGTACCGGTTTTGATGGTATTTGCGTAAATGCAGCCAAAGGCAACATAATGCAAATAAGTAGCGTGGGTAATATTTTATTCGCCAAATGAGATTTCATTGCTCTGTTCGTTTACGTCGTCTGACTGATAACTAAAGTGTTCTTTTAAATTTTCTCCTGCCATCTCTATTGCGGCAGCAATTCCTATAGCAGCTTTCCCCTCTTTAAGGTGGTTAAGCAGTATCTCTCTCTCTTTATCCCAGAAGTTTTCTGGTACCTTTTCATCTATCCCTATATCGCCAATTATTGCAAATTTTCTTGATTTCCAGGCAATATAGATGAGCACACCATTTCTCTCTTTAGTCTTATTCATTTTGAGCTTGTTGAATACAGTTACTGCCCTAGCAATAGGGTCTAGTTTACATTCAGATTCAATATGAACTCTTATTTCACCAGAAGTGTTGAGTTCTGCTCTCTCAATAGCTTTTACAATAAGATCTTGTTCTTCTTTAGATATGAATTTTTTATTGCTCATAATTAAAATTCTACTACGGGAACATTTTGTGCGCCTTCATTTGCTTCGAAATACTCTTTTCTTTCAAAACCAAACATTCCAGCAATCATGTTTTTAGGGAATTGACGTATAGTTGTATTGTACATCCTAGAAGCTTCGTTGAACTTTTGCCTCTCTACTGTAATTCTATTTTCAGTCCCTTCTAGTTGAGCTTGAAGCTCCAGAAAGTTTTGATTAGCTTTAAGATCTGGATACCGTTCAACTACAACCATCAATTTAGATAATGCTTGTGAAAGCTCCCCTTGTGCTTGTTGAAAATTGGCCATGCTCTGTGCTGTCATGTTAGTAGGGTCAATTGTTGTTTGAGTTGCTTTTGCACGTGCATTTACTACACCTTCTAATGTTTCTCTCTCGTGAGAAGCATATCCTTTAACAGTAGAAACTAAGTTAGGAATAAGATCTGCTCTTCTTTGATATACGTTTTCTACTTGAGACCAAGCAGTTGTAACTTGCTCTTCTTGAAGTACCATTCTATTATAACTATTCTTTACCCAAAGAAAAGTTACAAGCACTACACCTGCTATTACTAGTAGTGTAATGACACCTTTTGAAAGTTTCATATGATATATTTTTTAATGTTAGTTAATTCTAGCTATTGGCTTTTCTTACACATCTAACAGATGCTGCAAAAAAGCTTTTGCTGGCATAGTTGTATGGAAAGTTTTCATTATCAAAATGGATAAAACGATACTCTCCATTATTACTATCTCTTTCAGAGGCGCTCCACCAAAAACCAAACAGATTTAAATTTGCAAAACTCTTAAAGTAGTTAGATGAGTTTCCTCCAGGAAGAGCATTCCACCCACTTGTATTTGACTTAAGATTGTTATTACTGTATTTCCAAATATTTTTTTGATTTAGGGTGGCATTTGCAGCTACTTTATCTCCAAGTCCTTGCCATTCATTGTCAAAGCTAATTGGAGTCCCTGCAAGAGCAGTTCCAAAATTTTCCCAATCTTCTTTGGTTGGAATGCTCCATCCTTCTGGGCATGC
>JAQVZL010000036.1 GCA_028708215.1 Bacteroidales bacterium
TATCTCTTTTTTTTGAGACCATAAGTAATCTACTCCGTTTTTAAGTCTGTTCGACTGCCCCATTTTAAATGTGAGACCAATTAAAGAGGAGTAGTTTGCAGAGATTGCATAGAAATCATAACTATTAGGAGCTAAATAGAGTTTTGAATTATTACTTGATATGAGCTTTCCAGAGAGGTTGGAAACTGCTGTAATGGGGGTTTCTGGGTGGCTCTTTTTTATTAAAGGATTTTCTCCAGTATAATATGTAAAAATAGAGCACACGACCCCTGCAGCAAATGCAGAGGTCGATTTTGTTGCTGCGTAATTACCCATAAAACTAACTTTATGCTGCTCTTTGCAGTTACTCTTCTTACAATCTAAAGAGAATCTATCTTGGTTACATGAAAAAAGTGTAGTTACAAGCAGGAGTTCTAAAAGTATTTTTAGATTTAGGTAATTTTTCATGACTACTTCTCTACCAATGTTACTCCAGTTATTGCTTGGTTTGTCCACTGTTGTAGCTTTGACCCAGAAAAAGTAATTTCTTTTGCATCTATGGTTAGGTTAAGAGTGTAGTAGGTCCCTCCTTGGTATGCACTTGCAGGTATTGTTGCTTCATATACCTTTCCTGTGAATGTAGTACTCCCAATAGTTAGGTTTGCTGTAACTTTTATACTAAGCGATTGAGAAGTAAGAGGTAGCATTATTTTTTCGCCAATATTATTTGCTAGAGATAGAGAAGTTAAAGCATCTAATTCATTTGAAGCTGCAATTACACCAGTGGCAAGATTCATTTTGCTTGAGGTAGTGCTTTTAGAAGGGGTTAGTTGTAAGTCTGTTACGAGAAGGTTGCTTACTCCTGTACCTGGGTATACTTCTATTTTAATGCCAACTGCTTTGTGGCTGTATATGAAGCTTACAGTGCCGCCCTCTTTTACATTTTTTGCTTCTGCCCATAAATAATCTATATCATTCGTAAGTTGTTCAGAAGAACCTGAACTAAAATTTAGGTTTAATAGGCTACTGCTGTTTTGAGATACAGAGTAGAAGTTGTATGACCCTTTAGCTAGAAAGAGACTTTGTTGGGGGGTAAGTACTCCGCCAGATTGGGCTGTAGCATTAAGTGGTGTTCCGTTGACGAATGTAGAGGAGCTAGGCGTTTTTGTAGCTTCACAGGCATAGATGGTTACTTTATTACCTGCTGTGAAACTTGTAGTTGCTTTTGTATATGGAGCTTCTCTATAGTTAGCCAAGAATTGCATTTCATTACCCTTCTCATTTTTAACTCTCTCCTCTTTTTGGCATGACCAAACAAGTGCAATTGCGATTACCGCAAAACAACATTTTTTTAAATTTTTCATAACAATTGGTTTTTAATTAATTTTAAAATAGATTATATGTAATGCACAATAGAATCTATTAATTGCTTTGTTATTAGTGCCTTATACTAATCTTGGTTGTTAAATTTTGTTAATTTCATAAAATAATCTCTTGATAGTGTTCATAATCTGTCCAATCAATAATTGTAGAAGAGAGAAACTCTACCTGGTTAGGTGTAACGTTTAAGTTAAATTTATTTACTCTCCCCTGTTCTAAGCCTGTCTCTAAAAATACTTTAGTAATTAGAGTCTTATTTGTTTTAGTAGTTGTGTCTGAAACAGTTATCTTAAATGATAAATAGTTACCTGCTTTAGTAGGGTTGCAGTAGTAGAACCACTCATTACTATTTTGATTATAGAGAGTATGCTCAAAAAAAGAGGTAAAACATTGCTCGTAGTTACATTTACCATTTGTTAGGTTTAGTAGAGAATGTTTTTCTTGAGGAGGTGATATTTCTACTTGTGATATTTTTAAGTTATCTAGATTCTTCTCTAGAGTGCACTTTGCAATAATCATTGAGTTTGCTAGTTTAAAGTGTAACCCAACTCTGTTTTCTGGTAGCTTTTTTATATGGTTTATAGTTGATGCATATAGATATCTTTGCCCATTTTTTATTTGGACAATATTGTTTAGAAGAGCCTTTTTGGAGTAGAGAAGAGCTTTAAAATGGTATTTGCCAGGAAATAGACTAAGTATACCAGATAAATCTATTAATAGTGAGTCTGAAGTATGTTTATATTGTTTTAATAGTGGAGTTTGCAAAGAGTCTACTCCAGTATATAGTAGTGTAATATAATTTATTGTATTACACTCAACATTTGAATTATCATAAAATGCAACTCTATATTTCCCCCAGTTTGGGCAGTTACTAAAGTCTTCTTTTATGCAAGAGCTGCAAGAGAGAGAGAGAATGAAAATTAAAGTATATTTTAGGTAGTACTTCATAGTTTAGTAGGGTATGTTATTCTGGGCGCAGCTCCACTCTTTGCATGAGATGGTTAGGGAAGAGGTAACCATATCTTCTATAGCTAAATTTATAGTGTAAAAAACGCCACCATTGAAAGGAGTGCTAATAGTTGAACTATAAACTTTATTTTTAATTAACTCTCCTGCTATAGTCGCATCTATAGATACCTCTATCTTTTTAGGGGCAGAGCAGGGGATTGTTACAAATGTTCTGCTGTTACCTCTCCCTGGAAGTAGAGAGGGCGGAAGAACAGAAGTAGCAGATGTGATCTCTCCTGCCTTAAGGTCTATTGAGGAGTTGGAGCAGTCTGGCAGAGAGAATTTGATATATTTTACTACTAGGTTTTCAAAAGATGTGGGTGCATTTACTTCTATATTTATTTTTGTTGAGATGTGTTTATATACTAATGTTACAACACGGTTATTAGTTATTAGTACATTTCTTCTGCTAGACCATATGTACTCTTTGCCATTGTAAGGTGTAGCTAGTAGATTGTTGTTAAAGTTTATATTTGGGGTGTATTGATTATTGTATGAGATTGAGAAAAAATTATAAAAGCCTGTAGCGAGTGCTACTGTTTTTGTAGTGGTGAAACTGCCAAAGCCAATAGAAGTTAAATATGTATGTGGTGTGAAGTTATATGGGGTGCCATTTAAGTTTTGAAATGTTAAAATTGATACTTTTACATCTGATCTTAAATATGAATATGCTTTTGAAGAAATATCTAGATTCCCTTTGAAAGTGACATTACACGGAGTACAAGAGTTCTCTTTTGCACAACTTTGAATAATGCATATAAGAGTTATTACTATAAAATAATTTATTTTCATCTCTTTAGTCTAGAGTTTCTACTCTACAAACCTAATAAGAGATTATATTATATAATATTCAGAGGATCAGAATTATGTGATATTAGTTAAGCTTTATTTAATCTTGTAGTTTTTTTCTTTTATTTAGATGGACAATTAATTTTTTTAACTTTGAAACTTCATTCTTATACATTTTATACGATGTTAAATATTAAACTACTAAGGGAAGACCCCCATTTTGTAAAAGAAAGGTTAATTGTAAAGAATTTTGACGCTACCTCTATTTTAGATAGTGTTTTAGATTTAGATGTTAAAAGAAGAGACATACAGACTCAACTTGACTCTCTTTTAGCCGAGCAAAACACTATCTCTAAGCAGATTGGTTTGTTAATGAGAGAGGGAAAGAGAGAGGAGGCTGCAAAGGCAAAGAGCTCTGTGACTCATTTTAAAGAGTCTGCAAAAGAGCTAGAGTCTAAGATGGAGTTTTATGCTAAGGAGTTAGATAGTTTGTTGGTACAACTGCCTAATATCCCACACACATCTGTTCCTGTTGGTAAAAGTGAGCAAGACAATGAAACGGTAAAGGAGGGAGGAGTTATGCCAGAACTCAAGTTTACTATACCTCATTGGGAGTTAGCACAAAAGTATGATATTATTGATTTTGATTTGGGAGTTAAGCTTACAGGTGCAGGGTTCCCTGTATATAAAGGAAAAGGTGCACGCTTGCAGAGAGCTCTCATAACTTATTTTCTAGATAAAAATAGAGAAGCTGGTTATAGTGAGGTTATGCCTCCTCTTATGGTAAACGAGGCTTCTGGTTATGGTACAGGTCAGTTGCCCGATAAGGGTAATCAGATGTATCATGTTGGTCTAGATAATTTCTATCTTATTCCAACTGCAGAGGTTCCGGTAACTAATATTTTTAGAGATGTTATATTGTCTGAAAAGGAGTTGCCTATTAAGGTTACTGCATATACACCATGTTTTAGGAGAGAAGCTGGTTCTTACGGGAAAGATGTTAGAGGGCTCAATAGATTACACCAATTCGATAAAGTAGAGGTGGTTCAAATTGCTCATCCAAATAACTCTTATGCTATTTTAGATGAGATGGTTGCTCATATAGAGAGTATTGTTAAAGAGCTGGGGCTGCCTTACCGTATTTTACGTTTATGTGGGGGAGACTTGAGTTTTACATCTGCTCTTACATATGATTTTGAAGTCTATTCTGCTGCTCAAAAAAGATGGCTTGAAGTGAGTTCTGTCTCTAATTTTGAAACTTTTCAAGCAAACAGATTAAAACTTAGGTATAGAGATGAGAAGGGGAAATCGCAATTGGCTCATACATTAAATGGAAGTTCACTTGCGCTACCAAGAATTCTTGCAGCTCTTTTAGAGAATTACCAGGAAAATGGGAAAATTAGAATTCCAGATGTTCTTGTCCCTTATACAGGATTTGAGTACATAGATTAGTTACACACGTATATAAAGATGATTTCAGAAAGAGTGATATTAGGGATAGACCCGGGAACACAAGTTTTTGGTTGGGGGGTAATTTCTATTATTGAGGGTAGAGCTACTTATGTGGCTATGGGAATTAATTCCCTTAGAGGTGAACCAGACCATTTTACTAGGTTAGGTAGAATATTTAAAGAGGTAGAGACTCTTATTAAAACTTACAACCCTACTGAATTATCTATTGAAGCACCTTTCTATGGTAAAAACATTCAATCTATGCTCAAGTTAGGAAGAGCGCAGGGAGCTGCTATTGCAGCTGCTCTTTATGCTGGTATGCCTATCTATGAGTATGCGCCACGTAAAATTAAACAATCTATTACTGGTAAAGGTGCTGCTTCTAAAGAGCAAGTAGCTCTAATTCTTTCAAAAATACTTTCTGTTAACGAGTTGCCGGAGTCATATGATGCTACAGATGGGCTAGCTGCTGCATTGTGTCATTTCTTAACTAGCTCTGTGCCTAGCACTTTAAAGGGGGCAAAGAAGAGTAGTAGCTCTAGAGGTAGTGGAGCAAAATGGGATGCGTTTGTAAAGAATAACCCCAATAGAATTAGGTGATTTTATAAATTTTTAAAAAACTATTTTAACCTTTGGCTGTTTAGGCAGTCAAAGGTTTATTAGTTGAAAAATATTAGAGGTAAGTATTGAAGCTGAAAAGCAATTTAGCTAATAAATATTTAATAGTAAATTTAAGTTGATAAATAATAGTAGGTAATGAAATTTTTTAAATGGAGTTTTTTAACGTTAGCGTTTTTGTTTTTTGCAAACAGTATTGTTTTTGCCAATCCTCAAAGAGATCATAGGGTAAAAGGAGTATTAATAGATAGTATAAGAAATGAAGTGGTTGAGTTTGCAACAGCCTCCCTAACTTTAAAAGGGAAAGAGACCCCCACAAAATATGCTCTGTCTGATTCTAATGGAGAGTTTGAGATAGTAAAAGTTCCAGCTGGAGAGTACACCCTCAAAGTTGAGTTTATGGGGTTTCAAACTGTAGAGAAAGAGCTTGTGGTAGGTAAAGAGAGAATTGTAGATGTAGGTCATATAAATATGATGGAGCAGATAAACACGCTTGAATCTATTGTTGTTTCGGCATTGGGGAACCCTGTAATAGTTAAAAAAGACACCATAGAATATAATGCCTCTTCGTTTAAAACTACAGATAACGATATGTTAGAGGAGTTGTTGAAAAAACTACCAGGTATAGAGATAGATTCAGATGGTACTATTACTGCAAATGGGAAGACCATAGAGAAGATAATGATAGATGGTAAGACTTTCTTTTTGAACGACCCTACATTGGCTACTAAGAACCTTCCTGCTAAAATAGTAGATAAGATAAGAGTAGTAGATCGTAAATCTGAGCAGTCTCGTTTTACAGGAATAGACGATGGTAATGAAGAGACGGTAATAGATTTGTCTATAAAGCCAGGTATGATGAACGGATTCTTTGGTAATGCAACAGGAGGTTATGGAACTGATGAAAGGTACCAAGCAGCAGGTATGTTGGGTAATTTTACCTCTACTAGTCAACTTAGTGTGATTGCAAATGGCAATAATACTAATAACCGTGCTTTTTCTGATATGGCAGGTAACTCAATGATGAGTATGAGAGGTTCTATGGGAGGTGGAAGAGTTAGAGTAGGAGGGCAGTCATTTAATTTTGGGGGTAGTGGCATTACTACTTCTTGGATGGGAGGAGTTAATGCCCACACCGAGTTTGACGAAGGGAAAATTAAACTAGGAGGTAATTATTTTTATGGAAGCACAGATAATATTGCCGAGGGAATTCGTGAAAGAGAGACCTTTTTACAAGATAGTAGTTTCTTTAATAGAGATACTTCTAAGAGTCAAAATTTCTCTGATAACCATAGAGTTGGTTTGGAGTTTGAATGGGATCTGTCTGAGAAGACCTCAATTTTATTTAGACCAAATGTAAGTATAGGTTTTGGCTCTTTTGAGCAGAGTAATAATTTTGCCTCAGTTGGTGCAGCCGGAACAAAAATAAATGATGGTGTAAGTAAATCTGCTGGAGATAATGAGTCTCAATCTTTAGGTGGCGATTTACTATTCCGCCAAAGGTTAGGAAAACCGGGCAGAACTTTTTCTGTTAACTTTACTTATAACTACTCAAATAACGATCTTGATGGGAGTAACTTCTCTGAAACAAATAAATATGGAAATAACCCCAATAGAAGTGTAGTAGATCAACAATATGACCTTAACAACAACTCATATGCTTTAGGTGCAAGAGCATCTTACACCGAACCATTAGGTAAAAACTATTTTTTAGAGTTGGCATATAGGTTTAATAGAAGTGTAAATAATTCAGAGAAAAACTCATTTGATTTTAACACTGTTACTCTTGAGTACGATTTGCGAGATGACGAGTATTCAAACAGATATAAAAATACATTTATCACTCAACAGGCAGAGGTTAATGTTAGAAAAAATGAAGAGAAATATAGCTACACTTTAGGCTTTAATGTGCAGCCCTCTTCTACAGAGAGTGTAGGAGATACAACTTATCTTTCTAGAAGTATTGTTAATATAGCTCCTTCGGCTCAGTTCGATTATAGATTTAGCGATATGCGTTCATTGAGAGTAAGATATAATGGCAGAACTAACCAGCCCTCTATTAATCAATTGCAGCCTGTGCCAGATAATTCAAACCCACTCTATATACCAATAGGAAATCCAGACCTTCTACCTGAATTTAACCATAGAATATGGGTGAACTTTAGAGATACTAAGAAAGAGACTTTTCGCTCTCTTAACTTTAGATTGGGAGCGAACTATACAATGGATAAAATTGTAAATAAGACATGGTATGACGAGGGTGGTGTACAGTATAGCCAACCTATAAATGAAGATGGTGTTTACTCTATCTTTTCTAATATTATGTACAATACTCCAATTAAAAAGTCTAAGTTTTACTTTATGTCTGGTACTCGGTTTTCTCTTAATAATGGAGTAAACTACTCTAATGGTATTAGGAATAAGGTCACAAGTATCTCTCCTGCTCAGATGCTAAGATTGACATATAGAGGTGAAGATCTTGAAGCAAGTGTTGGTGGAAGAGCATCTTACTCACATGCTTGGTATACAATAGAAGATAATATTAGACCAGCAACATGGAACAATTCGGTAGAGCTTTATTTAAATTGGACACTTCCAGAGGGGTTAAATTTAACTACAGACTTTGATTATCGCTTTTATATAGGATATGGAGAGGGCATGAACGAACCTTCGGCAGTATGGAATGCTCAAATATCTAAGCTTCTTTTCAAGAATAAAGGGACTTTAGCTCTTAAAGTATATGATATTTTAAAGCAGTCTAGGAATATGCATAGAACTACAACAGACAACTATGTAGAAGATATTCAAAACAATACTCTTGAGCAATACTTTATGCTTAGTTTTACTATTAGATTTGGCTCTTTTGGCAAGAGTGATTCAAGCTCTAGCCAGAGAAGGCCAGGAATGGGCCCAGGTTCTGGTAGAGGAGGTATGAGACGTCATTAAAAATTTATAGTTGATTATTAGCGATTACTAGAAAAAGTTTTCCATTTTTCAATAACATCTCTCAAATCTTGAGGGATGTTGTTGGTAAATAGAAGACGCTCTTGGGTTACAGGGTGGGTAAACTCTAAAGTTTTAGCATGAAGTGCGTGCCGAGGCATAATTTTAAAACAGTTTTCTACAAACTGTTTGTATTTGCTGTAAACAGTGCCCTTACGAATTCTATCTCCGCCGTAGCGTTCGTCGTTAAATAGAGGGTGCCCTAGCCAATCCATATGAACTCTTATTTGGTGAGTACGACCTGTCTCTAGTACACACTCTACTAGAGTAGTATATCCGAAGCGTTCAATTACTTTATAGTGAGTGACTGCATGTTTTCCAGCAGATCCATCTTGGTAGACTCTAAATTTTAATCTGTCGTTGGGGTCACGTCCAATATGGCCAGTAATTGTACCCTCATCTTCTTTGAGATTACCCCAAACTAGTGCTACATATTTTCTAGAAATAGTGTGGTCGAAAAACTGTTTAGAAAGGTGAAGTTGTGCTTGGTCTGTCTTTGCAACTAGTAGAAGACCAGATGTGTTTTTATCTATTCTATGAACCAGTATTCCCATTCTTGCATCTGTAGGATTGGCATCTTGTTTTAACCCTAAATGGTGTGCTAAGGCGTTTATTAATGTACCAGAAAAGTGGCCATGACCTGGGTGAACAACAAGACCCGCTGGCTTATTTACAAGTAGAAGATATTCATCTTCATAGGGTATATCTAGTGGAATATTCTCTGGAGTTACTTCAAACTTTTTTCTTTCATAAGGCATCTCAATGGTAATGACATCTAAAGGTTTTACCATATAATTTGCCTTCACTTTTTTACCGTTTGCAAGTACATATCCTGCGCCAATTGCAAGTTGAACCCTATTTCTAGAGGTTTTCTCCATTCGTGAGGTAAGAAATTTATCTACTCTAAGTGCTGCTTGCCCTTTATCTGAAGTAAAGCGAAAGTGTTCAAAAGAGGCATCTTGGTCAATCTCTTCTTCTTGGTCTATAAACTCCTCTTCTTTTGTAAGATATATCTTCTCTAGGGTTTGATCTGTTGTATTAAGTTTTTCAGATTTAGCTTGAGAGAGCTCTTGCATTTTCTGCTTTTCTTTATTTTTTGTCATTAATTGTTTTACTCTTTAGTCTCTTCTAATTTGCTCTTTTTTAATCTCTTCTAGTTTGACTTTGTCTACGCTCAACAAAAGATCTACTCTGCTGCCCAATGGGTGGGTGAGAGTGTCTGTAGAAGTGGGAGTCTGTTTAATTACAAAGCTAGAGAGAGAGTCTGTATAACTTTTTACAGATTGATCATATTTGAGCCTTCCTATATTAAGGGAGTTGTCTATAAGAATATCTTTAGCTGTTGTTAATGAGAAACCAAGTAGTGAGGGTATAGAGGTAGTGTTATTACGGTTGCTCATGCCCACTCTAAGGTCTATCTCGCTTTCTGCTACAATTTGTACTCCAGCTGGAATTTCTCTCCCTTGGTAGAGTTGAGATAAAACATTATTAGTAGCTATATCTTGAACGTATATAAGCTTGCCTACTTTAAGTTGTCTTGCTGCAAGTTCGGCCTTTGCTTGTCTTAATGAAAAACCTGTTACCGAAGGCATAGCTACTTTTTTTGGTTGTAAAGAATTTATAGTTAGAAGAACTCTTCTATTTTTCTTTACATAACTTCCTGCTGTTGGGTTTTGCCTGTAAACCTCTCCTCTGCCCATTCTTGGGATGAACACAGAGTCTGTTACCTCTAGCCTAAGACTGCTCTCATTAGCTATCTTTAGGGCCTCTGGAGCTGTCATCCCAGATAAGTCTGGAACCTTAAGTTCTATGTTGTGTCTAGTAATTATTTTAAGAGTTAAGATGGTTAAAATAAGTATTGCTACAATAACAATAGCCCCCCATAATAAATTTTTTACTATCCAGTTCATCTTCTTCATAATTACTCTATTTTAAGACAAAAGTACTATTTTTTTATTATTTGATTGTAAAAGCTGTCTCTCTCTACAGCAATCATATTGCATTCGGCAGCTATTTTTTTTAGATTGGCCGAGGTCATAATAGGTTTTTGCTCTTTGGAACCTGCCATACTATATATTTTAGTGCTATTATTTATTGTGCCATCAATATCGTCTGCACCATAGAGAAGAGTGAGTTGGCATAACTCTTTGCCAAGCATTGGCCAGTAAGATTTAATATGAGGGAAATTATCTAACACTATTCTAGAGATAGCAAATGTTTTGAGCACCTCTATGCTGTCTACTTCGCCTAAGTAAGACATTGGGTTGTTTGCAGCTTTAAATAGTAGAGGAATAAAGGCATCGAACCCACCTGTTTTGTCTTGAAGCTCTCTAAGCATTAGTAGGTGGTCTATTCTATTTTCTCTACTCTCTATGTGGCCAAATAGCATTGTTGCATTTGTATTCATTCCAAGTTTATGTGCAGTTTCATGTATCTCTAGCCATCTTTGAGCATTGGCTTTATCTGGGCAAATTTGAGCTCTAATTTGAGGGTCAAATATTTCTGCTCCACCACCAGGAAGTGCAGATACTCCTCTTTTGATTAACTCTTTTAATACAACTTTTATTTCTAACCCTGCATTTTTAGCCATATCGTCTATCTCTACAGCAGAGAAAGCTTTTATAGTTACAGATGGAGGGAGCGATTTACGAATAGTTTCAATTACTCTGTAGTAGTAACTTATATCTTTTTGTGGGTGAACGCTTCCTACCACATGAACCTCTGTTGTACCTTCTTGGAACTTCTCTAAACAGTATTCATTTACCTCTTCTAAGCTCATTGTCCAAGCTCCAGGTTGGCTATTACTTGTTCTTCTATAGGAGCAAAATTTACAGTTATGCATACATACGTTGCTAGGCTCTAAATGGAAATTTTTGTTGTACCAAACGGTTCTTCCATTTAACTTCTCTCTTATTTGGAGTGCTTTTTCACTTAAAATATTAAGGTCTTGAATATTATAAAGCTCTAGGGCCTCTTCTTTCCCTATTCTCTCTCTCATCTTGTGCTGTTTTTATTTAGAATAAAAGCAAATAAACAAAAAAAGACGCACAACGGCGTCTTTATATTACTGAATCTATGATATTTCGTCTTTAGAAACGAGCTTCAGAAGAGACTGTAAGTTTCTTGCGACCGCGACGGCGGCGTGCTGCAAGTACTCTGCGTCCGTTTGGTGTAGACATGCGTTCACGGAAACCGTGTTTGTTGCGACGCTTGCGCAGTGATGGTTGAAAAGTACGTTTCATATTATTATAACTTAATTTTTATGTTTCTCAAAAGGGTTTGCAAAGGTAAATAAAATGTTTTTAATCGCAAAGAATTATACTACCGTTTAATAAAGATTATGCATTTTTCTTGAAACCACTCCTCTTTAAACCAAGATTTAATCTCTGTAATAGAGAAGTTATTTAACTCAATATTCATTTTGCTGGCAGCTGTAGTTATCTCATCTGTAACCATCCCTCCCTTTAGGTATAAAACTCCATTTGTGCTCTCTTTAGTAGATGGTTTAACTTTTTTCCAAACCCATGGTAGAAATTGAGAAAGATCTGTAACTGCTCTGGAAATCACAAAATAAAATTTTTGTTCTATCTCTTCTGCTCTAATTTGTTGTGCAGTTACATTTTTAAGGGATAAACTATGTTTAATCTCATTAACAACTTTAATCTTTTTTTTAATTGAATCGCAAAGAAAAAAGTTGCACTCAGGAAAAATTATTGCTAAGGGTATTCCAGGAAACCCCCCTCCAGTTCCTACGTCTAGGATGGTAGAACCAGCAGGGAATCTTGTATGTTTAGCAATAGCTAAGGAGTGAAGTACATGATGCAGATAGAGGTTATCTATATCTTTTCTAGAGATAACATTTATTTTTTGATTCCACTCTCTATAAAGTGGCCCCAATGCTTTTATCTGCTCTTTTTGCTCTCTATTAATATTAGGAAAGTATTTATATATTAGCTCTTCCATATTTCGTTTAAAAGTTTTTTGGATCTCCTTATTCTTGTTTTAATTGTGTTGAGAGGTAGTTCTAGCTCTTTTGAAATCTCTTCTAATGGGTAGTCATTAATAAACCTCAGCTCTGCTACCTCTCTGTAAATTTTAGGCATTTTTTGGATGGCTTTTAATATATTTTCAACCGCTTGGCTATTTATCATAACCTCCTCTGGACTTAATGCTGTATTGAAAGCTTTTTTTTCTCTGTTTAATTCAGATTCTGTTAATGTTGTTGCCGAGGGGATTCTATTTTTACGTAAAAAGTCGAATGAGTTATTTTGTGCAATTGTGTAGAGCCAGGTAGAGAAGGCATAATTGTGGTTGTATTTAGAGAGGTTGTTGAAACATTTATGAAAGCTCTCTTGACAAATGTCCTCGGCATCTTCTCTATTTGGGATAATATTCATTATATAGTTTATAAGAGACTCTCTATATTTATTAACAAGTGCATTGCAAGCTGCTCTATCTCCTTTAGCTGCTTGATTTATAATATGACTATCTGTGTTGTCTGTGTGCGACATAGAGTTTTTAATAAATATTAATGCGCTTCAAGCCAGTTTGAACCCCAATCACAATCTACTGTTAAGGGAACTTTAAGCTCTAATACACTCTCCATCTCTTCTATAACTAATTTGCTAAGTTGTTCTGCTTCACTTCTAAGAGCATCAAAGATAAGTTCGTCATGCACTTGAAGTACCATTTTACTTTTAAGGCCCTCTTTTTTAATTCTTTCGGCAACATTTATCATTGCCACTTTTATTATATCTGCTGCGCTTCCCTGGATAGGAGCATTAACTGCATTCCTCTGGGCTAACCCTCTTACAACTGGGTTCTTAGATTCTATGTCTGGTAGGTACCTTTTGCGTCCGTATAGAGTGGTTACAAAACCATCTTTTTTAGCTTTTTCAATTGCTTGCTTCATGTAGTTCTCTACCTGAGGGTAAGATGCAAAGTAATCTTCTATTAACTTTTTTGCCTCGCTACGTGGGATGTCTAGTCTTTGAGACAAACCGTATGCAGAGATTCCATAAATAATTCCAAAGTTTGCTACTTTGGCGCGATTTCTCTGTTCTCGAGTTAATTCACTCTGGGCAATTGAAAAAATCTTAGAAGCTGTAGCTGCATGAATATCTTTGCCCTCTTTAAAGGCAGTTATAAAATGGGGGTCTTCGCTCATGTGAGCCATTAACCTAAGCTCTATTTGGGAGTAATCTGCAGACATTATAACCCCATCTGGGTTAGAGGGTATAAAGGCTTTTCTAATTGCTCTCCCCCGCGGTGTTCTTATAGGAATGTTTTGTAGGTTTGGTTTTATGGAGCTTAACCTACCTGTAGAGGTTAATGATTGATTGTATGTTGTATGAATTTTCCCTGTTTTTGGAGAGATTAGAGAAGGGAGAGGGTCTATGTAGGTAGAGAGTAGCTTTTTTACCGTTCTATATTCTAAAATTAGGGGAACAATAGGGTGCAAATCAATAATTTTGGTTAGAGTCTCTTCGTCTGTAGAGTAGTTTTTCTTAGCAGTTTTTTTAGCATTTTTAACTAAGTCTAATTTTTCGTAGAGAATTACTCCTAGTTGTTTTGGAGAAGAGACGTTAAGGGTGGGCTCTTCTGCTAAGTCTTTTACCTTTTGTTCAATTTTGTTTAACTCTAAAGTAAGTTCTTGGCTATATTCCATAAGCATAGAGGTATCTATTTTTACCCCTTGATACTCCATGTTTGCAAGCACCTTTATAAGAGGCATCTCTATATTGTTGTATAGAGAAGAGAGATTTGCCTCTTTTAGCTCTTTAGTGAGTTTTTCATATAGGGGAAAAAGTAGTGGAAGCTCTTTTAGCATAGTTGTGCTAGAGTCTTCGCTCTCTAAAGAAGAGAAAAGATCTCTACTCTCTTGAGAGTTTTCTAACTGTAAATTTAGATATCTATTGGCTAAGATATCTAGCTTATGAGAACGCTCTGGCATAATTAGATAGTGCATAAGCTCAATATCTGCTAAGTATCCATTAAGTTCACTCCCTTGCTCTTTTAAGTAACTAGCTAAAGATTTAATATCATACCCAACTTTAATAATATTTGGGTTTTCCATTGATTCTTTAATAGAGAAGGAAAGTTTTTTATTAGAAGAGATAATATAGGCAATATTGTCTGTTCCAACTATTAGACCTTGGTCAAAAAAACTAAAAGAGAGGTACTTTAGCTCTAGAGCTTTTTTAGATACGTTACTATCACTACTAAGAGTCCATGCAACTGGGCTCTGCTTTTTAGCTATTAGCTCTTCTTCCTCTATTACTTGTGCTGGGTCTATTGAAAAAACTTGAGCCAGTTGAGGGAGCATTTTATTTAGAGAAGAGAATTCGTGTTTGGCAAAAAGCTCTTTAGCTTTTGAAAAATTAGGTACCGAGAGTGCTAGCTCTTGTTCGTTCCAATCTAATTGCACATTAGTATCAATGGTAACAAGTTTTTTGCTGAGCTCTATATGGGCAAGAGCCTCTTTAAATGCCTCTTGCTGTTTGGGAGGTAATTCTGTTAGGTTCTTGTAAATGTTTTCTACACTTTTATATTTGGCTATAAGCTTTTTAGAGCTTACTTCACCTACTCCTCTTACACCTGGAATATTGTCTGAAGAGTCTCCCCATAGGGTGAGTATATCTATTACTTGTGAGGGGTTATCTATGCCATACTGTTCACATATTTGTTTCTTCCCAATAATTATATCTTCGGCACCACTTCTTCCTGGTTTATATTGGAATATATTGTCTGAAACAAGTTGTCCATAATCTTTATCTGGAGTGACCATATAGACTTTGTGCCCCTGTTTCTCTGCAATTTTAGCAAAAGTGCCAATAACATCGTCTGCTTCAAAGCCATCTTTCATTAGTACTGGAATTGAGACTGCCTCCATAAGTTCACAAAGAGGTTCTAGAGATTCCTTAATAAGCTCTGGTGTTGCAGTGCGGTTGGCCTTATATTGTGGGAATATTTGGTGTCTAAATGTTTTGACAGGTGGGTCAAAAGCAACTGCAAAATGGGTTGGCTTCTCTTTTATTAAAAGCTCCATAAGAGTTTTAGTAAATCCAAATAGTATAGAGGTATCTTCTCCTTTGGAGTTTATCATTGGGCGCCTTAAAAATGCATAATACATTTTAAAAATTAGAGCGTGACCATCTATTAAAATAAGTTTTTTCATTTAAAGGTTTTTTGGCTATTGATTGTCTTGGGCAAACCACTCTACAAATGAGGTTGTTGTTTCATATAGCCTTAGACTATATAGCTCTAGGAAACTAGGTAGTTCTCTATTGAGGAGTTGTGCAAAGTGAATTATAAGGTTTTCTGAAGTTGGTTGAAAAGGGGTAATAATTACATTACTATATGAATCTAATATCTCTTGTGCTAAGAGAGCATCTTCTCTTAAAATGAGTGCATGATCGTATTTATCTACTATTATTTTGTTTATGACTCTTTTTAATTCAGAAAAATCTATTACCATTCCGGTTTTGGGCTCTTTACTCTCTTTTTGTGGAGACCCTTTGAGAGTAACTAGTAGTTTATAGGAGTGACCGTGAATAGAGCGGCATTTGCCATCGTAATTTACTAATGAGTGAGCACCTTCAAAACGGAACTCTTTTGTGACTCTTATAATTGACATATTTTTTTTACAAAAGTATTAATAATTTTGGAGTTGGATAAGTTATTAAGTTTACAATTTTAATGATAAAACCATATAAAATAGAATATGTTTAGAATTGGCAATAATATCTATTACTAAAAGAAAGATTTATTTGATTTTAAATTACAATTTAGTATTTTTGTTGCAATATAAATAGTATAATATTACACATAATAAATATAAAAAAATGGCATTAGACATTCAAAACATTTTATCTGACAACGCAAAAAGTATGAGAAGGTCTGCTATCCGCGATCTACTTAGTGTTGCAAATAGACCAGAAGTTATCTCTTTTGCAGGTGGTTTCCCAAATCCAGCTACTTTTCCCGTAGAAGATCTTAAAGTTATTATGCAAGAGGTTTTAGAGGAGGAGAGCACATCTGCATTACAGTATGGCCCTACAGAGGGTAATGGAAAACTCCGTGAAATTTTAGCTGAAAGATATAGAGCTCAAGGGCTAGAAATAACTAAAGATAATATTCTTATTACCACCTCTTCACAGCAGGCAATTGATTTGACCTCAAGAATTTTTATTAGCCCAGGTGATACTATTGTTTGTGGCCTTCCTTCTTATCTTGGAGCGCTTCAGTCTTTTTGGTCTTATCAAGCAAATCCTATTGGAATAACTAAAGATGAGGAGCTTGAGATTGTTGTAAAAGCTTTAATAGCTACTGGTAAAAAACCTAAGTTCATTTACACTATTCCAGATTTCCAAAACCCATCTGGAGTTACAATGAATGTAGAAAAAAGAAAAATGGTTCTAGATGTAGCAGAAAAATATGACCTGCTTGTTATAGAAGATAGCCCTTATAGAGAGATTCGTTTTGAGGGAGAGCATCAACCGCTTCTCTACTCAATGAATAATCAAAGAGTAATGCTGTTTGGAACTTTATCTAAAACTGTTCTTCCAGGTTTCCGTATTGGTTGGGTAATTGCTCCAGAAGAGATTATAGATCGTTTGGTAGTAGCTAAACAATCTTCAGACTTGTGTGCTCCTGTATTTGACCAAGCTGTTGTTGCTAGGTATTTCCAAAAAGGTTTGTTCGATAAGAACTTGTCTAAGACTATAGATCTCTATAGGAACAAGCGTAATCATATGATTAGCTGCTTTGAAAAATATATGCCAAAGGGTGTTGAGTGGACAAACCCAGAGGGTGGCCTATTCTTATTTGTAACTCTTCCAGAGGGGTACGATACTAGAGAACTATTTGATGTAGCAATTAAAGAGAATGTTGCATTTGTAATAGGCGAGGCTTTCCACTGTGACGGATCTGGTAAAAACACCTTAAGAATTAACTTCTCATTTATGGATCAAGAGAGAACAGAAGAGGGTGTTAAGAGATTGGCAAAAGCTATTGATGAGATGTTAAACAAAAGTTAGAAGCGTTGAATTAAACTTTAGAGAGGAGTCTTTGAAAATTTTATCAAAGGCTCCTTTTTCTATTAATGAAGTTGGACTCCCTGTAATAAAGTTACTATGCCCAAGAATCCATATTTTATCGCAAATTTTAATTGCTTGTTGTAGGTAGTGGGTAGAGAATATTATGGTTTTGTTCTGCTCTAGGGTAATTTGTTGAAGAAGTTTAGTTACAGTAATTTTATTTTCTATATCTAAAAAAGCAGTTGGTTCGTCTAGTAGAATTATCTGGCTGTTTTGTACTAGGCTTCTGGATATAGCTGCTCTTTGGAATTCTCCATCACTTAAAGTACTAATATCTCTGTTTTCAAAGGAGCTAAGTGCAACTTTGTTTAAAGTCTCTCTAATGAGAATTTCATCTTCATATGAGATACTCCCCAACCAATTACTTCTGTTGTAACAGCCAGTTGCAAGCATGTCAAAAAGCGAAAACCTTTGGGCTCTAGGGCTCTGGGCGGGAACAAAAGAGACTTTTTGTGCCAGTTGGCTAGCCTTATACTCTTTTATACTTTTACTTAAAAGAGAGATCTCTCCACTTATATATGGTATAGCTCCTGAAAGAGATTTAAGGAGTGTGCTTTTACCTGTACCATTAGCGCCAATAACAGCTATCATCTGGCCTTTTTGGGCAGATGCATCTATATTGTTATAGATTGCTTTATTATATCCAATAGATACTTTTTGGAGTTCTAGTACAATATCTCTCCCTGCGTTTACCTTTTTCATGATTATACAGTTTTTCTCTTCAAGATAATATACATTATAACAGGTACGCCAATTAATGCACTAACTGTGTTAATAGGTAAAATCTGTGTCTGCCCAGGAAGTTGAGACACCGTATCGGCAAAAATCATTAGAGCAGCTCCTATGATAGCAGTAGCAGGAAGAAGTATTTTGTGATTTGCATTTTTAAAGATCATTCTTGCAATATGTGGAACGGCTATACCAATAAAACCTATTGGCCCACAAAAAGCAGTTATGCTTCCAGCCAAAAGGGTAGTTGCAATAAGAATTCTTCTGCGAGTAGCCTCTAAGTTAACACCTAGACTTCTTGCATAGGCCTCTCCTAAAAGCAGAGTGTTTAAATCTTTAATATTATAAATAGAGAGTGCAAAGCCTATTGTAACAATTAGAAACATAATCCAAATTTGAGAGAGAGAGAGTCCAGAAAAGCTTCCCATAGTCCACATAACAAATACTTTAAGGTCTGTAGAAGAAGAGAAGTACTGTATTAGTGATATAATTGCTCCGGTAACGCTTCCAATCATTATTCCAAAAATTAGGAATGATATATTGTCTTTTAATCTTTGTGAGACTAGCAGTATTAGTAGAGTTACTCCAAAGGCTCCTAACCAAGCAGCTGTTACAATTCCAATGTTGGATAGTAGTGATGTAGATAGTGAAATACCAAAGGCAGAAAAACCCATTATAAAAATGGCAACTCCAAGACCTGCTCCAGAACTAATACCAAGAATAAAGGGATCTGCCAACGGATTTTTAAAAAGAGTTTGCATTTGAAGGCCACATATAGAGAGTGAAGCACCTGCTAGTAAAGCAGTAATAGCTTTTGGTATGCGATAAGAGAAAATTATATTATGAACCCAGCTAGGTGTCTGGCCACCAGTAATAGCAGCAAAAACCTGGTCTATTGGCAATAAAACAGACCCTAATAAAAGATTTAGGATAATAAGAATTGACAATAGGAGTACTATGGTAGAATACCAGGTGATATATGATTTTCTAATTTTCAATAACTTGCTTCACTTTTGGCCACTAAGATAGTGCAAAAAAGATAAATCTCTTTGATTTTATTTTTGTATTTTTGTAT
>JAQVZL010000037.1 GCA_028708215.1 Bacteroidales bacterium
TAGACTCTTTAATGGACAACGAGGGCTTTCATGCTGTTTTCGTAGGTTCTGGTGCTGGGTTGCCTAGGTTTATGGGTATCCCAGGAGAGAATTTAAATGGGGTTGTATCTGCAAATGAGTTTTTAACTCGGAGTAATTTAATGCGGGCCTATGATTCTGAATATGAAACACCCATTTATGTTGGTAAAAGAGTAGCTGTTGTTGGAGGTGGTAACGTTGCTATGGATGCTGCTCGTACTGCCCAGAGGTTAGGAGCTAAGGTAACTATTGTTTATAGAAGAACAGAGAAGGAGCTGCCTGCTAGGGTAGAGGAGGTACACCATGCAAAAGAGGAGGGGATAATTTTCAAATTACTCACAAACCCTGTTGCAGTGCTTGGAGATGATAAAGGTTGGGTTAGGGGAATTACCTGTATTGAGATGGAGTTGGGAGAGCCAGATAGTAGTGGCAGAAGGTCTCCTATTCCAATTAAGGGATCTGAGTTTGATATTGAGACAGATGTTGTAATTATGTCTTTAGGTACCTCGCCTAACCCACTAATTGCAAATACAACTCCTGGATTAGAGACTAATAAATGGAGCTGTTTAGTTGCAGACTCAAACGGAGCTACAACAAGAGAGGGCGTATTTGCTGGTGGCGATGTTGTATCTGGAGCTGCAACTGTAATTTTGGCTATGGGAGCAGGCAGAAAAGCTGCTGCAGCTATAGATACTTATTTAAAAAACAAAGAGTAATGGCCAAGAAACCATCTATACCTAAAGGGACTAGAGACTTTGGCCCAGTAGAAATGGCCAGAAGAGATTATATATTCAACACAATTCGCAGCGTATTTAAGCTCTATGGCTACTCTCCTATAGAGACACCAGCTATGGAGAATTTAACCTCGTTATTGGGTAAATATGGCGAGGAGGGAGATAGGCTTCTTTTTAAAGTATTAAATTCTGGCGATGCATTTTCTAAGGTTGAGCCTCAAATGTTGGAAAATAGCAACTCTCTATCACTTAAAGTGTGTGAAAAAGGGTTGAGGTATGACCTTACAGTGCCTTTTGCACGTTTTGTTGTTCAACATCAGAATGAATTGGTCTTTCCCTTTAAAAGATATCAGATTCAGCCAGTATGGCGAGCCGATAGGCCTCAAAAAGGTAGATATAGAGAGTTTTACCAATGTGATGTAGATGTTATTGGAAGCGACTCTCTTTTGAACGAACTCGAACTAGTACAAATTACAGATGAAGTATTCCGTCTGTTAGGGCTAAATGTTGTTATCAAAATTAATAACCGTAAAGTACTTCTAGGAATAGCAGAGGTGATAGGCCATCCAGATAAGCTTATAGATATTACAATAGCAATTGATAAAATTGATAAAATAGGGCTTGCACAGGTTAAAAACGAGCTTCTTTCTAGAGGTATAGATAGTGCAGCAATAGAGGCAATAGAGCCTATTTTAGAGCTTAAAGGTACTACAGAAGAGAAGATAGATGCAATGCGTCCTATACTAGAGAGCTCTGTAGTTGGGTTACAAGGTTTAGATGAGCTAGCTACTCTTTTTAGATATATAAAACTAGCCCAAGTTGAGCAGGAGGTAGAGTTAGACTTATCTTTAGCTAGAGGGCTAAACTACTACACAGGAGCAATTTTTGAAGTTAAAGCAAAAGATGCTCAGATGGGTAGCATTTGTGGAGGCGGCCGTTACGACGACCTTACAGGTATCTTTGGATTGCCAGATGTATCGGGAGTAGGAATCTCTTTTGGAGCAGATAGAATTTACGATGTACTATTAACTTTAGATAAATTCCCAGAGGAGGCTCAAGCTGGCACTCAATTGCTTTTTGCAAACTTTGGAGAGGCAGAGCAGGAGTATATTATCCCAATATTAATGCAACTAAGACAAATTGGAGTAGTAGCAGAGATATATACTAATAAGGCTAAGCTCAAAAAGCAGTTCGATTATGCCACTAAGCGTTCTATACCCTATATTGTAATAGCAGGAGAGAACGAAATGGCTCACAGAACCGTTAACCTTAAAGAGTTAAATTCAGGGGAGCAAAAAACTTTAAAGATAGAAGAGCTCATTGAGTTTTTTAAGGGTTTGAAAAAATAAAATTTGGATAGTGGCAATTATTGCCTTATCTTTGTACTCCTGTTTCGGAAGATATATTCAGAAAAAACAGAAATACACCGCGGAGTGGAGCAGTTGGTAGCTCGTCGGGCTCATAACCCGAAGGTCACAGGTTCGAGTCCTGTCTCCGCTACTAGTAAAGAGAAGCATTCAATTGCTTCTCTTTTTTTGTTTGTAAGCCCCTATTGTGGATCACGAACAAAAAAAAGGTGGGTAACAAACAATTTGAGGATCATATGAGATTTTTTTATTTTCATAAATTGTAAAGCCAGTAACTATTGTTTAATAGAAAAAATACAGGGTTATATCATTTATAATTAGAGAAGTAGAGCCTTGTTCAAGATTAAAAACTAGGGGTCTAAGTTATAGCTATAACAGAGATTTTTTAGCGTATTAAGAACCGAACTGAATTTGTGTGTAAACCTATTTTAGTATAAGACAAATCAGCTACCCAGTTTGTTAAGAGCCTCCCCTGTAAGGCGAAAGACAGTCCATTCATCCATTGGTTCTGCTCCTATGCTTTTATAGAATTCAATTGAAGGTTTATTCCAGTTGAGTACAGCCCAATCAAAGCGATCACATTTTCTCTCTACTGCAATTGAGGCCATCTTTTTTAGTAGCGCTTTTCCATAACCTTTTCCTCTCTGTTCTGGTCTAATAAAAACATCTTCTAGATAGAGACAGGCTCTCCCTTTAAAAGTAGAAAAGTTGTGAAAGAAGAGAGCGAATCCTACTGCTTTTCCATCTTCTTCACCAATAAGCACCTCGGCCTGCTTCTTAACAAAGAGAGATTCATATAGTATTTCTGGCGTAGCTGTAACATCGTTGCTTAATTTTTCATAATGGGCTAGTTCATTGATAAAATCAAATATAAGTTGATTGTCTGTGGGAGTTGCTTCTCTAATAGAAAATGACATAATGTTTGCTGTTATATATATGTGATAGAAATTAGGCTACAAAAATAATCAAAATTTTGATATTGCTCAGAGGGAGTTTTTAGCTAATAATTTTTACTTGAAAAATGGAGATGTTCTCTCTTTTTCCCTCTACATATATCTCTAAAGATGAGTCTTGCGTTTTTTGTTGATTATAATAAAGTTCAATTTTTTCGCCTAGTAATGATTCATTATTGAAGTTCATCCAGAGCTCCTTTATTTTAGCCTTTGTAGATATTTCTGGGTCTATTGAATCTATTGCCCACTCAAGGTAACGGGCGTTATTGGTATGCTGGTTAATATCTATATCTGATATTGAGACTACTTTGCTGTTACATAATTTTAATTGAGATGGCTTAGCTATTTTACTAGCAGGTTCTTCAATTGCATGTTTGGCTAGAGCTCCTTTAAATTCATTCCCTATAAGAGTCTCTATTCGCTGGAGCTTGCGTGTTTTGTAATCTATAATAAGCCAAGAGCTAGTTGCAGAAATTATCTCTATGTCTCTTTTATCTTTAACCGAGTAGTCTCTAAAACCAAAAAGTCTATCGTTTCCTTTATGCCAAGTCTCTATTGATAGTTCTTCTTTCCAAAGAGGTAGTCTGTCAAATTTTACGTGTATGCGTGAGAGTACCCATACAACGCCAGAGGCTATTAGGTTGTCGTATCCAAAGCCAAGAGATTGTGCATGTACATTTGCCATCTCTTGAGCATGATTTAAAAAAGAGAAGGGTTTGAAAAAACCATTATGATCTACTTCATAATTTTTCACCCTAAATTTTTCTATACAATTACGCATAACTTATCTTTTTAGATTATTATAAAACCAGAGTAATACAAAGTTAACATACAGAGGCTCAAATTAAAATAAAATTATAAAAAACAACTCATTTATACTATCTTTGTACCCCTGTATTACAATCCAAAATAAGTTTTATGAGTACCAAATATGTATTTGTTTTGGGAGGAGTTACCTCTTCTCTAGGAAAAGGTATTATTGCTTCTTCTTTAGCTAAGTTGCTTCAATCTAGAGGTTTATCTGTAACTATCCAAAAGTTTGACCCTTATATTAATGTAGACCCTGGCACACTTAACCCCTATGAGCATGGGGAGTGCTATGTTACCGAAGATGGCGCCGAGACAGATTTAGACTTAGGTCATTACGAGCGTTTTTTAAATGTCTATACCAGCAAAGCAAATAATATTACTTCTGGTAAAATATACCGGAATGTAATTGACAAAGAGAGGCAGGGGGCATATCTTGGAAAGACTGTACAGGTGGTTCCTCATATAACAGACGAGATTAAAAGGCGCATGTTGCTACTTGGCAAGTCTGGTAAATACGATGTTGTAATTACAGAGCTAGGGGGTACTGTTGGTGATATTGAGTCTCTTCCTTTTGTAGAGGCAGTTCGTCAATTACAGTGGGAGCTAGAAGATGAAGATTGCTTGGTTATACATCTCACTCTGGTCCCTTATTTAAGAGCAGCAAAGGAGCTTAAAACAAAGCCTACTCAACACTCGGTGCGAATGCTCCAGCAAAACGGAGTTCACCCAGATGTTATTGTTTGTAGAACAGAACATCCTTTGCCTTCAGAGATAAGGAAAAAGGTGGCTCTTTTTTGCAATGTTAAGCTCAATGCTGTTATAGAGTCTATAGATGCTAAAAGCATATACGAAGTTCCTTTGCTAATGGTTAAAGAGAAGCTAGATGAATTAGTTCTAAGGAAATTTAAGCTTCCTGCCATTAATAATGCTCCTGAATTGACAAAATGGAAATCTTTCTTAAGTAGATTGTTTAACCCTACAGATGAGGTTAATATTGCAATGGTGGGTAAATATGTAGAGTTACAAGATGCATATAAATCTATTCTAGAGTCTTTTATTCATGCAGGAGCAGAAAATGAGTGTAAAGTTAATGTGCACAGTATTCATAGCGAGAATGTTTCAGATTCTAGTGTAGCCGAAATTTTGGGTAAAATGGATGCAATTTTAGTAGCTCCAGGGTTTGGAGAGAGAGGTATTGAGGGGAAGATTGCAGCTGTTAAATATGCAAGGGAGAATAAAATTCCATTTTTAGGTATTTGCCTTGGCATGCAAATGGCAGTAGTTGAGTATTCAAGAACTGTTTTAAAACTTGAAGATGCTATGACTACAGAGATTAAAACTAATGCAAAAAACCCTGTAATAGACCTTATGGAAGATCAAAAGTCTCATACAACTAAAGGGGGAACAATGAGGCTGGGGGCCTACAGTTGCAAGATAGAGCAAGGCTCTTTAGCTCATGAAATATATGGTAAACTAGAGATATCTGAAAGGCACAGGCACCGTTACGAAGTGAATAACACATATGTAGATATGCTAGGCACAGCTGGGTTGGTTGCAACAGGGAAAAATAGTGATACTGGATTGGTAGAGATAATGGAAATACCAGAGCATCCATTTTTTATTGGAGTACAGTTTCATCCAGAGCTTAAGAGTACCCCAGAAAATCCTCACCCGCTTTTTGTCTCTTTAGTAAAGTATGCAATGGATTATAAAAATAAAAAATAATTTTGTGGAGTAAAATGTCTAAGAGTACTTTTAAATATCTATTTATCTTTTTTGCCATGTTATTGGGCAATATTGTTTCCGATGCTAAAAATCAAAAAGTGAAAGACTATTCTGTAAAAGTTGTAGAGGTTTTGCCCCACGATATAAATGCATATACCCAAGGTCTTTTCTTTCATAAGGGTAAGTTATATGAGAGTTCTGGTCAATATGGTGCCTCTTTCTTTAGAGAGGTAGATATTGAAACAGGAAGAGCTGTTAGAGGCTTTAATTTAGCAAAAAATTATTTTGCCGAGGGGGCTGTTGTTTTTAACGATAGAATCTATCTTTTAACATGGATGGAGAGAGAGGTGTTAGTATTCGATGTTAAGAGCTTTAAGCAGGTAGGTAAGTTATTTAATATTCGTGAAGGATGGGGGCTTACAACAGATGGAGAGTCTCTAATCTCTACAGATGGTTCCTCATTTCTCTTTTTTCACGATCCAAACACATTTAGAGAGCTCTCTAAAGTTGAGGTTACTCTTAATGGAAAAAAAGTATCTGAGTTAAATGAGCTGGAGTATATAGATGGCTCTATTTGGGCTAACCTTTATGGGAGTGAAACAATAGTTATTATAGATCCTAAAAGCGGAAACGTTACCGCTACTGTAGATTGTAAAAATCTATTGCCTTTAAAGCTAAGAAAATCAAACACAGATGTCCTCAATGGAATAGCATACAACCCCATTAACAAAGGGATCTATCTAACAGGTAAGTATTGGCCAAAAATGTACCGAATTGAATTAGTTGAAAAGTAGCTTTCTAGCTATAGTTATATGTCTTTTTCCTGGAGGTCCAGCTTTGCGCGTCACATTAAAACCTGCCTCTCTTAATGCTCTTTTTACATCTCCTTTTGCAGAGTAGGTTATCAAAACAGCATTATTATCCATTAATTCAAATAGATTTTTAAATATTTTTTTACTCCATAGTGTAGGGTCTATATTTGGGGAGAAGGCATCGAAATAGACTACATTTATGGAATTTCTCTCTAAAAGTTGTTCTTTTTTAATATGTAGCTCTTTAAGATCTCCTTCAATTTTATTTAAAAAGAACCTATCTGTAATTTTCTCTCTTTTATTCCAGTTGCATAAATGTATTTTTTTTATGAAAGCATGGAATTTTTGATCAATAATAGTTTTGTAATTTAGTTGTTCAAACTCTTCTATAGTCAATGGGTACTTTTCTATTGTGTTATAGTTTGTTGTAATATTGGGGTAATGTTCTAGAGAAACAGCAGTTAATATACAATTTAGCCCTGTCCCAAACCCTATCTCAAGTATGTTTACATGAGTTTGTTGGCTATTATTATCTAGGATTTTATCTAAATAGTACTTTAGACCATTTTTTATGAAAATGTGCATGCTCTCTGTGTAGGCGCCATTAGTTGAGTGAAAACACTCTTGAGAATTCTCTTCTCTTAAAGTAAATGAGCCATCTGCTGTTTTAACTATTTCTCTTTTCATACAATTACTTATTGGTGCAAATGTAAATCATTCTTCCATTTTTTTTATCTTTGCACATTAGGAGTAACTTAATTTGCAAAATTAGCAGTAATTTAAATAGAATAATAGAATGGCATTTATTACAGATGTGCTTAAGAAATTTTTTGGCACAAAATCGGAAAGAGATATAAAAGAGATTCAGCCCTATGTAGACAAAACAATAGAGGCATATGAAAGAGTAGATAAGTTATCTAATGACCAACTCCGTGCCGAGAGCTTAAGACTGAAGAGAGTTGTTGCCGATAGAGTCGCTGCTCAAGAAGAGAGAAAAAAATCTTTGCGAGAGAGGCTAGAAGATGTTATGATAGATGTGAGAGAGAAAGAGGAGCTCGCTTCAGAAGTAGATAAACTAACAAAAAGCATAGATCAATCAATTGAAGAGGTTTTACTGGAGATACTCCCAGATGCTTTTGCTGTAATGAAATCTACAGCACGCAGGTTTAAAGAGAATTCAACTATAGTTGTCACTGCAAGTGACTACGATAAAAACTTGGCAGCAGAGCGTGATTTTGTAACAATAGAAGGTGATAATGCTATTTGGCACAATAGCTGGATGGCTGGCGGAAGTAAGATTGTGTGGGATATGGTTCACTACGATGTGCAGCTTATAGGAGGAGTTGCTCTTCATATGGGTAAAATTGCCGAGATGGCTACTGGCGAGGGAAAAACTTTAGTAGCTACATTACCAGTATTCTTAAATGCTATTGCAGGAAAGGGAGTTCATATAATTACTGTAAACGACTACCTCTCTAGACGTGACTCTGAATGGATGGGCCCTCTTTACCAGTTTCATGGATTAAAAGTAGATTGTTTAGACAAACATCAACCAAACAGTGAGGCTCGTAGAGCAGCTTATCTTGCAGATGTTACCTTTGGTACAAACAATGAATTTGGCTTTGATTATTTGAGAGATAATATGGCTATAAACCCAGAAGATCTAGTTCAAACAAAGCATCACTATTCTATTGTAGATGAGGTAGACTCTGTTTTAATTGACGATGCTAGAACTCCTTTAATTATTTCGGGCCCTATACCAAAGGGAGATGAGCAGGAGTTTAACGAGTATAAGCCAATAGTAGAAAAGTTATATAGCGCTCAAAGATCTTTAGTTACCCAACTTTTAAATCAAGCTAAAATTCTTTTAAAAGAGGGGAAAGAAGAGGAGGGAGGTAAGTTACTGCTTAGAGCTCATAAAGGATTACCTAGGTATAATCCGCTTATAAAATATTTGAGTGAGCCAGGAATGAAGCAGGTTCTTCTTAAAACCGAAAACTTCTATATGCAAGATAACAATAAGGCTATGCATCTAGTTACAGACGATCTATTCTTTGTTATTGACGAGAAGCAGAGATCTGTAGACCTCACAGATAAGGGGCATGAGCTTATTGCAAAGAATGTAAGTGACAATAAGTTTTTTATTCTTCCAGATATAGGCACAGAGATCTCTGAACTAGAGAAAAGCGACCTTAGTCCAGAAGAGAAGCTCACTACAAAAGACTCCATTCTGAGCGACTATGCTATAAAAAGTGAAAGAGTCCATACTGTAAATCAGCTGTTGAAAGCATATACAATGTTTGAGAAAGATGTTGAGTATGTTGTTATGGACAATAAAATTAAAATTGTAGATGAGCAGACTGGTAGGATCTTAGAAGGAAGGCGTTATTCAGATGGTTTGCATCAGGCAATTGAGGCAAAAGAGATGGTTAAGGTAGAGGCTGCAACTCAAACTTTTGCAACTATCACTCTCCAGAACTATTTTAGGATGTATCATAAACTTGCTGGTATGACTGGTACTGCCGAGACAGAATCGGGTGAGTTTTGGTCTATCTACAAGTTAGATGTAGTAGTTATACCTACCAACCGACCTATTGTAAGGAAGGACATGGAAGATATGATCTACAAAACTAAACGGGAAAAATACAATGCTGTTATTGACGAAGTTGTTGAGCTAACAAAGGCAGGAAGGCCTGTTTTAGTTGGTACTACTTCTGTTGAGGTATCTGAGTTGTTGAACAGGATGTTAAAAATCAGAGGTATTAAGCACAATGTTCTAAATGCAAAACAGCATGCAAAAGAGGCAGATATAGTTGCCGAGGCTGGAGCTCCTGGTGCAGTTACAATTGCAACAAATATGGCTGGACGTGGTACCGATATTAAGTTAGGCACAGGCGTTAAAGAGGCTGGAGGTTTAGCTATTATTGGTACAGAAAGGCATGATTCAAGACGAGTAGACCGTCAGTTAAGAGGGCGTGCTGGACGTCAAGGAGACCCAGGTTCGTCTGCTTTTTTTGTCTCTTTAGAAGACGATCTTATGAGACTCTTTGGTTCTGAAAGGATAGCCGGAATGGTAGATAAGATGGGAATGAAAGAGGGAGAGGTCTTGCAGCACTCAATGCTCTCTAAATCTATTGAAAGAGCTCAGAGAAAAGTAGAAGAAAATAACTTTGGCATAAGAAAAAGATTACTTGAGTATGACGATGTTATGAACTCTCAAAGGGAAGTTATCTATACTCGCCGTAGAAATGCTCTCTATGGAGAGAGAGTAGATGTAGATGTTCAAAATATGATGACAGATTTTTGTGAGTCTGTGGTTCAGAACACTCATGGAAATCTCTCTTATGAAGAGTTCTCTTTTGAAATTATTAGACAATTCTCTGTTGAGCCTGGTATAGACCAAGATTATTTTGAGAACGAGACCTCAGATAAGGTAACAGAGAAGCTAATAGAAAAAATTAAAGGCGATTATAAAAGAAGAGTAGATGCGCTAGTTGCTCAATCTTGGCCTATTATTAAGCAGGTTTACGAAACACAAAGTGCTACTTATGATAATATTGCAATACCAGTAAGTGATGGTAGCAAAGTAATACAGGCTGTAGTAAATCTAAAAAAAGCATACGATACAGATGGTCGTGAAATTGCTCGCTCACTGAGTAAGAGTATAATTTTAATGATGATAGATGAATATTGGAAAGAGCATTTAAGAGAGATGGACGATCTTAAACAATCTGTTCAAAATGCCACTTATGAGCAGAAAGACCCATTACTCATTTACAAGTTCGAGAGTTTTCAGCTTTTCCAAGTAATGCTAGATAAAATTAATAAAGACGTATTAGGTTTCTTGCTTAAAGCGCACATTCCCCTTAGAGATGTAGAGAAAGATCCTGCAAAATTACGCCAAGAACAGAGGCAAAAGGCAGATCTTTCTAACTTGCAAACATCTAGAAAAGATTTAGTGACATCTTCTGGTGAGCCAAAATCGCAGGCACCCGTACGTGTAGAGAAGAAAGTTGGTAGAAATGAGCCATGCCCATGTGGTAGTGGTAAAAAGTATAAAAATTGCCATGGAGCAAATCAGTAATATTTTGCAAAAGTTATTTATGTTTTAATAAATTGAAGGTTAGATATGTATGACATTATAGTAATTGGATCGGGGCCAGGTGGTTATGTTGCTGCAATTAGAGCAGCTCAACTTGGGCTAAGTGTTGCAGTAGTAGAGAAATCAGAAATGGGGGGGGTCTGTCTGAACTGGGGTTGTATCCCAACAAAGGCTCTATTAAAAAGTGCTCAAGCCTTGCATTATGCTCAAAAGGGAGCAGAGTATGGCTTTGAGATATCAGGCGAGGTTACTCCAAATATTACTAAAGTAGTAGAGAGAAGCCGTAATGTTGCTGCTGGAATGAGCCGAGGGATAGATTATCTGTTTAAAAAAAATAAGATAGCTGTAATTAATGGATTTGGTAGAATTGTAAAAGAGGGAGAGGTAGAAGTCTTAGACCAAGAGGGTAAAAAAGAGATTTATAAAGCAAAGAACATTATAATTGCAACAGGTGCAAGAGCTAATTCCCTCCCGTTTGCTCCTATAGACGGAGAAAAGATTATCTCTTACCGCCACGCATTAACCCCAGAGACTATACCAGAAAGCATAGCAGTTATTGGCTCGGGTGCCATTGGAAGTGAATTTGCATATTTTTATCGCTTAATGGGCTCTCAGGTTCATCTTATAGAGTACCTTTCATCTGTTGTTCCGTTAGAAGACCATGAGGTTTCGGCCCAGCTTAGTCGTTCATTTAGAAAAATGGGTATTAAAGTTATGGTTTCTGCTCAAGTTAAACAGGTAGATGTTAGTGGAGAAAACTGTAAAGTCACAGTTCAAACAAAGAAAGGAGAAGAGATTATTGAGGTAGAGAAGGTGTTGAGTGCTGTTGGAGTTGTTTCAAATGTAGAAAACTTGGGTTTAGAGGAGTTGGGAGTAAAAGTTGAAAAAGGGAAAATTGTTGTAGATGATTTTTACTCTACTAATGTACACGGAATTTATGCTATTGGAGATGTTATTGCAACGCCAGCTCTTGCTCATGTATCATCTGCCGAGGCAGAGTGCTGTGTAGAGAAAATTGCAGGTTTAGACCCTCTTCCTTTAGATTATGGAAATGTACCTGCATGCATTTATACTTCTCCAGAGATTGCATCTGTTGGAAGTACAGAGAAGGCCCTCAAAGAGAAAGGTATTGAGTATAAAGTAGGAAAGTTCCCATTTACTGCTTCTGGAAAAGCCTCGGCATCTGGAGAGAGGGATGGGTTTGTTAAGCTACTTATTAACCCCCAAGACGATACTATTTTAGGTGCTCATCTAATAGGTGCAAATGTAACAGAGATGCTTTCAGGAATTGTAGTGGGTAGAACAAAAGGGGTTACAGCTAAAGATATTATTCAATCAATTCATCCACACCCAACTATGAGTGAGGCAATAATGGAGGCAGCTTCTGTGGTTCATAATAGAGTTATTCATATATAAAATTAAAGCAAATGTCTAAACATGAAGTTTCTTCTCAAATAAATGATGTTAATAGAATAGCTTTGGGGTCTGAGTTTCATGGAACTCTTACTTCTAATTCAGATATTCGTATTGATGGTTTTTTTGAGGGTAAAATAACTACAACAGGAAAGCTTGTAATTGGCGATTCTGCTCAACTTATAGGAGATGCTGTAGCAAAGAGTTGTGATGTGTGGGGGAAAATGGATGGGAAAGTTTTAATTAGAGAGTATTTTGGTCTAAGAAAAACAGGTAGTTTTAAAGGTAAAATTGCCTGTAATAAAGTTTTTATAGAAGAGGGTGGGGTATATAACGGCTCTTGTAGAATAATAACAGAAGAGGAGTTTGAAGCGAATTTAAAAACGCTAGCAGAGTCAGAAGAAAAGTAGTGCTATTATCTACAGTGTAGTATATAAAAAAGAGACTATCTATTATTGATAGCCTCTTTTTTATAGTTTATAATAATGTAAATGTAAAAATTTGCGTATTAATTTTTAATGATAGATACAGAAGTACTAGCATTCCCCAGATCCATTCCTAAAAAAACTAAATCATCTGGGTCATCTGTAGAGTAAAGATTCTCTTTCATGTTTAAATTGTAGTTTGTTTTTGAATATAATGCATATCCATTTGCTGCACATTTATCTGGATTTTCATAAATATGAACTGTAAGAATCTCTCCAAACTCTTGGTTGAATAGATCTATTATATCTTTGTGTAAAGCACCGCCGCCGGCTATTACAATTTTATTACATGATTCAAAATCTTGATCTGAAATATATCTTCTTATAGTAGGAGATACAACGTTGTTGTAATACATCTCTAAAGCTATTTTTTTCTCATTAGTAAAGTCTTTTTTCTTTCGGTTAACAAACATAAACCCTTTACTAAAGAGATGGTCTATCTGGTGCTCTGTGCGCATTTGTAGGTACGTATGTTTAGAGAGTTCCTGAGTAAAAAGATTTACAGGATAACTAATACCGTGTGTGCTAAAAAGAGTTCTTGCACTTAACCCATTTGGAGTACTTAGCACTCCTTCGCATGTTCCATATCCAAGACTTATTAGAATGAAACTACCATCTATAGGGCTCTCTCCGTTTCTTACAGCAGTATCACATCCAACTAGTTCAGGAATAATGTTTACATTTTTTATAGAGACAACTCTCTGCTCGTAGTTTTGAGTTCCATCTTCGTCTACTTTAAAATAGGTGATGAGTTTGTCATTTTTAAAATATTTAATTGCCTCATCTTTGTTGAATTGAAAAGTTGCATTTGGAAACCCACTTGTTATAATCAATTTGGGTGTTTTCCCATTTTTAACATCTGTTTGTAATGAATTGCTAGCCAGCAGCAGAGCAGATTGGCTTATTACCTTGTAATCTAGCTCATCTGGTGAAGGATTTATTATTTTATGAGGCGATATTCCTTCATTTAAGGCTTGTAAACCAACAAGGTAATCTGAACCGTCATACTTTAGTTTAGAGAAGCCAAGAATAGGGTCGTTATTTGTAGCGAAATCTCTTAATGTAGATTCATAAACGCTAGGAAATGAATAAGTTTTCATAGTTTATTTGTTTTTCCCAAAAGTACGAAAAAAAATGAAATAATTACTAAGCTATAATCTTTTTTTAATTTTATAATTATTTCTCTCACTGCTGTTTCTGCTAACTAATTCTGCAATAAAGCCAGATAAAAACAGCTGCATACCTATAATTAGTGCTACCAAAGAGATGTAAAAAAGAGGCTGGTCTGTAACTGCTCTAAAAGGTAGTCCTTTAGATTGGGTTACTATTTTTTGAACTATTAGATAGAGAGATGTCCCAGCTCCTATAATAAATGTAAGTGAGCCTATTAACCCAAAAAAATGCATGGGTTTTTTCCCAAAGCGAGAGAGGAACCACAAAGACAATAGATCTAAAAAACCATTAATAAACCTATTCATACCAAATTTGCTTTTTCCAAATTTTCTAGCTTTGTGAGTAACAACCTTTTCCCCTATATTTGAAAAGCCAGCATTTTTAGAGAGATAGGGAATATAACGGTGCATCTCACCGTATACTTCAATGTTTTTTACAACCTCTCTTTTATATGCTTTAAGCCCACAATTCATATCGTGAAGCTTTATTTTTGTAACCCTTCTTGCTGTAGCATTGTAAATTTTAGACGGAATGTTTTTGCTGAAAAAATTATCGTGTCTTTTCTTTTTCCAGCCAGAAACTAAATCGTAACCCTCATCTTTAATCATTTTTATCATTGCAGGAATCTCTTCTGGGCTATCTTGAAGATCTGCATCCATGGTAACAACATAGCTCCCCTGTGCCATCTCAAACCCACAATAGAGTGCTGCAGATTTGCCATAATTACGGCGAAAAGAGATAGCTCTTATTGGATATTCGTTTGCAAGTTGCTCAATAACAGTCCAAGACCTATCTGTACTTCCATCATCTATAATGATAATCTCATACTCTAAGTCTTCTCCCTCCAATGCTTGCTTTATCCACGGGATGAGTTCTCTAAGAGATTCTTCTTCATTTAGAACAGATATTACAATAGATAAATCCATGTTACTTATAAGTTGGATGGCTCGTCAAAAAACGAACCTTTTTTAGTGTAGTTTGCCATTATGGCAGAGGCAATAAGACCAATAATTGTGTTGTATATAAATGTAGAGATAAAAATAATTTGAGGCATCATTGGAATCATCTTTTCAAATGCATCCATCCCTTCTGGATTGGTAGAGGCCATCATTTCCATTATTTGATCTGTTTGAGCAGCTATAGAATCTGGGAATATTACGGCATAGTGCAAGAACATATATGCGGCACAAAGTATAGAAGAGAAAAAAGCAACTAAGAAGCCGTAGTGAAATCCATTTTTATAGGTAAATTTATTAAAATGCTTAGCATACTCTTTAATAAAGTAGTAGAGAAGCCAGATACTACCTACAGTTTTTATTGCCCAGATAGCAAAGTTAATTATCTTGTTAGTTGGTTCAAATACGGCTTGTATGAGAACGCTTATAATGGTTATTAAAGCAAGTAAAATTCCATTAGTAGCGGCTGAGCTCCATCTGTTTGATTGCATAATTATTTGGTTTTCAGGGTTGATTGTTGTATTTTAATTTGTCAAATTTAGATAAAATATGTATTTGTACAAAATTTAGATTTTATTAAAATTATTTTTACTTTTGCAAGTTAACAAGAAATGTACTACTATATGATTAATATTACTTTCCCAGATGGTGGAGTCCGTCAATATGAAAAAGGAGTTACTCCTTTTGAAATAGCCAGTTCAATTAGCCCTAGGTTAGCGTCAGATATTCTTGCTGCTACAGTTAATTCAGAAGTAACAGATATAAATAGACCTATTAATGACCACTCAACTATAAAGTTGCATAAGTGGGAAGACCAAGAGGCAAAAAGCACCTTTTGGCACTCCTCTTCGCACCTTATGGCAGAGGCATTAGAGTTACTTTATCCAGGTATTAAATTTGGAATTGGCCCCTCTATTGAGACTGGGTTCTATTATGATGTAGACACAGGAGACAGACAAATTACAGAAGCAGATCTCAAGAAAATTGAAGATAAAATGCTTGAGCTCGCAAGAGAGAAGCAGACATTTGTAAGAAAAGAGATCTCTAAAGAAGAAGCTATGGACATCTACTCTAAGAAGGGAGATGAATATAAGTGTGAACTAATAAAAGATTTAGAAGATGGAACAATCTCTTTTTACACAAGTGGATCTTTTACAGATCTTTGCCGGGGGCCACATCTTGCCGATACTTCCGTTATAAAAGCAATAAAACTCACCTCTATAGCAGGCGCCTACTGGAGAGGAAATGAGAACAACAAAATGCTCACTAGAATTTATGGAATAACATTCCCTAAGAAAAAACTACTAGATGAATACTTAGTAATGCTAGAAGAGGCTAAAAAGAGAGACCATAGGAAAGTAGGTAAAGAGCTTGAGCTATTTGCTTTTTCTCAAAGAGTAGGGCAAGGCTTACCCTTATGGTTACCAAAGGGAGCTATGTTAAGAGAGAGATTAGAGAATTTTCTTAAAGATGTACAGAAAAAACATGGTTATTTACCTGTTATAACTCCTCATATTGGACAGAAAGAGCTCTATGTAACATCTGGCCATTATGCTAAATATGGCGAAGACTCTTTCCAGCCAATTCACACACCTCAAGAGGGAGAGGAGTTTCTACTCAAACCAATGAATTGCCCTCACCATTGTGAGATATATAAAACTAAACCTAGGTCTTATAAAGATATGCCTTTGAGACTCGCCGAGTTTGGAACAGTTTATAGATATGAACAAAGTGGCGAGCTCCACGGTTTAACTAGAGTAAGAGGCTTTACACAAGACGATGCTCATATCTTTTGCCGACCAGACCAGCTAGAAGAGGAGTTTATTAAAGTAATTGATATTGTTCTCTATATATTTAGAACTTTAAACTTTAAAGACTATACCGCTCAAATTTCACTGAGAGACCCAAATAACAAAGAGAAGTATATAGGTTCAGATGAGAATTGGGATAAAGCAGAGAGTGCAATTATTAAAGCAGCAGCTCAAAAAGGGTTAAGCACAGTAGTAGAGACAGGCGAGGCTGCTTTTTATGGCCCTAAGCTTGACTTTATGGTTAAAGATGCTATTGGAAGGAAGTGGCAGCTTGGTACTATTCAGGTAGATTACAACCTCCCAGAGAGATTCGATTTAGACTATGTAGGAGCAGACGATAACAAACATAGGCCTGTTATGATTCATAGAGCTCCTTTTGGATCTATGGAGAGGTTTATTGCAGTTTTGATTGAGCATACAGGTGGAAAATTCCCATTATGGCTCACACCTGAGCAGGCTGTAATATTACCAATAAGTGAGAAATTCAACGATTACGCAAAAAAAGTTGCAGATTTCTTGAATAATTCCGATATTCGCACCTCCGTAGACGACCGTAACGAGACTATAGGTAAGAAGATCAGGGAGAATGAGCTAAAAAGAGTTCCATTCCTCCTTATTGTTGGTGAAAAAGAGAATGAGAGTAATATGATCTCTGTTAGAAGACAAGGAGAGGGAGATAAGGGCCAAATGAGCGCCAAAAATTTCGTTACCATGATTGAAGAAGAGATTAAAGCTCAAATAGATGTAAAATAGATTATTAATTAAATTATAGGAGGAATAGCTTATCGCAACACCATTTAAACCTCGTTCCGGAGGATTTGTTAAAAGAACAAATAGTTCACCGTCAGGTAGAAGAAATTATGGCAGAAGAAATATGCCAGGAAGAGCCGATGATGGACCACGGATGAATAATGACATTACTAACCCAACAGTTAGGGTTGTAGGAGACAATATACCCAACCCAGGAATATTTTCAACATTAGAGGCAATCAAAATGGCAGAGTCGATGGAGTTAGATCTTGTAGAGATTTCTCCTAAGGCCGACCCTCCTGTTTGTAAGATAATTGACTACCAAAAATTTATATATCAGCAAAAGAAGAAAGCTAAGGAGATAAAAGCTAATACTCAAAAAATTGTAATAAAAGAGATTAGATTTGGCCCAAATACAGACGAACATGACTTTCAATTTAAGCTCAAACATGCAAAGTCATTTCTAGAAGAGGGTTTTAAAGTTAAAGCTTTTGTCTTTTTTAAAGGTAGATCTATTCTTTTTGCAGACCAAGGAGAAAAACTCCTATTGCGTTTTGCATATGAACTAGACGAATATGGCAAAGCCGAGCAGATGCCAAAATTAGAAGGAAAAAGGATGATAATGATGTTATCTCCAGCAAAGAAAAAGTAAATCTTAATTAAATCAAATATAAAAATGCCAAAAATTAAGACCAACTCCGGTGCTAAAAAGCGCTTTAAGCTTACCGGAACAGGTAAAGTAAAAAGAAAACACGCCTACAAGAGTCACATTCTCACAAAGAAAACTAAAAAGCAAAAAAGGAATTTAACCTACTCTGCATTAGTTTCTCCTTCAGATGAGAAAAGAATTAAGTCTCTTTTAGTAGTTTAATTACAATTATTATTAATCTGAATGTACAGCAGGAAAAGTTTCTCAATTGGAGGAGAGCGCTGGCATTCTTAAAATCAACTTAGTGTAGTATGCCTAGATCGGTAAACTCGGTGGCCTCAAGAGCCCGCCGTAAAAAAATTTTAAAACTAACACGTGGTAATTTTCTTGCACGTGCAAATGTTTGGACAGTAGCTAAGAATACCTATGAAAAGGGTTTAACTTATGCCTACCGTGATCGTAAAAACAAAAAACGTACTTTTCGTGCGTTATGGATTCAAAGGATTAATGCAGCAGCAAGGCAACATGGGATGAATTACTCGCAATTTATGGGTAAACTCTCTGAAAAAAATGTAGGTTTGAACAGAAAGGTTCTTGCAGATCTTGCCATGAATAATCCTAAAGCCTTCGAAGCAATTATAAACTCAGTAAAATAGATTTAGGTTGGATATTCTCCAGATAAAAGGCAATAAGTGGTTCAGGTTTGGTATCTGGGCTCTTTTATATTTGCTTTGGGTAATTTGGTTTGGAAATTGGTGGTTCCTTTTAGGACTTGCTATTATTTTCGATATCTTTATTACCCGTAAAGTAAAATGGGCCTTCTGGAAAAAACGTTATAAAGAGGGAGAAAAAAGAAATGTATGGTTAGATTGGTTAGATGCAATTGTTTTTGCTTTAATTGTATCTACTTTTATAAAGTCTTTTTTCTTTGAGGCGTATATGATTCCTACATCGTCTATGGAGAGGTCACTTATGACAGGAGATTATCTTTTTGTTAGTAAGCTCTCATATGGGCCTAAGGTTTCACAAACTCCGCTCTCTTTTCCTCTTGTACATAATGTTCTACCTATTACTGGTGGAGAGTCCTACTTAACTTGGATACAGAATCCATACAGAAGACTTGCTGGTTTCTCAGATGTAAAAAATGACGATATAGTTGTTTTTAATTTTCCACATGGCGATACGGTTCTCACTCAGTTACCTACAGAAGATTATTATACCCATATTCGCATTAATGGCAGAAAGCAGACAATTAACATGTATGGACCAATTGTTGTGAGGCCTGTAGATAAAAAGGATAACTACGTAAAAAGATGTGTAGCAGTAGCAGGAGATACAATGGAGATTTTAGATGGGCTTGTACATA
>JAQVZL010000097.1 GCA_028708215.1 Bacteroidales bacterium
AAAAAGTCTCTCCCTTTAATGGTTGGCTTGCTTCTCTTCTCCTTTGTAATTTTATTTAGCTTGGGTCTTTTCTATTTTTCCCAGGAAAGAAAACAGATATTGCAACAAAAATTTGAAGAGTTGCACGCTATCTCTAATTCTAAGATAAATCAACTAGTAGAGTTTCATAAATCTCACTTCAGGTTTTTAAATTATATATCTGGTACTGTAAGTATAAGCCGTAGTTCTATAGATGTTAACTTTCTGCTTAAGAGTTTATATGAGCAGTTTAGCAAAGCATCTGTATCAAAAGAGATTTCGTTAAAATTGAACTTGAAAGTTCCTGGTAGTTTAGCTCTTGTAAATACAGACGAGGATAAGGTCTTAACTATACTATCTGAACTATTAGACAACTCATTTAAATTTACTAAAGAGGGGGTTATTGAGTTAGGTAATTATATTGAAGGGGACAAACTTTTCTTTTATGTAAATGATACTGGATGTGGGATAGACTCAGCTAAAATTGAGTCTCTCTTTAACTACTTCGAAGTTATAAATGTAAAGTTAACTAGGAAGCATAGTGGAGTTGGGCTAGGTTTGCCTATTGCGAAATCTTATGTAGAGGTTTTAGGAGGTGCTCTCAATATTAGCTCAGAGATAGGTAAATACACCTCTGTCCACTTTTGGATACCATTGTAAAGGTCTTTAATAAAATAACATAATATATGAAAACAAAACAAAGCAGAGTCTTTTCATTTGCTTGTCAAGTGTTTGTAATAGTTATCTTATCACTCACTTCTTGTGGTTCCCTCTCTAAAGTACAAATTAAATCAGTTGGGAGTTTTGCTAATGCTTGCGATAGTTTTAATAGATACCCCTCTCTTTTATTAGCTCAGATTGCCCAGATTCGTATGGAGAGAGGTCTCTTTTATGCAGCTTCGCTAAGTGACCCACAGAATAAAATTAATGAGCTCAACTCTATTTTTGAAGCTTTTGAACAAGATATGAAGTTAGCTTCTAAATGCGATTTTTCGCTTAAGATTCTAAAATCTTATTCATATGCTCTAAAGGTACTTACATCAGATGGGCGTTGGAAGTCTCGCGGTGTTGAATTTCGTTCATTGGGGCGTGCAATAGACTCTTTAGTTATAGAGACAAACAAGCTAAATATTTTTGAAGAGCAGCTACCAGTAGGAGTAGCCAAAAGCGCAGCTAAAATAGTTGCCTATGGTGCCGAGACTTTGCTTAAGCGCAAACAACACAGGCTCACGCGTGCTTTTGTAAGTGAGGCCGATACTCTTGTACAGGCTCTTGTTTTGGGGTTAGTTCAAACTTTACGCAGCCCACAACTTACAGCTCTAATAGAGAACGAGAAAAATGGGTTGCCTTTGAATTATAAAAGTTTTTTAATGAGCCTTAATAGTTCCACCCCACCTCTATCTAACACAATTGATTATGACCGTAAATATCTTCAATTAAAAGAGCAATGCAGCAAACTCACATACTCCCGAGGCTACATAATCTCGGCATCTAACCGTTTAGCTAAAACCCATAAAGAGCTGGCAAAGAGTCTGTACAATAAAAAGGAAGCAGGGGAGGTTTTTGAGCAGCTCTCTCATTTAATAGAAGATATAGAGATGTTACAAAAGCAGTTTAAGTACATAGTAGAAGCAGAGTGGTAATTAGCGGCTTACAACTATTATAAATTTTCTCTTATTTTAAGAGAAGTTTTATTAATTCCTATAAATCTTTAGTTATGAGTGAAAAACAAAATACATTAGTTGCCCAATTATCTGAAATTAGCAATGCCTTAAAAATAGTAGAAGAGAAACGCTTTTCTAGCACTTTGTCTCCAGCTCAAAAGAGAGAGCTAGAGCAAGCCTCAACGGTTTTAAGAGATAGAGAAAGAGAGTTACTCGCTCAAATTGGCCAAGAAATAGCTCAATCTATCAAAACTATGGGCAGTCAATTGACTTTATTATCTAAAAAAATAAGAGCAAAAACTAAAAAAATGAGTTACACCACTCAATCACTAAATAAGGTTAAAAAAGCTCTACTTCTAGTAAAAAAACTCTCCCAAAGCTTTTAAAAGCTTTGGGAGAGTTTGGGGAAGATTTTAGGTGCTAGAAATAGGTTTTAAGTGCTTCTAAGTAGTTTTCAAATGCTTTGCGGCCAAGTGGTGTTATTTGGCAGGTGGTGCGTGGCTTTTTCCCTTTGTATCCTTTTTCTATTTTTATATACCCTGCTTCACTTAATTTATCTAGCTGCACACTTAGGTTTCCTGAGGTTGAGTTGGTTTTCTCTTTTAAAAAAACAAAATCGGCCTGGGCAAGTGAAATTAATAGAGACATTATTGCTAGCCGTAGTTGGGAGTGGAGTAGGGGGTCTAGTTCTTTAAACATTGCGAGCCGAGTTTAAAATGTGCCCAGGGATAATTAACATAATTATTGGGAAGATAGCAAATACTAAAATTTTGTTAATTCCTGGAATCATTAGTAATGCAAAGCTTAAAAGGATACCTATGAAACCTACAACTGAAATAATTTTATATTCTAAAACTAATCCACTAAGTGCAACTCCTGCGTTAATTATTAGAGCCATTACAAATAGAATGGGGAATGCTGCTGGGTTTATTAATATAAAAAGTGAAAGTAAAAGTGCACAGGTTCCCATAACTATCCATATTTTGCTAATAGTTTTGCTTACAAAAGTAACTGCCATTTTTTCCTGTCTCTTGAGCATAAAGTACATTGAAGGGTAGCCTATTATTGGCATTGCAAACCATAGCCATTGAGCTCGATAGTCTCCTGTTTGTAGAATTGCAGTATAAACCACTAAAGCTACTACTAGCCAAAGATAGCCCCAAAGCAGAAAAATATTACCTCCGCCTTTTTCAATATTAGTGTGAGTCTCTTTTATCATTTTGGAAATGAGCTCTAGACTCTCTTGTTGTGTTAATTTTTTCTCTTCCATTGTTTTTTAGTTTTAAATTTATTTTAAGATTTATTGCATATACAATTAATATCTAGCGATTTATTTCTTTTTCTTCCTTTTCTGTGTCTGCTCTAATGTGTTTATTTAATTTGAGTTTTAGGTATCTAATTTAGAACATGTTTTTCAAGATTTAGCTTGCAATTTATTTATGTATATTCTTTTTCATTTGAATTATTTTTATCTAAACCTATTGCAAATATAAAGCAGTTTATAATATAAACCAAATATTTAATAAAGAGTTAAATTATTTATGTTAATTTTTTTAGGGTTATTTTTACTTGAGTCTTACTTGAGTCTTACTAGGGGGTGATTTAGACCATTCACTAAATTCTTGACAACTTCGTATTTATCAAGGCTTTCAAACAGCTTAGTTAGGGTTTTATACCCATAAGTACGGGAGTCAAAGCTAGGGTCAAGTTTTCTGAGAGAAGTTCCTACTGTAGATATATAGGCCTCTTCCTCTTCGTTTATAGAGATATCAAATGCTTTATCTATGAGCTTTATATCTACTTGAGTAGATCCACTGTGGTCGCTTAAGTCGTGTTTATTATATGCCGAATTTTGTGATTTGCTGTTTGTTTTATTCTCAGATTTACTCTCTGTTTTACTATCGGTTTTGCTGTCTACTCTATCTTCGGCTCTATTATCTGTGCTACTTTCAGATTTTCCGTTTGTTTTTTTATTGGTGCTCTTTTCAGATTTGGTCTCGATTTTGGTTTCGCTTTTTTTACCATTCTTACTAGTGCTCTCTTTTTTGCTACTACTTTTAGCTTTAGCTGCTGTTTTTTCTTTCTCTGCTTTTTTGTCTGCAGTTTTATCTTGTGTCTTGTCTTCGGTCTTCTCTTGAGCCTTTTTATCCTCGGCTTTCTCTTGTGCTTGTTTATTTTCGGCTTTTTCCTTTCTAGAATCTGAATAGTTCTCTTGAATTAAGTTCTCTGTAAAAGTGAAGATTTCGCAAGAATTTACAAATGCAATTGGTGTGTTTTTGCGACCTATACCCATTACAAAGAGCCCCTCTTCGCGAATTCTTTTTGCCAGACCTGTGTAATCACTATCGCTGCTAACAATGCAAAAGCCCTGAACACCACGGCCATGTAGAATGTCCATTGCATCAATTATTAGAGAACTGTCTGTAGAATTTTTCCCCGTAGTGTAGTTGAATTTCTGGATTGGACTTATAGAATAATTATTTAAAATATCTTTCCAGCTATTCATTTGAGGAGTAGTCCAATCTCCATAAATTCTTCTAATAGTTACCTTGCCATATTTAGAGACCTCTTCTATAATCTCTTTGATAATCTTAGCTTGAGCATTATCGCCATCAATTAAAACAGCAATATTAAAAATTGAATTATTCATACCATAAAGTTACGCAAAAGCTGTGCCTCTCCCAAAATTTAATTTTTTTTCGTATGTTTGCACGCTGTTAGTGAGTGCCTACTTTTCAGATAATATATCTATAAAACTATTAAGTGATCACTAAAAACCGGAGAGGTGCAGGAGTGGTTGAACTGGCCCGCCTGGAAAGCGAGTATACCGAAAGGTATCGAGGGTTCGAATCCCTCTCTCTCCGCAAAACAAAACCACAAGGGATCACCGAG
>JAQVZL010000038.1 GCA_028708215.1 Bacteroidales bacterium
ACCAGCAATTTAAAACAATGAGTACCAAAGAAGTAAAGGAGTTACTCCTTGAAACTTTAGATGCCCTAGAAGAAGCCGGAATAAATGCAGTAATATTTCAAGTTAGGCCACAGGCCGATGCTTTTTATATTTCACAAATTGAACCTTGGAGTAGATTTCTTTCTGGCGAGCAGGGAAAAGCTCCTCAAAATATTTGGGATCCATTAGAATTTATGATTGCAGAGAGCCACAAAAGAGGTATGGAGCTTCATGCTTGGTGCAATCCATATAGAATAACCTCTAACAAAACAGAGCAGCTCCACCCCAATCACCTCTATTTTAAAAAACCCGAGCTTTTCAAGAAGTATGGCGAACAGCTCTACTTTGACCCAGGAGAGCCAGAATCAATATTTCATACTGTAAAAGTAATTGCCGATATAGTCTCTAGATACAATGTAGATGCTATTCACTTTGACGATTACTTTTACCCCTATCCCATCCCATTCGAAGAGTTTCATGACGATGCTTCATTCACAAAATATAGTAAAGAGCAGGGATTTGAATATTGGGAAAAAGGAGATTGGAGGCGAAACAACGTTACAACACTAATCAAAGCATTAAACGATACAATAAAAGCTTTAAAACCATGGGTTAGATTTGGAGTTAGCCCATTTGGAATCCACCGTAATCTCAAAGATACACCAGATAGTAGCGGGAGTAAAACAAATGGACTATCTAATTACGATCAACTTTATGCCGATGTTCTTTTATGGGCAAAAAATGGCTGGATAGATTACAACGTCCCCCAACTATATTGGAAAATAGGGCACCCAGCAGCCGACTATAAAACACTTATTGAGTGGTGGAATAAATACAACCCCAAAGGGCACCTCTACATAGGTCAAAGCATAGGTACTTTTACAGAACCAGACTTAAACAATCCATCCAAAACTCAATTCGATGCTAAAATGAAACTAGTTAGAGAGCTGCAAAATGTTCATGGAAATGTATGGTGGCCCGGATGGAGCGTAGCCAAAAATAGAGATGGAATAGCAGACTCTCTCTCTAAAAACTACCAAAAAGAGCTTGCACTAATACCAGCATATAAAAATTTAGATACTATTCCACCTAAACCCATTAAAAAACTAAGATATAACAAAGGGGAAATTACTTGGAAAGAAGATAAAAGTAAAGATCCAATGCAACAAGCTCAATTCTACGCTGTTTATAGATTCCCAGAAGGTGTAGAGAAAGATATTAGCAACAATAAATATCTAGTCAAAATTATTGACCAAAATAAATTTAAACTAAACGAAAATAGATTGAACAGAGGCTCCTATTTCTATATTATAACAGCAATTGACAGGTGTAGAAACGAAAGCATAGAGTCTAAATCTTTGAAAATTGAGCATTAGCAATTTATTATTGCGGATTGAGACCAATTTAGTAAATTTGCCGCCAACTTATTATATACTATTTAACAGTAATGACTAATTAAGATGAAAAAGATAATTTCATTTTCGCTATTTTTGATAATTGGCCTTGTTCTCTCACAACTACTTCCTGCTCTAGGAAATAGCTATGAAACAGTTAAATCAACCACTAATATATTATTATATATATGTTTAGCATATATAATGATTAATGTTGGGCGCGAATTTGAGCTTGACAAACCAAGATGGAAGAGTTATGTAAACGATTACTTTATTGCCATGGGTACAGCTGCATTACCATGGATATTAGTATCTTTTTACTATGTTCTTATACTTCTTCCTATGGAGTACAACACTAGTTGGGAAGCTTGGAAAGAGAGTCTTTTACTTAGCCGTTTCGCAGCTCCAACCTCGGCTGGTATTCTTTTCACAATGTTAGCAGCTATAGGGCTTAGAACAAGCTGGATATATAAAAAAATTCAAGTCCTTGCCATTTTTGACGATTTAGACACAATTTTGCTTATGATTCCTCTACAAATTGCAATGATAGGGATGAAGTGGCAGATGGGAGTAATTGTAATAGTAGTATCAATCTTACTTTATTGGGGATGGCAGAAAATGGGAAAGCTAAACTTAAGACAAGACTGGAGCTCCATCCTCACATTTTCAATTATAATTGTTGCGATAATATGGGCCATAGACTACATTACTGCCTCTCTTTTTGGGGAAGATGGGAAGATACATATAGAGGTTTTACTTCCTGCATTTGTCCTTGGGATGGCAATGAAAAATGTGCATATAGATAATAAATTGGAAAGAACAGTAACAAGTAGTATCTCTTTATTATTCATGCTTTTAGTTGGGCTTAGCATGCCAGCATTTATTGGTAAGTATGCAATTATTGGAGGAGCCAATAGCGGAGCAACTATTCTTGGAAGCCAGCCTATGATCTCTGCAAGGATGATTATTATTCACGTTTTAATAGTTTCGCTCATATCTAATATTGGGAAAATGGTTCCAGTTTTGTTTTACAGAGAGAGGCTCATAGAGGAGCGCCTAGCTCTCTCTATAGGAATGTTCACAAGAGGCGAAGTTGGTGCTGGTATTATTTTCATAGCATTAAGTTATAATATAGGTGGACCTGCATTAATAATTTCTGTACTTGCATTGGTACTAAATTTAATCCTAACAGGTTTTTTTGTAGTTTGGGTTAAAAAGCTAGCTCTTAGAGCTGCATTGAAAAGAGAAAACGGGAACTAAAAAAGTTAATAAAGATTTTATCGTAGTAATATGAAAACAGATAGTCAAAAGAGAATTAAAGTAGCAGAACTCCTTAAAAAAGACCCAGGTTGTTCTGTTATAGCTAAAGGATGGGTAAGAACAAAAAGAGGTAATAAAAAGGTTTCATTTGTTGCTCTAAACGATGGTTCTACCATTAAAAATATACAGATAGTTTTTGACTCCTCCATTTTCAATGACGAGACACTAAAAATTATTACCACAGGAGCATGTATTGCTGTAAAAGGCGATTTAACAGCATCTATAGGTGGCGGACAATCTGTAGAGATTCAAGCGAAAGAGGTTGAAGTATATGGAACAGCATGCCCTAACACATACCCCCTACAAAAAAAGGGACACACTATGGAGTTCTTAAGAGAGATTGCTCACTTAAGACCCAGAACAAATACCTTTGGAGCTATATTAAGGATAAGACATGCAATGGCATTTGCCATCCATAAATACTTTAATAACAAAGGCTTTAACTACCTACACACCCCTATTATTACAGCATCAGATGCAGAGGGAGCCGGAGCTATGTTCCAAGTTACAACTCTAGACCTAAATAATCTACCTAGGAGAGAAGATGGAGCCATAGATTACTCCCAAGACTTTTTTGGCAAAATGGCGAGCTTAACTGTAAGCGGCCAGTTAGAGGGAGAGCTTGGCGCTCTTGCTTTAGGGGAAGTATATACTTTTGGCCCAACATTTAGAGCAGAAAACTCAAACACCCCAAGGCACCTATCTGAGTTCTGGATGATTGAACCAGAAATGGCATTCTACGACATAACAGACAATATGGATCTTGCAGAAGATTTTATTAAATATCTTATTCAATATGCTCTAGATAACTGCAAAGACGATCTTCAGTTCCTTAACGATATGTTCGATAAAGAACTTATTGAAAGACTCAATACAGTTGCAAATACTAAATTTGTTCGTCTTACCTATACAGAGGGTGTAGATATTCTTATGAAAAGCGGACAAAAGTTTGAATATCCAGTCTCTTGGGGTGTAGACCTTCAAAGTGAACACGAAAGATACCTAGTAGAAAAGCACTTTAAAAAGCCTGTAATACTTACAGACTACCCTAAAGAGATTAAGGCATTTTATATGAAACAGAACAGCGATAACAAAACAGTTAGAGCAATGGACGTTCTATTTCCTAAAATTGGAGAGATTATTGGAGGTTCCGAAAGAGAAGAGTCTCTTGAAAAATTAGAAAAAAGAGTTGCCGAACTTAAAATGGATATAGAGACAATGTGGTGGTACATAGAGACCAGAAAATATGGCACAGCACCTCACTCTGGGTTTGGTTTAGGATTTGAACGGTTACTACTATTTGTTACTGGAATGACCAATATACGAGATGTTATACCATTTCCTCGCTCTCCAAAACATGTTGAATTTTAAAATAAAAGCATATGCTTGTAATTGGAATTGCAGGAGGAACCGGATCTGGAAAAACCACTGTAGTAAGAGAAATTATAAAAATCTTATCTGATAGTGAAGTTGTTGTAATTCCCCAAGATTCCTACTACAAAGATAATAGCCATCTACCTCTTGAACAGAGACTAGAGTTAAATTTTGACCACCCAGATTCTATTGATTTTGAATTACTTATAAAACACATAGAGAGCCTCAAGTCTGGAAAAGCAATAGAGGAACCAGTCTACTCATACCTCACCTGTTCTCGCTCTCAAACCGAAACAGTTAAAGTCAATCCCTCTAAAGTAATTATTATAGAGGGGATACTTATTTTCACTTGTGCCAACCTAAGAGATACCATGGATATTAAAGTCTTTGTAGACGCAGATGCAGACGACCGTCTAGGAAGAGTTATAACTAGAGATAATTTAGAGAGAGGAAGAACTATAGAAAAAGTATTGGAGAGATATGAAAAGACAGTAAAACCAATGCATCTACAATTCATTGAACCAAGTAAAAGATATGCCGATATTATAGTTCCACAAGGAGGGCATAATCAAGTTGCAATTGATATACTCCTTGCAACTATAGAGAAGGCACTAAACGAAAAATAATGTTTAAAAGAGATAATAATGCAGGTATATACTTAACCATTGCATTTCATCTACTACTCTTAATAATTTTCTTAGGAGTAAGAATAGATTTCATGCTTCGGGAAGAGACCTCATTTATTCTTGATTTTACAAAAGAAGAGCTTATAGAAGAGCTTGCTAGACAAGAGAAGTTGAAAGAAGAGGTAAGCAAAGAGTTAGACAATATTTTATCTGGAAGAACTCCTGTAAGAAATGTAGTTACCGACGCCTCATCTAAAAGAGGAGAAGCACTAAAAGACGATAGGTTTCAAAACCCCTCTGAGGTTTACAACGAAGCAAGAGAGTTACAAGAAAAACTAGATGCTGCTAGAAAAGAGGCAGAAGCTAATATGGGTTCAGATGATGTTCCCAACCCTTCCAATAAAAAAGAAAAAGCTAAAGAAGAGAGCTACAAAGGGCCATCTGTTATCTCCTACTTATTAGTAGGGAGAAAGGCTATGAGCTTACCCATACCTGTATACAAATGCGTAGCTGGTGGAGATGTAGCTGTAGCTATTATAGTTAACCCTAAAGGCTATGTAGTTAATGCTACAGTTATACCAGATAGATCTAGTAGCGATAACTGTATACAAGAATATGCAATAAAGGCAGCAAAATCATCTAGATTTACTGCCTCTTCTACAGCTCCCAACAGACAATCAGGAGAGATAGTTTATCGCTTTATTGCTCAATAGCACTCTTAACCGCATTATCAACTTCTAATAGAACAGGATAGAAGCCTTTATCATCTAACGGAGTATATCTGCCAATAAATGCCTTAACATGGTTCATAATTACCTCTTTGCTCTCTCTCCACTCTTCTGCAGGCGCTTTAGCCCCGTTTTTAATGGCATAATCTAGAAATTTGGTCTCAAAATCTTCTCCTTCAAAAAAGTCCGACAAACTATTTAAACTAGTTATATTATTTAGCTGCTTTCTATAAAGATCTGCCATAAGTGCACTAAATTTATAAGTAAGACCTAGGTTCGATACCTTTATAAAAAAAGGTGTCACCCCAACTGTATCTATTGGAACAAATAGATCTGGAGTTATTCCTCCTCCTCCATAAACCACTCTACCAGAAGGCGTTGTATATTTGAGAGAGTCATTAAATTTTATACTATCGGCACTCATCATCTCGCCATGTCTAAACCTTTCAATAATATCATTTCTATAGTTATCTTCTTCATAAGACTTTTGTATAGAGCGACCTGTTGGAGTGTAGAACCTTGCTACTGTTAAACGAATACCAGAGTTATCAGAGAAATAGATAGGCTCCTGAACCAATCCTTTACCATAAGAACGCCTTCCAACTATTAAGCCCCTATCGTTATCTTGAATAGCTCCTGCAAAAATTTCACTTGATGAGGCCGAACCCTCATCTATCAAGACCTTCAAACCAAGAGACCTAAATTTACCATTATTATCTGCATAAAAGTCTTGTCTACTTCTGTGCCTACCCTGCATATAAACTATAAGTGCACCTTTGGGAAGAAACTCATTTGACATTAGAAGAGCCTGATCGAAATACCCTCCTGCGTTTCCTCTTAAGTCAAAAAGAAGTGAAGTGAGCCCTTTCTCCTCTAACTTTTTCAATGCCTCTATAAATTCACTATAACTATTACGAGTAAACTTAGATAGCTTTATATATCCCAAAGTGTCGTTTATCATATAAGAGACATCTACACTTTTAACTGGAATCTTATCCCTTTTTATATCAAAAGAGATAAGTTTCTCTACTCCTATCCTTTTTACAGAAACATTTACCATAGAGCCCTGCTCTCCACGTAAAAGTGAAACCAACGTATCTTGACTCATCTTAACCCCCGCTACTATTCTCTCATCTACCTTAACCAATCTATCTCCAGATAATAACCCTGCTCTCTCAGATGGGCCTCCCGGAATTGCATGTATAACAATTGCTGTGTCGTTAGGTACATTGAACTGAATTCCAATTCCATCAAAATTACCATTCAACTGCTCATCTGCACTCTGCAACTCTTTTGGCGATAGATACACTGAATGGGGGTCTAACTTTTGTAAAATAAAAGGGATAGCCTCTTCCGTTACCTTTGAGTAATCTACAGAATCTACATAGTTTTTGTCTATTTGACTAAGTATAAGCATAATCTTATCCCACTTGAGCGCTGTAACCTCTATCTTTTTTTTATCTGTATATCCTGTATAAATCTTATAAGATAATGCTCCTAGCAAAAAAATTATAACTATAGAGGTGAATTTGCCTAACTTAAAATTATCAAACATCTTTTACCTAATTAAATGGTCAATCACTAAAATTTAAAACATCTATACCCGCCCTTTTAAGCAGGTCCAATCCGTCTGAGACAGTGTAGCTGTCTCTATAAACCACTCTCACTATTCCAGCTTGGATTATAAGTTTTGCACACTCCAAACAGGGCGCAGTAGTTACGTACATAGTTGCCCCAGAGCTACTATTACCAGATTTTGCAACCTTTGTTATAGCATTTGCCTCGGCATGTAAAACATAGAGTTTGGTTTTACCTGTAACCTCATCTTCACAAACATTTTCAAATCCTACAGGTGTACCGTTGTATCCATCTGATATTATCATTCTATCTTTAACTAAAAGGGCACCAACTTGCCTTCTTTTGCAGTATGAGTTTTGCGCCCATCTTTGAGCCATATCTAAATAGCTTTTGTCAAATTGTCTTTGTTTATCTTCCATAATTATAATTCAGATCTTTGATAAAGAAATCTTTTTATACTCCTTTTAGGTGTTTTCTCAAACTCCTCTGGGAAAATCTTAACAGCTTGTATTTTACAGTAATTTGGCAACTCTTCATTTATCGTGAACATTAGCTCCTCCATTTTTTGCTCTAACTCACTCTCCGAAACCTCTTCATTTTTAACCTGTTCAAAGTCTGGATAAATTAATGCAACTAGTTGGCCTTTCTCTTCTATTACAAGAGATTCAATTACATAAGGCATGTTGTTAATAGCACTTTCAATCTCTTCTGGATATATGTTTTGGCCAGATGGGCCAAGTATCATGCTTTTTGAACGACCTTTAATATAGATATACCCATCGCTATCCATCACTCCAATATCTCCCGTTTGTAACCATCCTTGGGAATCAATAACTAAATCTGTAGCTTTCTTATTTTTGTAATACCCCAACATAACGTTCTTACCTCGGCATAAAATCTGACCAGGAATATTTTGTGGATCTTCCGAATCAATTTTAACCTCCATATTAACTACCGCCTTTCCACAAGAGTGAAGTCTAGTATTATCCCATGGTGCATAGGTTATTATTGGCGCACATTCTGTCATGCCATATCCCACAGTAAAGGGGAATCCAATTTTTCTAAAAAAAGCCTCGGCTTCCATATTGAAAGCAGCTCCTCCAATTATTATCTCTTTAAATTTCCCTCCAAACGTTGTAATTAACGCCTCTTTTATCTTTCTCTGGACTTTTAAATCTACTACGGGTAAACTTAGAAGTACCTTCATTGAAGTTTTATTAATTATTGGCTGAAGCTTCTTTTTATAAATCTTCTCTATAATAAGTGGTACCGAAATTACAATATCTGGTTTAATTTCTGCAAAAGCATCCATTATAATCTTAGGACTTGGAACTCTAGTGAGAAAATGAATATGAGCGCCTACAGATATCTCAAAAAGAAATTCGAACATCATCCCATACATATGTGCTGTAGGTAGCATTGCCACAACATTAGATTGATTGTTCAAATGAGGGTGAACCTGCTTCCCAAATTCAATGTTAGAGAGTAAAGCTCTGTAGGGAATCATAACTCCTTTTGAAAAGCCTGTAGTTCCAGAAGTATAATTTATCATAGAGAGCTCTTCTGCAGTATCTTTATGAAACTTTAAATGCTCTGGACGAAAGTTTTTTGGATATTTTTTACCAAAAAGCTCGTTTAAATGTTCTCTTGTCTCACTTACAATAGGGTCTGTTTCATATAATATAGTAAAATCAGAAATATTAATGACTGCGTCTAATCCAGGCATCTCTGCTTCATTTAGCTGCTCCCATATTACATCGCCAACAAATAGTATTCTAGAATCTGAATGGTTAACAATATGATGAATGTTTCCTGGTTTAAATTCATGAAGTATTGGCACTGCAACAGCGCCGTAGGTTAACGCAGATAGAAAGACAACTCCCCAATTTGCTTGGTTCTTTGAGCATAAAGCTATCTTATCTCCCTTTTTAACCCCACATATCTCATATACAATATGTAATTTCTCAATCCTTCTTGCAACATCGCTATAGGTAAGAGTTATCCCTTTATAGTCAGATAGAGCAGATAAGTACCAATTATCCTTTAAGCTCTTCTGCAACATTATATTAAATGAACTATCCATTATTTTATTTCATTTCTAAGCAAAAGTTTGTAGTTGGCATAAATGCGAATATAGACCATTATACTGTAATAACTCGTGATGGGTGCCTCTTTCAACAATTTCACCCTCCTTTAATACAACAATCTCATTGGCGTGTTGTATAGTAGAAAGTCTATGAGCTATTACTATTGACGTTCTACTCTTCATTAAATTAGTAAGCGCCTCTTGTACCAACTTCTCACTCTCTGTATCTAGTGCAGAGGTAGCCTCATCTAAAATTAAAATGGGAGGATTTTTAAGAACTGCTCTAGCAATAGCTAATCTTTGACGTTGGCCTCCTGAAAGATTGGCACCTCTATCTCCAATATTTGTTTGATATCCTTTAGGAAGTGCATCTATAAATTCATGAGCATTAGCGATTTTTGCTGCTTCTACTACATCTTTTTCGGTAACTCCCTCCATTCCAAATGTTATATTATTATAAACTGTATCGTTGAACAAAATAGCCTCTTGCGTAACAATACCCATTAAGCCTATAAGATCTTTAGGCTCATAATCTCTAACGTCTTTCCCATCTAAAAGTAAACTCCCAGAAACTACGTCATAAAAACGCGGGATAAGATCTACCATAGTGCTTTTACCAGCACCTGAAGGGCCAACAAGAGCTACCGTTTTTCCTTTGGGAATTACAAGGTTTATCTCTTTAAGAACAGGCTCTCCAGTATAGTGGAAGTTTACATTGCGAAACTCTATCTGCTCTTTAAACTCTCTAATAGGAACGGCAGTTATACTCTTTTTAATAGCTGGTTCAACATCTAAAATAGCAAAAAGCCTCTCTCCAGAAGCAAGACCTCTTTGAAGATTTGCAAAAGCTTTAGACATAGCTTTTGATGGCTCTAACACCCTCCAGTAAAATCCTATATAAACTACAAACTGAGACCACTCCATACCTAGTTCCCCTTTCACCTGCAAGTAGCCTGCGTAAAAAATTATAGATGCAGCCACAGTAATACCCAAAAACTCAGACATTGGAGAGGCTAACTCCTGCTTATTAAACATCTTTTTACTCACTCTACGATGCGCCTCATTACTCTCCTGAAAGTTATCACGCACATACTTTTGAGCATTAAATGCTTTAATAATTCTACTACCAGATATTGCCTCTTCAAAATGGCTAACTATGCGGCCCATCATACTTTGAGCCTCAACTGCTCCTTTTTTAAGCTTACGGCTTATTCTGCCAATAATAATAGCAGAGATAGGGAGTGTAAGAAGGGTTACTATAGTTAACTGAGGAGACATATATAAAAGCATAGACAAAAACCCCAATATCAAGAGAGGGTCTCTAAATAAAATATGAAAACTATTTGCTACACCATTCTGTACCTCTGTAACATCATTTGAGATACTAGAGAGAATATCTCCTTTTCTATGAGAGCTAAAATAACCAACATGCAGTTTAGTTATTTTTTCAAAAAGAGCGTTCCTTATGTTTCTCATTATATGAGTTCTCATACTTACCAAAACTCTCTGAGAAAGATAACGCATAAGATTAGATAGTAGAGAGGTAATAATAAGAACTGCACAAACATATATTAACCCCATTAGTGCTCCAGACTCTTTAATGTAGCCAACTAAGTAGTAATTAAATGCAGCCGAAAAATAGTCTGCAGAGAGAGAGAATTGAGGTAAAGCAATATTAAGATCCATACTCTCTGCTTCAAACAATACTTTTAGAAGAGGGCCTATTAGAGCATAGTTAGCAACTCCAAATATTACTGAAAGTATAGATATTACAAGATATCTTGGCCAAAATTTTGAGTGTGGCTTGGCAAAAGCAAGCAGTCTAAAAAATGTATTCATGTTTTTTTGGTCTCTTCGTAATCTATATACTCACCAACATTACTATCTACTATTTTTTTCTCTTTTTTCTCTACCTCTACAATAACATCTCCCTCTTTATAGCTAGATTCACGTTGCTTTGAATATCTATTATCACGGTTTATTTTCCCAAACTTGCGCTTTATCCACCATGCCAGCAATAGAGGAAAAAACCTTCCAATAAGCCAAACTATTAGTATAAAAACTAAAATAAATGTTAAAAATCCTTCCATCTTTTTTAATTTAATCTACGAGTTTTCCCCGTTTCAAGATTTAACAAAATATCTCTCTCCTGAACATTCCTTACCTTTACATAAGAATCCCCTACAGGCAAAACGGGTGAGTCTGGCTTAAGCCTGTTTTTATCGCTAAAGCTAGTAACAGGGTTGCCATTAATTGTATATATAACAGTACGAACTCCCGTTCTTAATACCCAATATTTATTTACTCCTACCTCTATTAACTCTGGAAAGTTTTTAATAGTCTCTTCTAATGAAATATCTTTCCAAGCCGGGTATGGTAATGCCACTCTATCATATAACTTAAGAGTATTATTTGCATGGAGCAACATAATTGCATAGTCTCCATCACTCTTTAAATCATAAACCTTAGGACCAAGAATAATTAAAGAGTCTACACTCTTAGGGAAAGGATATACAAACCTCCCTTCTCTATCTAACAAATATATCTTTTTCTCAGATGCAAACAGCATTTGGAGCTTCCCATTTCTATAATAATCTACCTGTTCTACATTTCCACATATTAAAGAGTTAAAAGGGATAGCCCATAACCCTTCTCTATCTTTATCTGAAAGTCTTATCCACAAACTAGATAATTGCTCTAAGTACTCTTTTTCTCCTGAGTTAAAATTAATTAATTGGAAAGGCCCGCGTGGTACATTCACAATTGTATCACTTTCCCAGCCAGGGGTTTTATCTGTATTAACTCCAGAAGCTTCTGGTAGTTTTTCTAAAGAATCTGCATAAGCAAAAAACCTAGAACCAACTGCTCCATCTTCTTTAGTGTGTAATTGAAATGCCGTTATTACCAAGTTATTATCTGTAATTATACTACTAGATTTATCTCTTATCTCTTTTTTTAAAAACCCAAAAAGGGAGTCGGGCTCAGCTGTTCCATTTACTATTATAGAGAGGAGAGTATTACTATTTCCTAACAAATTACGTGCCTTGGTCTGAGACAAAAAGCCCTCCATTGAAAAAGAGGTATAAGACTCCCTTGCAAACTCAATCAATAACTTTTTTGGTCCTATGAAAATCCAGTTCTCTTTATAAAGTACAGACTCTTCTTCTGTCTCCTTAAAATAAGATCCAAATAGATGTGACATATACCCTTTTTGAATAAAATCTTCTGGGGCATAATTGTCCTTCTCTTTTGAAAACAATCTTTTTAAAAGGCTCCCTCTTTTATAATTAGACTTAATAATTGTGACATTTTCTAGCTTCCCACCATAAGGAATAGTTGCAATTGAAACCTCCTCTGCATTAAGTGATGTAAACCATTTCAAAGCCTTACTCTCTTGCTCCCTATCGCCTTTTTTATAATACTCTTTATACCTAGAAAATGAATTTATATAGTTTTGAAAATCTTTAACCGCAATAGACAATAAAAAATAGGTATTCGAGGGAACTACAGAGGCCGCTCTATTAGCAACTCCTTTAGTATTGCTAAACGTAGATGCAAAATTACCCCACCCTCTTTTATTAAGAAAAGTACCCTCGGCCTCAACCGTTTTAGATTGGTTAGAAAAATAAAAAGCACTCCAAGAGGTAAATTGAGAAATAAAATTGGCATATTTAAGATAGTCTCTATGCGCAAAACCAGAAAAGAGTTTTCCTACTTGTGAGTGATTTACAAATGCTATTAGATCTGAAGAAAAAGAACTGGAGAGAATCTCGCTGAACCCTTCGTTCTCTAGAATAGATACCCCAGATTGTAAGTGTCTTATAGAAGATTCCAAAGTTAGTGAAGAGGGCGAAGCGAGTAAGAACTCTTTATAAAAAGAAAATTCAATATCTCGCCAACTATAGATAATTATATTGTCATAACTCCTCTTTCTAGAGTTTTTACTTAATTGAGCCTCTATAAAAGAGAGGTTTATTTTGTTTAAATCAATTGCAAGAAGAGAAGAGATTTTGTTTTTTGCCGAGTAGTGAGAAGAGATTAAACATTCAGATTTTTTTAAATTCCCTAAAGACTCTTCTCCTAAAAAAGTGTAGAGGCGATTTACAAAAAGCTTAAGAGCTCCCTCTCCAAAAAAAAACGTGCCAAATAGAGATCTGTTAACAGACAAATTACGATTAAGAGATTGGAAGTTTGAAAAGTAGAAAATAGAAGAGGCATCTGAAGGGACCGCTTTAAAAACCTTCTCCATAGCTAAGTCTTTAGTTTCGCTAGTTCCGCTCCTCAAGTATAAAAAAGCAAGAGAGGCAACTGAAATTACAGTTGCCATCAATAGTATTATAAAAAGCTTTCTTCTTTTAATATCGGTTATTTTCATGGAACCACAAAGCTATTAAAAATAAAAAAACCGACAAACATTAAACAATAAGCAAAAACATCTATAAGCTATATTTAACAAATAATCAATGCCCCATCTCAGACAAGAATTTAACCCGTACAAGTCTCAACTCCTCATCTGTATAACCTCGGCCTAACTCATCTGCTGCCTCTTTAAGAGAATCGGTAGATGCTTCCGTTTTAAAGTACTCATATATATCATCTACTTTATCGTCATCTATAGTTTGGCGAATATAGTAATCTATATTCAACTTAGTACCTGAGTTAACAATAGCCTCAATCTCTGTAAGCAAATCTTCCATCTCCATCCCTTTAGAGTCTGCTATATCTTCAAATGGGAGTTTACGATCTATACTTGTAATTATATAAACTTTATTAAGAGATTTTTTAGCAACAGATTTAATAACCAAATCAGATGGTCTTTCAATTTCATTCTCCTCTACATACTTAGATATAAGATCTAAAAATTCCTTACCATACCTCTTGGCTTTACCCTCTCCCACACCTTGGCAGTGCTTTAGTTCGTCAAAATGAATTGGGTAATGAATAGACATATCTTCTAAAGAGGTGTCATTGAAAATTACAAATGGTGGTAAGTCTATTTTTTTAGAGATAGAGTGACGCAAAGATTTTAACATTTTTAATAAAACAGGGTCTCCACCAGAACCTCTACTCTTTCCACCATGGTGTGAGATGCTATCATCGTCTTCATCTGAAGTAAACTCTCTATCTTCTGTAAGCATAATAGTATAAGGTTTTTTCAAAAACTCCTTCCCTTTATCTGTAATATTTAAAAGCCCATATTGCTCTATCTCTTTTTCTAATAATTGATTAAGTATACACTGCCTTATTACTGCCATCCAAAACTTAATACCTTTAGAAATGCCTATGCCAAACAACTCATGGTTATGATGGTTATAAGATTTTATTATAGAGTTGTTTACACCAGCAATAATATTTACTATATGTTCGGTTTTAAATTGCTCTTTCATTCCTGAAACTAAATCAAGAACAACTGCAACCTCCTCTTTCCCATCAAATTGTTTTTTTGGATAGAGACAATTATCACAAGTACCACATTTTTCTTGTGTATACTGTTCTCCAAAATAGTTAAGTAAAACAATGCGCCTACATAAGTTAGTCTCGGCATAAGCTACTGTCTCTAATAGCAACTGCCTTCCAACCTCTTGCTCTGCAATGGGCTTACCCTGCATAAATTTTTCAAGTTTCTGGATATCTTTATAAGAATAAAATGCAATGCATTTTCCTTCGCCTCCATCTCTACCCGAACGGCCAGTCTCTTGATAATAACCCTCTAAGCTCTTAGGCATATCATAGTGAATTACAAAACGAACATCTGGTTTATCTATTCCCATACCAAATGCAATTGTAGCAACAATAACATCTGCCTCTTCCATCAAAAACATATCTTGATTTTGAGCTCTGGTTGTAGCATCTAAACCTGCATGGTAAGGAAGTGCTTTTATTCCATTTACACTTAATAATTGAGCAATCTCTTCTACTTTTTTTCTACTTAAACAGTAAATTATTCCCGATTTCCCTGTATTGTTTTTAATAAATTTTATAATCTCTTTATTAGGGTTTACCTTAGGTCTAACCTCATAATAGAGGTTAGGTCTATTAAAAGAAGATTTAAAAACCTTGGCATGACTCATACCTAAGTTTTTTTGAATATCACTTTGGACTTTGGGTGTAGCTGTTGCAGTTAAAGCTATAATAGGAGCTTTCCCTATCTCACTAACTATTGGATAAATTCTTCTATACTCCGGACGAAAATCATGCCCCCACTCAGATATACAGTGAGCCTCATCTACTGCGTAAAAAGATATCTTAATTTGCTTTAAAAAATCTATATTCTCTTCCTTAGTAAGTGACTCTGGTGCAACATACAGAAGCTTAGTTCTGCCAGCAAGCAAATCTGCTTTTACCGTTTGAATTTGCAATTTATTTAGAGAGGAGTTTAGAAAATGGGCAACACCCTCCTGCTCTACAACAAAACCTCTTATAGCATCTACCTGGTTCTTCATTAAAGCTATTAGTGGAGAAATTATTATTGCTGTTCCTTCCATAATAAGGGCAGGCAACTGGTAGCAGAGAGATTTCCCTCCTCCAGTGGGCATTAACACAAATGAATCATTCCCCTCTAATAAGTTATGAATAATTTGCTCTTGCTGAGCTTTGAATGAGCTAAAACCAAAAAATCGTTTAAGTTCAAGGTGTAAAAACTCTGAATCTATTTGCATATACCTATGATAGATAATCTAAGAAAATTAGTAAAAAATAAGTTACCTTTGTCAATCTAAGTTATCTAATAGTTTCCTCATTACAAAATTTTCATGAACAATTCCAAACAAGAAATTCTTAACATAGCTAAAGAAGTTGTTGAAAAAGAGGCTAAAGCAGTTGCTAATTTAACTAATTTTATTGACCATTCTTTTGCACAAATTATAGAGTTAATAGAAAATAGCCCTGGAAGACTAATTATTACAGGCATTGGCAAAAGCGCAATTATTGCTAACAAAATTGTTGCTACCCTTAACTCTACTGGAACACATTCTGTTTTTATGCACGCTGCCGATGCTATCCATGGCGATTTAGGTATAATTATGGCCCAAGATATAGTATTATGCATATCTAAAAGCGGTAACACTCCAGAAATAAAAATGTTAGTTCCTCTAATTAAGAGAATGGGAAATCCTTTAATAGCAATGGTTTCAAATACAGACTCTTTTTTAGCTAAACATGCTACATACATAATAAAGACTACTGTTGAAAGCGAAGCCTGCCCAAATAATCTTGCTCCAACCTCTAGTACCACTACACAACTAGTAATGGGCGATGCTCTTGCCGTATCTCTTCTAAAAAAGAGAGGCTTTACACGTCAAGATTTCGCAAAGCTCCACCCTGGTGGTTCTCTCGGAAAAAAATTGTATCTTAGAGTGGGCGATCTTATAGACCAAAGCAACAAAGCATTTGTAGATAGCCAAGAGAACATTCGTAACACAATATTCAACATCTCTGAAAATAGATTGGGTGCTACAGTTGTATTGGATAATAAAAAGAACCTACTGGGCATAATTACAGATGGCGATATTAGAAGAATGCTTGAAAAAGGGTATACTCTAGATTCGGTTAAAGCAGCAGATATAATGAGTAAAAACCCAAAAACTATAGATATCTCTGAATTGGCATATAAAGCCTTTACCATAATGGAAGAGAATAAAATAACATCTGTAGTTGTTTTAGACAAAGGTAAATTTAAAGGACTTGTTCATATTCACGATATAATTAGAGAAGGAATAGTATGAAAACATTTAACCCAAACGAACCTGGAGTTTCGAATGGCAACTATTTTGCCCTTCCATACTCTGTAGAAGAGTCAGACATAATAATAATTTCTGCCCCTTGGGACGTAACAACATCTTATAGAGCAGGAGCTCACCAAGGCCCTTCTACTATTGATGAGGCCTCCTTACAGGTAGATCTTTTTGATATAAATGTTAAAAACGCTTGGGAAGTTAAAATAGGTACTCACCCTTTAGATAAAACTCTCCTTAAAAAAAACAGAAAAACTAGGAAGTTAGCCGAGCAGGTAATAGAGCACCTAGAAGAGGGAAAAGAGATATCAGAGAAAAGTGATATATTAGATGTAATTAACTTAGCCAGCGAAGAGCTAAACAGCTACATAAAAGAGACAGCTCTACATTACATTAATCTAGACAAAACTCCTGTAGTTCTTGGTGGAGATCATAGTGTTCCACTAGGAAACATTAGAGCAATAGGCGAAAAATATGACGATTTTGGATTATTTCATATAGATGCCCATGCAGATTTACGTAAAGCTTATGAGGGATTTAAATATTCTCACGCATCTATTATCTATAATGCTTTAAACGAAGTACCACAGATTTCGCAATTGACACAAATAGGTATTCGAGATTTTTGTCAAGAAGAGGCAGATATAATAAACACAGACCCTCGGATACGATGCTATACAGATGCCGAACTTAAAAAAAACAGATTTAACGGTAAAACATGGCATAAACAGTGCGAAGAGATAGTTTCTACCCTCCCAACCAACATCTATATAAGTTTCGATATAGATGGGCTTTCCCCTGAATTATGCCCCAATACAGGCACTCCTGTTCCAGGAGGGCTAAGCTTCGAAGAGATAGATTATCTTCTTTGGATGGTTGCAAACTCGGGAAAGAGAATTATAGGTTTAGATCTATGTGAAGTTGCACCTGGGAAAGAAAGCGAATGGGATGCAAATGTAGGAGCACGAATTCTATATAAACTTTGTATATATACTCACCATAATCACAGAATGTAAAAATAGAAATACAACCCAATGGATCCAGTTTTTCCTAGAAAAAGAGCAATTAGAAGGAAAGGCGTTCAAAACACTTTTAATGCACTTATTCACAACAGTAGTATTGGAGGCCTAATTCTTATAGGCGTCACTATTTTCACACTAGTTGCTGCTAATGTAGAATCACTATCTGGAATTTTGGACATATGGAAGTTGAAAGCTAATATAGCAATTGGCAACTTCCTTTTAGAGATGACTCTATTACACTGGGTAAACGACGCCCTAATGGCTGTTTTCTTTTTTGTAGTAGGTCTAGAGATTAAAAGAGAGATGGTTGTTGGAGAGCTCTCGTCATTTAAGAAAGCTGCACTACCTATCTTTGCAGCAGTTGGAGGGATGGTTTTGCCCGCTGTTATCTTCTACTCAATAAATGCTGGAACAGAGTGTCAACATGGATGGGGAATACCTATGGCAACCGACATAGCTTTCTCTCTTGGAGTAATTTCTCTTTTAGGTAAAAGAGTACCTATCTCTATTAAAATATTTCTTACCGCCCTAGCAATAGTAGATGATATAGGTGCAATTTTAGTTTTAGCTATTTTTTATCCCAGTCATGCTCTAAGTTCAGAGTTTCTCATCTATGCTTTAGCTATAGTTTCTCTACTAATTCTATTTAACAGACTCAATATTCACAATAGTGCAGTCTACATTATATTGGGTATTATACTATGGTATTTTGTTTATAAATCTGGTATTCATGCAACTATTGCAGGAGTATTACTCGCCATGTGCATACCATCAAAATCTCCTATTAACGAGGTAAGATTTTATGTGAGAAGTAAATACTATTTAGAGAAGTTCAAAGCAGCTAGTAGTGGAGAAGTTAATATTCTTGCAAACACAGAGCAATTAGGCATAATACATAGCTTACATAGTCAAATAAGACAAATAAATCCGCTTATTAATAGATTTGAACATAGAATAAACCCCTACGTAACATTCTCAATAATGCCAATTTTTGCATTTGCAAACTCAGGAGTAGTTTTTGATGGTCTTCCCCCACTTAATTCACTTTCTACTCTATCTTATGGAATATTCTTTGGTCTAATTATTGGCAAACCTGTAGGAATTTTTATTGCTACTTTTCTGGCTGTAAAGCTAAAAATTGCTGAATTGCCAGGAGAGA
>JAQVZL010000002.1 GCA_028708215.1 Bacteroidales bacterium
CGACTTATGGATCACAATCACCTTACACTTTATGAGCTGCTGCCAAATAAATGGATACCATTAGAAGAAGAGTATGAATAAATAGAAAAGAGGCTTAAAAGTCTCTTTTTTTTATATCAAATACGGGGCTCAACGGACGGTTACCCAAAAGGGCTTATTTCCAAAAGCTAACTATCATGTAATAAGTAGATTATGAGTAATCATCTCCTTGGGAATCGTCTCCCAGGGAAAAATCAGATGAATTAACAGATAAAATGTTTGCAACAATATTATAACTAAAGTTTCACCAATTCATTATTTTATGCTCTGTTTACCTGCTAGTTGCAAGGTGGGAAACTTTAGTAAAAAAGGGGTAGAGAAATAAACTCCACCCCTTTGATGTTCAGCAAGTGACATATATCTTCTTTACTTGATAAGAGAGAGACTTCTCTTTACAAATTTATTTAGCTCTTCGCCTTTGAGCATGCCGTTTGATAGAAGTGCTAAGTCGCACACCTGCTTGAGTAAATCACTTTTAGATGCAAACTCTTTTACTTTATCTCTTCTCTGCTCATTTAATGAATTAATCTCTTTCTCAAGAGTCTCTTTCTCATCTTTTATAGTAGTTTCAATCTCTTCTTCTTTCTTGTCTTTAATTTTCTCTTCAAGCTCTTTTAGTTTTGCTTGTGGCTCAGAAAGTTTGGTAGACAACTTCTCTATTTGAGAGCTTAGTTTCTCTTCTTTTTCATTTAAGATCTTCTTAATAACTGGGTGGTTATTATTTACAATAAGATTGTAAGACTCTGGCATAGAACCATAGAAATTCATTCCTCCTCCCATAGCAGACATCTCACGGTAACGTCGCATAAATTCAGATTGAGTTATTAAGACGGCACTCTCTTGCTCTCCAAGGTTCTCTACTGTTACCGAGTAGTGTGGCCCTGCAGGTAATATAGATTCAAATGCTGTAGAGATATCACTTATTTCACTCTCGCTTAAATCTGGTTTAGAGATCTCTTCTTTAGAGATGAGTGAGTCTATATGGCCAGCATCTACTCTAGCAAATGTGCTATCTGTAAATTTAGACTCAAGTAAGTTTACAAAATGTGAGTCTAATTGGTTGTCTAGTAATAGAACATCATACCCTCTGTTTTTAGCACTCTCAATATACGAGTATTGCTCCTCTTTGTCTGTAGCATATAGATAGACAATTTTATTGTTTTTATCTTTTTGATTGCTCTCTATAAGTGTTTTGTACTCGTCAAAGCTAAAATATTTACTCTCTGTATTCTTGAGTAGAGTAAACTTTTGTGCTCTATCATAGAATTTCTCGTCAGATAACATTCCATACTCTATGAATAACTTAAGATTATCCCACTTCTCTTCAAGCTTAGGGCGTTCATTTTTAAATAACTCTTCTAATCTATCGGCCACTTTTTTAGTGATATGGCTAGATATTTTCTTTACATTAGAATCTGACTGTAGGTAACTTCGAGAGACATTTAGTGGTATATCTGGTGAATCTATAACCCCGTGTAAAAGAGTTAAAAAATCTGGAACTATGTTTTCTACTGAGTCTGTAACAAAAACTTGATTACTATAGAGTTGAATCTTATTCCTAGAGACCTCTACATTATCTTTAATTTTAGGAAAGTAGAGAACTCCAGTTAATGTAAACGGATAATCTACATTAAGGTGAATATGAAAAAGAGGATCTTCCTGCGCAGGGTAGAGCTTCCTGTAAAACTCCATATACTCCTCTTCTTTAAGATCGGCAGGTTTTTTTGTCCAGAGCGGATTAGGATCATTTATTATATTGTCTTCTTTAGTCTCTACCTCTTTACCATCTTTCCACTCCTTCTTTTTACCAAAAACAATCTCTACTGGTAAAAACTTACAGTATTTATTTAAAAGGTAATTTATCTTAGACTCTTGTGCATACTCTTTAGATTCATCGTCTAGATAAAGAATAACATCTGTTCCAATTTTTTTTCTATCTCCTTTTGTGATTTTATATTCAGGGTCTCCTTCGCAACTCCATTTTACAGGAGTGGCACCCTCTTTCCAAGATAGAGTTTGAATCTCTACTTTTTTAGATACCATAAAAGAGGAGTAAAAGCCGAGTCCAAAATGGCCTATAATGCTGCTTAGTTGGTCTTTGTATTTATCTAAAAACTCACCAGCACTAGAAAAAGCAATTTGATTTATATACTTTTGAACCTCTTCTTCTGTCATACCTATGCCATTATCACTAATTGTGAGAATGCCTTTATTGGGGTCTGAGGTTACTGTAACTTTTAAATCTTTAAGCTCCTTTTTAATCTCACCAGAGTTAGCTAAGGCTTTAATTTTTTGAGTAGCATCTACTGCGTTTGAAACAAGTTCGCGAAGAAAAATTTCGTGGTCTGAATAGAGAAATTTTTTAATGATAGGAAAAATATTCTCTGTAGTTACGCCAATGGTTCCTTTTTGCATAGTTATCTTATTTTTATATTTTAGTCCAAAGAAACTCAAAAGGTGTACCAAAGGGAGATACTGTCATTAAATATGACAAATAGGCAGAGCTCTATTTAGAAACCATTATATCTAATATCATATTATCTGTAGACTGCATTCCAAGAGAACCTATCTTACCTAAATTTTGGATGCTTTTTTCAACATCTTTATCTATAATACCATCGTTTTCGTATATACAAATATTTTCCATAGCAAGCATTGCAGACTGTACTGCAGATGACACACCCGAAGCAACTTTTAGAGCACACCCAACTTTAGCTCCGTCACAGACCATTCCAGTTATGTTTCCAATCATGTTTTTTATTGCATAACCCATCTGTTCTATGCTACCTCCTTTAAGATACACAATGCCACAAGCTGCTCCTGTAGAGGCTATAACACAACCACATAATGCAGATAGCTTGCCTAAATAACCCTTAATATGGATTGCAATTAGATGGCTAAGAACAAGTGCTCTGGCTAAGCTCTCTTGGTTTACTCCCATTTTTTCTGCAAATGCAATAACTGGAATAGTAACTGTAATACCCTGGTTCCCGCTACCAGAATTACTCATTGCCGGAAGAGTACTGCCTGCCATTCTAGCATCGGAAGCTGCTGCCGTGAGAGCCATAGAGTAGGTGAGGAATCCCTCTCCAAATGTCTCAGAATTATTACTATTTTTAATTGTCTTTCCAACTTTTAGCCCATAATCATTCTTGAGGCCCTCTAGTGCTAGAGCCTTATTTAATGTAACAGAATCTAGAATAAACTCAATATCTGACATAGGAACAGATGTAGCAAATTCATGGATAGTATTCATATCCAATTTGTAATCTAAAATTCCTTTTGAATTATTACTATTACTCTCTTTACTGTCTCCACCATTTTGGAAGATAATATTACCATTTTCGCTTACAGAAGTTATGTTATCGTGATTATCTTCAATTATTGCAGTAGCGGTAGTGTTTTTAGAGAAGCAGGTTGCAGAAACATATAATTTTTTAAGAGAAGATGCTAAATTTACAGCTACTTTATTATCTTTAACCATCTGTTTAGCTAGAGAGATAGATTCATTGGTGAGATCTTTTAAAACTTCTAACTTATATTCAGATTTCCCACAACTAACTCCTAAAGCAGCTGCAATATGTAATCCAACCATACCAGTGCCAGGAACACCAACTCCCATTCCATTCTTTAAAATGTTTGCACTAACTAAGACTTCTATTTTATAAACTTCTTCACCCTTAGATTTTATTACCTCGGCTACCTTAGCTACTGCTAAAGCTACTGCTATTGGTTCGGTACATCCAAGTGCAGGTTTTACTTCGTTTGTTAAAAGTTCAATTAGTTCTAACTCTCTCTCTCTGTTCATTATCTATTTATTTGTAAAAAAGCTTATTATTAATTTTATTAGTTGATCTATTTTAGTCTCTTGCTTAATTGTCTCTATTGGAAACCCTAATACTACGGTATTATAGTTAGATTTATGTGCTACTGCTGCAGAGATGTTATTATCTGCATATCTCATTATGGTCCAAGCATTTTTGCCATAAGGTTCAAGAGCATCGGGAGATTCTGCCGAATAAACTTGTTGGTTTGGTTTAGTGTGAAAATTGTAACTCCCAGAAAAATTGAATGGACTTTGAGCTGCTTTTACCTCTCCTGTAATACTTGCTTGATTAGTCCTCCACTCATATTTAAGTATCTCTTTAGCAAAATTTTGTACTAGGGTATCTTTTGTATAACTATCCCAAAGATCTGTAGCAACATTGGCTCCAGAGATTAAAATGTTACCCCCATTCTTAGAGTAGCCAGTTATATAATCTCTTAATACTTTAGGAAAGGTGTTGAATTTTATTCCAGATGTTCCTCTTCCTATCTTAGTTTGAATTTGTTTCCCTAGAATAAGGTCTAAAATATCAAAGTTATAATTGTGAGTAGAGTCTATCTCTAGTGCATCTCTGCTTTTAGAGAAAAAAGAGTAGCCCTCTTTAGCAAATGCTTTCCCATGAATATAGGAGTAGTCAAATGTGTTACCTGCTATAACTTTTGTCTCATAGTTTGAGTAAGAAGAACCGAATCCAGGAGAGTCGTCGTCCATCCAGGGGATTTCACGTCTAAACTCATATTGGCTGCCTATGTATGAGATATCGTAGAGGTAGGGGACTCCATTATCTACATAGTCAAAGAATCCAGCGTATGAGGTGTCTGCCGAGGCAAAGGAGGCGGGAGCAGATACTCTATCGAAGCCATTTATTATTAAAACTCGGCCTTTCTCATTAGGAGCTTTATAGAGAGAGAGTATTTCTGAAGGAAAGCTTTCTCCACCTTGGTTAATAGCTGTAACTTTAAAGCTATATATTATTCCAGGCTCAATCTCTACTTCATAATTGGGGGTCTCTGTAATAACTCCATTGTCAAATCCCTCGCCATTTATTCTAGTATATACTACATAGTTATTTGCTCTGGCTGTTGGTTCTAAACTATCTATGTTCTCTTTCCACTCAAGGGCAACTCTGTTGTTCTCTAATGAGCTTGAGAAAGATTTAACGGGTAGGGGTTGTACTATGTATGGCAATCCAGATTGTTGGCTTAAAAACTTAAGCATCCCTTTATATATGGCGCGGCTTACGTCAAATTTAAATTGAGGGTCTAGCCCATATCTCATATCTGCAAAGTTCTGGTGAGAGAGAAGCTCAAGAAGCATAGTTGGAACTTCTGGTGTTCTTGCTTCTGAATATGATTTATCCCAGATTCCTCTTCTTTGCCAAATAGGTTCATACAGAGATTTAATATCATTTACTATCTCTGTTTGAATAATATCTGTAAGATATCTATTGTGAAAACGGAGTGAGCCACTAGGAAATATATCTGAATCATTGGAATAGCGTGTATAGATTCCTAAAGTACCTATAATAGAGTCGTTAAGAGTTGTGCCGGCATCGGAGTGAAAGGCAAATGCAAGGTCTATAGGTATATTGTAACCATTTTTTGTTGGGTTTTTAGAGGAGCCACCAATTAATGCATTTACCCACTTTCCTCTAGACATATAATCGTCGTTATAGTCATTTGCATTGCTGTTTGGCGTGTATATAGTATCGTTAAAACCAGCCCATTGGAGCCAATATCTAGCACCTTCTGTAAATCTAGGGTAGTTACTTATAATAGGTGTAGTTTTAAATGGAATAGTAATTTTTTGAGTAGGTTGTGTAGAAGAACTTTTTCTATTTAATTCAGACCCCTCTTGAGATGGTTCTCTGGCAATATTACCCATTCCTCCTCCAAACTTTACTCCATCTGCAGAGACTATTTCATTTTTTCTACCTGTTAAATTACTGAGCTCAACTCGGTATTTTCTATTGTTGTCTGCAGAAAAGTGAAATGTACCAAGATAGATCCAGGTTCCTCCTCCCATGTTCTGATTTACAGTAAAGGTACTCTCTCCCCCAGAGTGAATTACTCTATATTGTGCATTTTCTGTGCTGTTGGGAAATGAGTGGTAAGAGATATAGACGGCGTAATTGCCAGCTTCTTTTATATTAGGGCTCCAGGTTGCTCTACTCTCTTCCCCTCTTTTTATACTTTCTACAACTCTGGCGCTTCCCATTTTAAATGGATTTTCCCCTGAAAGATAGAACTCTTTGGGGTTTGCAAACCCTTCTTTATCTGATTTTTTCCACTTTTTGTCTCCTTGAAACTCGGCATAACCTCCATTAAAACTATCGTTATCACATATTACCTCTTTCTTTTGAAAATCTCTCTCTCTAGGTAGAAAGACGGTGGCTCCAGCATTTTCTAACATAGGAACCAAAAAAGGAAGTACATAAGATTGGGTGTATAGATCTTCTACTGTTTGAAATATACGAGCTCGTTGCCATTCCCAGCGAAGTAGTTTCTGCTCATAATAATAGCCATGACTCTGCCAAATAGCAAGATGCCTATTGTTGAGCCCTTTATCTATGGTGTATGGTTTAGAGTTATTCTTTACAATATTAGTAGATTCTATTTTGTTGTTACGTCTACTGTTTTTTGACTTTAAAGAGGTAGGTGCCCAATTAGAGCTATAAATAGGGGGGACTAGCTCTTCTATAGCAGATCCATTTGTAACTACTCTTACTTTATGGTTTATATACTTATTTGGAATGGTTTGATTTACTACTTTATAAATGTAGTTCAAATCACTATCTCTAAAAGGATATTCTGCTAGTGAGTTGTTTAGATAGATCACTATATCTTTACTGTAGGCAAATATTGAGTCTACTCTAATTTTTCCACCAACATATGCCTTCGATTGAAAGTATTGCTGTAGTGAGTCTGCTAATGGTTTGAAATTATCTATATTTACTCTTTGGCCATACGAAGATGGTATAAAAAAAAGAGAAAAGAGTATTGAGAGAATTATTGATTTAGATTTAATCATAATTGTTTAAAATATCTTTTAAGATTGCAAAAATAGTTAATTAAGTTTGTATAATTAAACTTCTGTAATAAATATCTTAATGAAAGCAACAAAAGTAAACTTGGCAAACTTGCCTACCCCAATTAAAAAAGCTAGATTTTTATCTAAAGAGCTAGGAGTAAATATTTATTTAAAAAGAGACGATCTTACTGGTGCAGAGATTTCTGGAAATAAGATTAGAAAGCTAGAGTATGCTTTTAAACTACTAATGGATAGAGGCTATACATCTGTTATAACTACTGGAGGAATACAGTCTAACCACTGTAGAGCTACAGCTGCCGCTGCAACAATGCTTGGGCTCAAGTCTGTACTACTTTTAAGAGTAAATGAAGAGCCCAAAATTGAGGGGAACTTTTTATTAGATAAGCTCTTTGGTGCAGAGGTTAGACATTGTACCCCAGAGGAGTATAAAACATCTAGAAATGAGATAATGGCAAATATTGCCAAAGAAAAGAGTGCTAAAGGAGAGAAATGTTTTGTAATTCCAGAGGGGGCTTCATTTGGAATTGGTTCAATGGGTTATTTTGAGGCTATGGAAGAGATTGTTAATCAAGAAAAAGAGCTTGGAATTATGTTTGACACTGTTGTTCTTGCTACTGGCTCTGGAGGCACTTACTCTGGGTTGTATCTGGCTAATAAATATTATAACTTACAGAAAAGAGTGGTGGGGTTTGCAGTTTGTGATGATTCCAATTACTTTAAAAATCATATTCATAACATTAATAAAGAGGCTTTGCAGTTTCTAGATAAAGAGGTTGAGCTAAGTGTAGATGATATTGAAATAAATGATAAATATGTTGGGATAGGATATGCAATTAGTAGAGAAGAGGAGTTAGATTTCATTAAATATGTAGCCTCTAATGAAGCTGTGGTTTTAGACCCTGTCTATACTGTTAAGGGTATGTATGGCCTTTATAACGAGATTAAAGCTGGGAACTTTAATAAGTCAAAGAATATTCTCTTTATTCATACTGGGGGGTTGTTTGGAGTATTTCCAAAACAAGATCAATTTAAGTTTTAGTAGTTAAAGCTTTAAGTAGTGTAAATAAAAATGACTAGTAGAATCTCTACTAGTCATTTTTATTATAGATTATAAATATTTCTACTCTTTCATATAGCTATAGAAAATATCTGTAGGAGGAATAAAAGTCTCCTTCACTGTTCTAGGACTAACCCAACGAATTAGGTTAAATACTCCACCCGCTTTGTCGTTTGTTCCAGAAGCACGTGAGCCTCCAAATGGTTGTTTTCCAACAACTGCTCCAGTAGGTTTGTCGTTAATATAGAAATTACCAGCTGCATAACGTAGTTTTTCACATATAGCTTCTACTGCAACTCTATCTTTGCCAAACACAGCTCCTGTAAGCCCGTAAGGAGAGGTAGTGTCACACAACTCTATGGTCTCTTCCAGCTTGTTGTCTGGATATACATATGCGGTAAGAACAGGGCCAAAGATCTCTTCTTGAATACTTTTAAATTTAGGATCTGTAGTAACAATAAGAGTAGGCTCTACAAAGTATCCTTTGCTCTCATCTATATTTCCTCCAAAAAGAATAGTAGCATCTTTAGACTCTTTGGCGTAATCTATATAAGATTTGATATTATCAAAAGAGGCTTTATCTATAACAGCGTTAACAAAATTGCTATGATCTGTAACATCTCCCATTTTAGCTGTCTCTTTTATTGCAAGAATCTCTTCTTTAAAGCTAGCCCATAACGATTCTGGGATATAGATTCTAGAAGCAGCAGAGCATTTTTGACCTTGGAATTCGTAAGCGCCACAGAATGCAGCTGTTGCAACCTCTTTTGTATTAGAAGAAGGATGCACAAAAATAAAGTCTTTTCCACCAGTCTCTCCAACTAATCTAGGATATGATTTATAATTAGTTAAATTCTCTGCAACATTTTTCCAGAGAGTATTAAAAGTAGCATTTGAGCCTGTAAAATGAATACCAGCTAAATCTTTAGAGGCAAGTACATGTTTCCCTATTAATGAGCCTTTTCCTGGTAGGAAGTTAATTACTCCAGCAGGAACACCAGCCTCAATAAATATCTTCATTAGATAGTAATTAGAGAGGATTGCTGTTGTAGCAGGTTTCCAAACAGTTGTATTACCCATCATAACTGGTGCTAGACTTAAATTAGCTGCAATTGAGGTAAAGTTAAATGGGCTAAGAGCAAATACAAATCCTTCTAATGGTCTGTATTCCATTCTATTTAATTGTCCTGGACAAGATGAAGGTTGTGTGTTGTAGATATCAGTAGCAAAAGCAACATTAAATCTGATAAAATCGGCAGTTTCACATATAGCATCAATTTCTGATTGATATATGTTTTTACTCTGCCCTAGCATTGTAGCTGCGCTAAGAGTGGCTCTATATTTTGTGGTAATAAGATCTGCTGCTTTGAACATTATTGTTGCTCTTGTAATCCAATTTAGATTTGCCCACTCTTCATGGGCAGCTAGTGATGCTGCTATTGCATCTTTAATCTCTTTTTCACCTGCTTTGTGGTAGGTTGCAAGAACATGTTTGTGATTATGAGGCATCACAACATTACCTGTATCTCCAGTAAATACTTCTTTACCTCCAATTATAAGGGGAATTTCTACCTTTTGGGCAGACTGCTTTTTAAGCTCGGCATCTAAAGCCACTCTCTCTGGGCTCCCTTTTAGATACTCTTTAACCGGCTCATTTTGAGGAGCCAGGAAGTTGTAAATAGAATTATTCATAAATAATTATTTTAATAAAAAATTACACTTTTTACAAAAATATACAATTCATTTTAGAAATAAAATTAAAACGTTGGTGCACAATTATAGAAATCATACCCAAATTTACTATCTTTATAAAAAATTATTAAAATATGAGTTATAAAAAATTACATAAAGAGGCCTTTGTACTAGACTCTCATTGCGACACTCCCTTAGCTTTAATTAAAGGTTCAGACTTAAGTAAGAGACTACGCAAAGGACATTTTGATTTTATTAGAATGAAAGAGGGTGGGCTAGATGCTGTGTTTTTTGCAATCTACACCTCTGGTAGTTTAGAACCAGATGCAGCTACAAGAAGAGCACTACAGTTAATAGCTAGAACTTATGATGCTGTTGAAGCCAATAGTGATAAAGTTGCTTTTGCATTATCTGCCCAGGAGGCTATAGAAAACAAAAAGAATGGAATTGGCTCTATTTTTATGGGTATGGAAAATGGTTCTCCTATTCAGAAAGACCTTAGTTTATTGAGACTTTTTTATGATATGGGTATTAGATATATGACACTTTCTCATGCAGCAAATAATGAAATTTGTGACTCTTGTGCTCCAAAAGAGAAGAGATGGAATGGTCTTAGCCCTTTTGGTATTGAAGTTGTTAAAGAGATGAACCGTCTTGGTATGCTCATAGATGTATCTCATATTTCTGACGACTCTTTCTATGACGTTCTAAAATACTCTACAAAACCTGTTGTTGCAACTCATTCATGTTGCAGAGCAATAGCAGATCATCCTAGAAATCTTACAGATCAAATGATAAAAGATTTAGCTGCTAAAGATGGAATTATTCAGATTAACTTTTACCCCCCTTTCCTTAATAGTGACTATGGGGTAGACTTTTGGCCTTTATGTGATGCTTATGATCAAGCAGAAGAGAAGTTTAATAGTAACCCTACAAAATACAGGCAAGAGTTTAGAGAAGCAGAAAAAGCAATGAATGCTTTACCACGCCCATCTTATACAGAGGTGGTAGATCATATAGACCATGTTGTTAAGCTAGTAGGGGTAAAGCATGTTGGCATTGGTTCAGACTATGATGGAATAGAGGTAACCCCAGAAGGATTAGAGGGTGTAGATAAGTTGCCTTTACTTACTAAGGAGCTTTTAGAAAGAGGGTACTCCAATGAAGATATAAAGTTAATTTTAGGAGGTAACTTCTTAAGACTACTTTAATTTAGATTGATATAAATAAAAAAGGGAGATTGTTATAACCTCCCTTTTTTCTTATTAAAGCCAACCTGCTTTTTTAAAAATTTTTTCCATCTCAAATGCTGTCTTCTCTCTATCTCTATCATTTCTATTTGAGAATACAAGATATAATATCTCTTGCTCTGGATATCTACCAGCAAAAATTTGGAATCCACCATTATCTCCAGTGTGATATACTTTTTTAGGATAATCTGGTTTTTGCTCAATATACCAGCCATATCCATAATAGTTATATGGAGTCTCTTTTATCTCTATTTGAGGTGAGTGGGCCTCATCTTTAGACTTCTGAGAAATAAATATATTTTCTCTTATAGCCTTTTCCCATTTAGAAAATTCTCTAACAGAGGTGTAAAGACCGCCATCTGCTTTAGAAGCAAAAAAAGACTCCTCGCCGTAGTCAAACTCGTCATACATATTAGTCTCCTTATTAAATAGGTAACCATGAGCCATGCGAGGGATAAATTTATCTGCTTCAAAATATGTTGCCTCTTCCATTCCAGCTGGAGTGAAAATTTTCTCTCTCATAAATTGATCGAATTGTATTCCAGATGCTCTTTCAATAATTGTATACATGAGCTGGAAAGTTGGATTCATATATTCATAATCTGTTCCAGGTTCAAAGTTTAGTTTTTCTAATGTAGAGATATAGGAATAAGATTCAACATCTGTAGATGTTAGCACAAAGTTTCTATCTGATCTATCACGAGAGTCTGGAATTCCAGATGTGTGAGAAAGAAGGTGCTTTAATGTGATCTTTGACATTAGTGGAGACTCAAATTCGGGGAACCACTTTTCTACAGTATCGTCTAATGAGAGTTTACCCTCCTCTGCCAGCATCATAAGTGCAACTGCAGAAAATTGTTTAGATACAGATGCAATACAAAAAAAGGTATTTCCATCTATAGGTGTCATTTTTTCCATATTGGAAATTCCATACCCTTTCTCAAAAATTATGGAGTCTTTTTTCATAATTAGAACTGCTGCTCCAGGTTCATTTTCGGGGTATAATTGGGTAAACATTTCATCACATTCTGCAATAATTTTATCACTCTTACTAGATTGATTGGTACAGCTACTTAGCATAATACAAGTTATTAATATTAAATGAGTTAATCTTTTCATGGTTTTGAGAATTAAGTTAAGTAATAATTATGTTTCATGATATAACCTATCTGTTATATTGTTTGGAGGTCAAGGTATTAGCTTTGAGTTCTTTTTGTATGATTTTTCTAGTAAAATTAAGTGCCTCAGAAGAAAATCTAATTATATTTCTCTCTCTATCGCCAAAGAAACGAGCTTCCATTGAGTATGTTCTACTAGGCCCGGCAACAGCAATCCAAATTGTTCCTACCGGTTTTTCTTCTGTGCCCCCAGTTGGGCCTGCTATACCTGTAGTTGCTATTGCAAAGTCGCTATTAAAGATTTTCTTAGCTCCTTCTGCCATCTCTTGAGCGCACTGTTTGCTTACAGCTCCATGATTTTTTATAGTCTCTTCCTTTACATTTAGAGAAGAAACTTTAACGTGGTTGCTGTAAGAGACAATTCCACCGTTATAGACTTGCGAAGATCCAGGGATAGATGTAATAAGAGAAGAGATTCTTCCTCCAGTACAAGATTCAGCTACAGATATTTGATATCCATTTTCTCTAAGTTTCTTAGAAACTACACTTTCAAGAGTATCGAAATCTTCTCCATAATAGAGCTCCTCTGTAAGTAGTGATTTAAGCTCTTGAGCATATAGCTTAACTCTTTTCCTAGACTCCTCACTATTACCATTATATACAGAAAGTCTTAATCTTATTCCTATAGCTGGGTTAGGTAGATATGCCAATTTAATATCCTTAGGCAAATTATCTTCCCAGTCGTTTAGAAATTCTGCTAGAGTAGATTCAGGTATTCCGTATGTTGCTATTGTCTTATGAGATATGCTTTCTAAATTAAATTCGCTGCTAATAATTTCTTCTACAGAGGGTAGGAGGTTTTCCATCTCATAAGGAACACCTGGTAAAGAGAATAGTAAAGATTTCTTGTTGCTTTTTATGCTAAATACCATTCCAGGTGCCGTCCCTTTTTTATTAGGAATAACATTGCAACTATCTGGAACCATTGCTTGATCTCTGTTTAAATCTGAAACAGGAATTCTTCTTCTGGTAAATATCTCTTCTATGTATTTATATTGCTCTATGCTAAAAATATAACCAGAAGCACCAGTAAGCTCTGCAAGTGCTTTTTTTGTAATATCGTCTTTTGTAGGACCTAAACCACCAGTAACAATAACTATTTGAAATTTTTGTACTAGCTCTTGTAGGGTAGAAACTATTTGATTGTATTCATCTCCAATAGATATAATAGTATTAATTTTAACACCTATACTATTTAACTCTTTAGATATTTGTGCAGAGTTAGAGTCTACTATTTGTCCAATTAGTATTTCGTCGCCTATTGTGCATATACATGCTTCAATCATGATTTTAAAGAGTGATTTAAATATTTAAGAATTTTTTTAACAAAGCCTGGTCCATTATATATAAAGCCTGTATATATTTGTACAAGAGAAGCGCCCGAGTTTAACATCTCCTTGGCTTGTTTAGGAGTCATAATGCCTCCTACAGCAATAATAGGAAGCATTCCTTTGGTCTTATAAGAGATATATTTAACCATCTCTTTACTTCTACTGAATAAAGGGGTGCCGCTTAAGCCACCATCACCTATTGATTCTACTTTTTCTGAACTTGTTTTTAGATCTTCTCTTTTAGTAGTTGTATTTGTGGCTACAACTCCATCTATACCAGAAATGAGCATAAGATCAATTATCTCATCTAGTTGCTCATAAGTAAGATCTGGAGAAACTTTAAGTAAAATTGGCCTATATTCATCGTAATATCTTCTAAGAGTAGATACTCGGTCTATTATTTGGGATAATTGAGTAATGTCTTGTAGTTTAGTTATATCCTTAACATTAGGGCAAGAGACATTTATAACAAAATAATCTACAAAATCATATAGTTGTGCAAAGCTCTTTTCATAGTCTAAAGGTGCTTTTTCATTGGGAGTAGAAGTGCTTTTAATTATATTTGCTCCAACAATAAGAGACGGGTTCCTATTTTTAAGTTTTGAGACAGCATATTTTACCCCTTTATTATTGATTCCCATTCTATTGATAATTGCTTTATCTTCTACTAATCTAAAGCATCTAGGTTTTGGGTTACCCTTCTGTTCTGCAGGTGTAATTGAACCTATCTCTATAAACCCAAAACCCATATTACCAAGTTGGTTAAATACTTCACCATTTTTGTCGAAGCCTGCAGCAAGCCCCACTGGGTTTGGGAAAGTTAGCCCCATAATCTCTTTCTCTAACTTAGGTGCTTTATAGCCATAAAACATTTTAATTATCCAATCCGAAAAGGGGATAATAGCTATAAACTTGAGTAATTTTACAACTATGTTGTGAGCTACCTCTGGAGAAAAGGCAAAAAGAATAGGTCTTATAATTTTAAACATTATTCCACGATATTTCATGCAAATATAACAATAATAAGATTACTTATCTTCTTGAGGGTAGTACTCTATAAAAGTGTTGTCTGAGTAGAACATTAATACCTTCTTAAGAGTCTTGTTTTTGTTGGTATCTGCACGTTCGTTTTCAAATAATGAATTCTCAGAGGGATGTTCTTCATTAAGATTAGGCTTAGTGGTCTCATTTTCAGTAGAGAAAAGGGTGTTGGATTGATTTTTCTCTTGCTGTGAATTAATGCTATTTTCAATATGAGTGGCAAAAGAGTCTTTATAGACCTTCCCTTTTCCTGTAATAAGCCAATCTGAGTTTAAAGAGGGGAACTTTGTTAGTAGTTTATTAATAAAATCAAAACCTGGCTTATTTCTTCCAGAGAGTATATGTGACAAACCAGATCTCTGAACCTCTAATATATCTGCAAGCTTTGCTGGAGTAAGCTGCTCTAGGTCTAAAAATTGCTGTAAACGGTCTTTCATTTTTGTAAACTTTATTTCTACAAATGTAATCATTTATTTGGTTACACTTGTAATCAATGCAGAGTTTACGAATGTAACCACAATAGATAGTAAATTGGACTAAACTAATGGCAATCATTGGATAGAAAAGTATTAGATTAAAATAGTTCCCTTCTTAACCTTTAATCAAAATAAATACATTATAAAATTGATTATTAAGCAGATACTCTAAGTTTCTCTCTATTTACTATAGATTATGGCAGTTTATAGCCAACTTCTACAAAAAACAACTAAAGAAGAGTTTAAGTAATGCCCATAATAAGCTGGCTTATAAGTCTCACAGCTTTTAATAGATATAGCCTATTAGACTAAAACTAACTTCTTAGAGTAGAGTTACAAATCAAACAAATTAGGTACAATTTAATTACATATGTAACCTGTATAGTTTAGATATGTGAATTACATATGTAAACTAAGTTGATTGGTTAATTATTTTATTCTTTTGGCATATTTATATAGTTTTGCAAAAATATTTGATTGTGGAGCCTATTATAAAGATTAAAGAGTATACCTATCTTCTACCCGAAAATAGAATTGCAAAATTTCCACTTGAGCAGAGAGACCTTTCTAAGATTTTAATATTTAGGGACAATATTATTACAGAGAATAAATTTTCAAACCTAGATAAGCTTTTACCAAATGGCTCATTAATGATATTTAACCATACCAAAGTACTCCCTGCTCGCTTACTATTTAAAAAAGAAACTGGTGCACATATAGAGATATTCTGTTTAGAACCTCATAATCCTATAGAGTATAACCTCTCATTTAATTCAAAAAAAACTTGTAGCTGGGTAGCAGTTGTAGGCAATGCAAATAAGTGGAAATCAAATGAAATCTTTTTTGACATAGCTAATCATAAAAATCTCAAAGAGATAGATTTAAGAGCTACACTAGAAGGTAAGATAGATAGTAAATTTATTGTAAATTTTTCTTGGAAAGGAGATTATTCATTTTCAGAAATTTTAGATTTATGTGGGAAAGTTCCTATTCCTCCTTACCTTAATAGAGACTCTGTAGATGAAGATAAAGAGAGATATCAAACACTATATGCTAAAATTAAAGGTTCTGTAGCTGCTCCAACGGCAGGCCTACACTTTTCAGATAGAGTTCTTTCAAATATAGATAAAAGGGGTGTAGAGAGAGAAGAAGTTGTTCTGCATGTTGGTGCTGGTACATTTGTTCCTGTAAAATCAGAAGAGATTAAAGATCATAAAATGCACTCAGAACCTTTCTCATTAACTATAGATCTTCTTGAAAAATTATTGAAGCAACTAAAGAAAAAAAGACCTATAATTGCAGTTGGGACTACAACAGCAAGAACTTTAGAAAGTCTTTATTGGCTTGGTATTCAATGTTTAAATAATGGGTCTCCTGGTAATATAACTCAATGGGAGCCATATAATGATACTAGAGAAATATCTGTAGAAGAGTCTCTTACCTATTTGATTAGTTGGATGAAAAAAAATAGAGTAGATATTTTAGAGAGAAAAACAGAAATTATAATAGTACCTGGATATAAGTTCAGACTTATAGACATACTTATTACCAATTTTCACCAACCTCAAAGCACTCTATTACTGCTTATTGCAGCATTTACTGGTGAAAAATGGAAAAACATATATAATTACGCCTTATCTAATGAATTTAGATTTTTAAGCTATGGAGATAGCTCAATATTATTTAGAACCTCTACCTGAGTTTAGATAAATGAGCTTTAAAACTTTATGAGCCCAACTAGATAGCATAGGCCCAGATTTTAGCAAATTAGGGACTATATTATTTATCTGTTTAACAGCAATTGTTAAATATCTCTTATTTCCTGTTATTTCATACAGAGAGAGTAGGTTTCCTGCCATAATAGAGTTTGCCGAGGGTTTTATTATATCTATATTAGATTCTCTCTTGAAAGGAACTGTATCCATAGCTCTATTAATCTCTTTTTCAGACTTACTAAACATTCCATTACTAGGCTTATAAAACTTCTCAATAACAAAATCGCAATATTTTTCTGCCATTATTAAGTATTCTTTCTGTTCTTCTACTTTATAGAGTTCAATTGATGCTTCAATAAAGTGGGCATAATCAGAAAGATAGCCAGTTAAATAATTTTCTTTAAAACATGTATAGCGGTAGAGTCTATTATCTGTTTTATCTATATTATTAGTTAATATAAATTCAAAAATATCAATAGCTCTTTTATAGAGCGAACTATCTTCCAGATAAATTGAAGCTCTTGCTAAGGAAGAGATAGCAATTGCATTTGAAGAAGAGATAGCTCTTATATCTTTAAAGTAGCCCCTATGCTCTTTTCTTCTAGATTTTAACATCTCAAGTTCATCTTTAGATATTACAGTATAGGTCTCTTCACTTCTTATAGGTAATTGCTTTTTTTTCTTATTTAAAGTTACATCCATACCTAGTGCAATAGCAATCTCTATATATCTTTCAGGAAAAAGGATAGATAACTCATTTATAGACCATAAGTAGTAAACAACATCTTCTAATTTTCCAGTAATAGTAGTTGCGTTTATTAGTCCACTCTTTTTGTTGCTTAATTCATAAATTATGTAGTTGTATGTCAAATATGCTGTTTGGCTATAACTTTCTTTCCCAAAGAGTTTATAAGCAATTGAGTACAGCAATAAAAAGTGGCTGTTTACCTCTAATGTTTTTTCGTAAAGTGCATGATTGCAAGAATAGTCTGTGGCTTGTTCAAAAAAGCCACCATCTATAGGGTCGAATAGTGCAGAGAATTGGAGGTGATCTAATATGTTTTCAATTGTAGATAAGTATTTAATGTCGTTATTATAATACAAATACTCAATAATAGTTAAAAGACTAGAGGTGTTTGGTGTAAAAGGTTTAAGTTTGTATATAAAATCATTTATATACATATTTTCAAACCAAATATCTAGATATTTCTTTAAAATATTGTGAGTAATTTCAGATTCACTCTCTACATTAGATATAACCCCAGTATATATTGCTCTTTCAGATAAAGTATCTGATAAATGTTCTAACTTTTCTCTTTTTTCGCTCTTAGCAAGCAGTAGAGAATTTGCCAACTCTATAAAATGCTCTGTATCACAGTCTGAAAAAGCTATTATTGGTTTTCTATTAGGCATAATAAAAATGTTCATTGGCCCATAGGAAAAGTCTTGATTCAGAAAAAGAAGGTCTAAAGCAAGTAAAAAAGATTCTGGCCTATCATTTTTATCTTCTACAATAGCAATGAAATTTTCATTTAAAATGGTTTGTACCTCTTTATTAGAGAAGAGTGCCAAGGAAGCTTCTCTAATAGCTATATTACTCACATAGCCAATATGGAGAAATATAAGTTTATCTTCTCTTTGAGCTTTATCTAAAAGCTTAGGAGTTAAAGATAAAGACCAATTAATATCTTTTTCGAAAAGTAATTTTATATATGGAGAGCAGGTTTTGAACATTTATTATATATTTGTTGCTAGACAAAAGCATATTTAAATTATGAAAAAAAGGACAATAATTAATCTCTTTGAAGAGTCGGTTGCTAAGTATTCAAATAAAACTTTGCTTCTTGAAAAGTTAGAAAATGAGTTTATACCAACAACCTATTCTACCTCCAAGGTAATCGCAGAACAAATTGGAGCAGGGCTTTGTTCAATAGGCTTTAAGAAGGGTAATCATGCTTCAATCATATCTGAAGGAAGAAATTATTGGATTTTAGGTGAATTAGGAGTTTTTTATGCAGGAGGTATAAATGTTCCTGTTTCAATAAAGATTGAAGAGAGTAGCGATCTTCTTTTTAGATTGAACCATGCTCAGGTAGATACTATTTTAGTCTCTTCTAGGCAACTCCTTAAAATTAGAAAAATTAAGGGTGAGCTAAAGTTCCTTAAACAGATAATTGTCTTTGATAAAATGGACTCCTATGAAAACGACGAAATATTTATAGAGGAGCTAATAGAGAAGGGGAGAGAATATTTAAAAGAGAATAGAGCCACTTTTTCTAAAATAGCAGACTCTCTTACAAACGAAGATTATGCAACAATTACATATACTTCTGGTACTACAGCAGACCCTAAAGGTGTGATTTTAACTCATAGGAATTACACTGCAAACGTAGAGCAGGCACTCACCTGCGTATCTATACCGCCAGATTGGAGAATGCTTATTATATTGCCTTTAGACCATTGTTTTGCACATGTTGTTGGATTTTATATAATGATTGCTACTGGTTCTGTTGTTGCAACTGTGCAAGTTGGAAAAACAGGGCTAGATACTCTTAAGAATATACCTATTAACATAAAAGAGATTAAGCCAAATATACTTTTATCTGTCCCAGCCCTTGCAAAAAGTTTTAGGAAAAGTATAGAAAATAGTGTTAAGTCTAAAGGCAAGAGTGTTCAAAGTCTATTTAATATGGCCCTAAAGGTATCTTATAGTTATAATAAAGAGGGCTGGAACAGGGGAAGTGGGTTCTCCTTTATATTATATCCTATAGTTAAGTTGGCCAATAAATTAATTTTCTCAAAGGTTAAGGGAGAGATGGGAGGTCATCTAAGTTTTTTTGTTGGTGGCGGTGCTCTGCTAGATATAGAGATGCAGAAGTTTTATTATGCACTAGGTATCCCAATGTTTCAAGGCTATGGCCTTTCAGAGGCAACGCCAGTAATTTCTACCAACACACCTAAAAAACACAAATTAGGTTCTTCTGGTATACTTGTTTCTCCTATGGAGCTAAAAATTATAGACTCTCAAGGGAGAGAGATGGAGCCAGGAGTATCGGGAGAGATAATTATTAAAGGAGAAAATGTGATGGCTGGATATTGGAAAAATGAGCAAGCTACTTCAGAGACAATAGTAGATGGGTGGCTACATACCGGCGACCTTGGATACTTAGATAAAGATGGCTTTCTCTATGTAAAAGGGAGGTATAAATCTTTACTTATCTCAAGTGACGGAGAGAAGTTTTCTCCAGAAGGAATAGAGGAGGCAATATCTGGCAATTCAAGTTTAATTCAGCAAATAATGCTTTACAATAACCAATCTCCCTATACTATAGCAATAATTGTAGCAGATAAATCTAAATATAAATCAAAAGAGTTGGTAGGTGCAATTCAAGCAGAACTTTCAAGATATAAAAGTGGTGGAGATTTGGCAGGTCTGTTTCCAGAGAGATGGCTCCCATCTACCTTTATTATAGCTCAAGAGCCATTTACAGAGCAAAATAGAATGATAAACTCTACAATGAAAATGGTTCGTTCAAAAGTAGAGGAGGCATATTCTAATCAAATTAAGTATGCTTATACTCCTGAAGGTAAAAATATCTATAACAAACTTAACCTAGAAGAGTGATATAATTTCATTATGTAAGTAGGTTAATATTTGTAAGGATAGATTGTTAATATTTTTTAACTTTGTTTTTTAACAATATTATTTATAATGGTTCAAGATAAGTTTAAAGATATTAGGCCCTATAAAGGAGAGGAGGAGGCGCTAGCGCTCTCTAGAATTGCCTCAAATCCTATTCTTAAAAACATTTCGGCATTTCTTTATCCAGACAAAAGCCCAGAGACACTTAAAGAGTTAATCTCTTCGCTTAAAAGTGTAGATGAGTTTCAGTCTCAGGTTATGCTTTATGCAATCAAGAAGATAGTTTCAGATACAGCTAAAGAGCTAACATACTCTGGACAAGAAAAGATATCTCAAAACAGAAAAGAGTTGCTTATTTCTAACCATAGAGACATTTTATTAGATTCAGCAATAATTCAGGTTATCTTGTTTATTAATAACCTTACAACATCTGAAATGGCTGTTGGAGACAATCTAATAACAGATCAATTTATGGAAGATGTTGCAAGGTCTAATAAAATGATTAAAGTAGTGCGGAGCAGTAATCCCAGAGAAATTTATAACTCCTCTCTGCTTCTATCTGAATATATTAGAAAAACCATTTCTAGTAATAGATCTTCTGTATGGATAGCTCAAAGGAATGGAAGAACCAAAAATGGAGTAGATTTAACCGAGCAAGGTCTTCTAAAAATGTTATGTATGAGTGGTTCTGGTAATTTTGAAAAAGATTTTTTAGAACTATCCATTACACCAGTTGCTATCTCTTATGAATATGAACCATGTGACTTTTTGAAGGCAAGAGAGATATATATATCACAAAGAACTAAATACAAAAAAGCTCCAGGAGAAGATTTAAATAGTATTCTAACTGGTATAATGCAATATAAAGGAAATATTCACATCCACTTTTGTGACCCTATAGATAAAGCAGAATTATCTCTCTGTTCAGAAATGGCGAAAAATGAAAAATATAAAAAGCTTGCAGAAATTATTGATTCTCGTATCTATTCAAAGTACCGTATATGGAAAACGAATATGATTGCATATGACATTTTAAACTCCTCTTCAAAATACTCACAAGAGTACAACAAAGAGGAGTTTAATGCTTTCAAAGACTATTGTGATTATAAAATTTCTAATTTTTATGGAGATAAAGAAGAGATGAGAAATATTTTCCTCTCTATTTATGCAAATCCAATCACAAAACAGTCTATTTAATTTTTCTTAAGATTTACATCTAATTGAGGGAGAGGGAATTCAAATCCTTTCTCTGGATATTTTATGTATATGTTCTCATAAATTTCAAAATAGAGGCTCCAGAAATCTTCAGTTTTAACCCAAGCTCTAGCAACAATTACAACAGAACTATCTGCCATTTCGCTTAAAGCAGCAAAAGGGGCAGCTGGCTCTTGTAAAACTCGGCTGTCTTTGCTTAGCATATCTAAAATAAGTTGCTTAGCAGCTTGAATATCATGCCCATAAGTGAGTGAAAACTTCCATTCTACTCTTCTTACACCAGTTTGAGAAAAGTTGTTAACTATGCCATTAGAGAGGGGGCCATTAGGTACAATTATCATCTTATTATCTGGAGTTGTCATAAAAGTATTAGTAATTTTAATCTCTTTAACAGTGCCCATATACCCTTGTGCTTCTATAAAGTCTCCCACCTTAAAAGGTTTGAAAAGTAAAATCATAACCCCACCTGCAAAATTTTGAAGGGTTCCACTTAGAGCCATACCAACAGCTAAACCACCTGCGGCAATTAGAGCTGCGAAAGAGGCTGTATTAATTCCAAGTACTCCTATAATTATTATTACAAGAAGTATTGTAAGAGAGATAGAGATAAAACTTAGCAAAAAGCTTCTTAAAGATAGCTCTACATCTTTTTTCTCCATAACTATATTAGTTAACTTTTGGAGCTTTTTAATTAGCCAGTTACCAATATAGTAGATAATAATAGCTACTACTATTTTTATAGCTAGAGAGAGAGCCATTTCTCCTAAAGAAGAGAGTATTTCACTAGAGTTAGCCGAAGTTAATGTTGATAATTTTTCTTCTAAACTTACACTTTTAAGAGTGTCTGCTTGTATTGTTGTAAAATTTAATAACATAAGACTGTGAATTTATTTATAACACAATTGTTCTACGATAAAACAATTGTGTTATATTAGTTAATATTGAGCTTTTTATAGCAGATTAGTACTTAGACTTCAAAATTAGCCCTTTTGCTACTAAAAAACAAAAAAATATAACGCACAAAGCATACCCAGCTACAATCTCCATTTAGCTATTGCTTTAAACCTACAAAATTTGTATTTTTGCGGAATTGAATCTTTCACATTAATATACAAACTTTAAAAAAAATGGATAAGTCAATTAATCTGAGTCAAGTCGTTGAAAAGGTAAAAGATGGAATGACCGTTATGGTTGGTGGATTCCTCATAAACGGAGGCCCTAATACTATTATGGATGCAATGGCATCTTCTGGAGTGGGTAATCTTACCCTTATATGTAATGATGCTGCCTTTGCAGATAAAGGTTTAGGTAAATTAATTTCAAATGGTCAGGTTAAGAAGCTTATAACTTCTTATATAGGCAGTAATACATCTGCTGTAGACTTTATGAACAACTCTACTTTAGAGGTTGAGTTTTCACCTCAAGGGACTCTTGCAGAAAGAATAAGAGCTGCAGGGGCAGGATTAGGAGGAGTACTTACTCCAACTGGTCTGGGTACTGTTGTTGAAAAAGGTAAGAAGGTAATAAATGTAGATGGTAAAGATTTCTTATTGGAAAAGCCTTTAAAGGCAGATATAGCTTTTGTAGGAGCGTCTATCTCAGATAAAATGGGCAATCTTTATTATAAGGGAACAACAAGAAACTTTAATCCACTTATGGCAATGGCGGCCGATCTAGTAATAGTAGAGGCCCAAGAGGTAGTTGAAACAGGATCTATATTACCAGAGAATGTTCATACTCCTGCCGTTTTAATAGATTATATATTCACTAAATAATTTTGATATGTCTCAAAAAGCAATGATTAGAGTTCGGATGAGCTCACAGGATGCACATTATGGCGGAAACCTTGTTGATGGCGCTAAAATGCTTCAACTGTTTGGAGATGTAGCTACAGAGCTACTTATAAGAGAAGATGGAGATGAAGGCCTCTTTAGGGCTTACGATAGTGTAGATTTTTTGGCACCTGTTTATGCAGGTGACTTTATTGAAGTAACAGGCGAAATTGTCCATTTAGGTGGAAGTTCTAGAAAAATGGAATTTGTTGCAAAAAAAGTTATAGTTCCAAGAGCAGATATTTCAGGATCGGCAGCAGATTTTCTAGATGAGCCAATAGTTGTTTGTAAAGCTAGCGGAACCTGTATAACCCCCAAGAATTGTCAAAGAAAAAACAAATAGATTATGGAGAAATTAATTATAACAGCCGCCATTAGTGGGGCAGAAGTATTAAAAGAGCATAATCCAGCAGTACCATATACTGTAGAAGAGTGTGCAAGAGAAGCTAAAAGTGCATATGATGCAGGTGCTAGCATTATTCATTTACATGTTCGTCATGACGATGGAACTCCAACACAAGATAAAAATCGCTTTAAAGAGGTTATGGATGCCATCTATAAAGTTTGTCCAGATATTATTATTCAACCTTCTACTGGTGGAGCTGTTGGAATGACAGATGACGAGAGACTACAACCTACAGAATTGAATCCAGAGATGGCTACACTAGATTGTGGCACATTAAACTTTGGAGGAGATGAGGTGTTTACCAATACAGAGAATACAATTAAGTATTTTGGTAAGAGAATGATTGAGCGTGGGATTAAGCCAGAGCTTGAAGTATTTGACAAGAGTATGATAGATATGGCTTTGAGGTTACATAAAAAAGGTTTTATAACCAACCCAATGCATTTCGACTTTGTTATGGGCGTGAATGGTGGAATAACTGGAGAGCTTCGTGACTTTGTATTCTTAAGAGGTAGCATTCCTGCTGGATCTACATATACAGTTGCTGGTGTTGGAAGGTTTGAATTCCCTTTAGCTGCTGCTGCAATTATAGATGGAGGCCATGTAAGGGTAGGATTTGAAGATAATGTATATCTTTCTAAAGGTGTTCTTGCCAAATCAAATGGTGAGTTAGTAGAAAAAGTTGTAAGAATAGCAAAAGAGTTTGGCCGAGAAATTGCAACTCCTGCTGAAGCCAGAAAAATACTCGGCTTAAAACCAAAAAATTAATAAATCATATTTACACTAATTTAATATCGTAAAAACAATGAAAAAGGGCAATAAATATGGAATCCACAGAGTTATAGAACCTAAAGGTGTTCTCCCTCAACCCGCAAACAAAATAGACAATAACATGGATGAGATTTTCGATAATGAAATTCTTATTGATGTTCAAACATTAAATGTAGACTCGGCAAGCTTTACACAAATAGAAGAACAAGCTGGCGGAGATAAAGAGAAGATTGCTCAAATAATGCTTGACATTGTTGCAAAACAAGGAAAACATCGTAATCCTGTTACAGGGTCTGGAGGTATGCTTTTGGGAACTGTTGAAAAAATAGGAGATGCTCTCATTGGTAAAACAGATCTTAAAGTTGGTGATAAAATAGCTACTCTAGTATCATTGTCATTAACACCTTTAAGAATTGATAAGGTAAAAGATATTCGTCCAGATATAGACCAAGTAGATATAGATGGAAAAGCTATTCTTTTCGAAAGTGGAATTTATGCAAAGATTCCTAATGATATGCCAGAAAACCTTGCCCTATCGGCATTAGACGTTGCTGGAGCTCCTGCACAGACAGCTAAATTAGTTAAACCAGGAGACACAGTACTTATTATTGGTGCTGGTGGAAAATCTGGAATGCTATGTAGTTATGAAGCAAAAAAACGTGCTGGTGTTACTGGTAAGGTTATAGGAATGTGTCATAGTGAAAGAAGTACTAACAGACTTAAAGATCTAGATCTATGTGACCATGTTTTTGGTGCAGATGCTACTCAGCCTGTAGCTATTCTTGAGAAGATAGAAGAGCTTACAAATGGAGAGATGTGTGATGTTGTTATTAATAACGTTAACATTACAGATACAGAAATGACAAGTATCTTATCTACTAAAGATAACGGTATGGTCTATTTCTTCTCTATGGCTACAAGCTTTACAAAAGCTGCACTAGGTGCCGAGGGTGTTGGTAAAGATGTAAATATGATTGTTGGTAATGGTTATACTAAAGGTCATGCAGAAATTACTCTTCAGATTTTAAGAGAGTCAGAAAAAATAAGAAAAGTATTTACAGAGCTTTATGCATAAAGAGAATAAAAAAACAGGTTGTAGGTATGGTACCCATAGGGTTATTTCCCCTGTGGATACTTTACCTCAACCAGCACAAAAGCTTGATAATACAATGGAAATCTACGATAATGAGGTGCTCATTGAGGTGAGCACCCTTAACGTAGATTCTGCTTCATATACACAGTTAAAGCAAGAGTGTGGGTCAGATGCAGCTAAAATGGAAAAGATGATACTTTCCATTATAGAAGAGAGAGGGAAACTACAGAACCCCACTACTGGATCTGGCGGTATGCTTATTGGTACTGTTAAGGAGATTGGTAAAAACTACCCTAAGAACCGTTTGAAAGTTGGAGATAAAATTGCTACATTAGTCTCACTTTCCCTTACTCCTTTAAAATTAAAGTCTATCAAAAAACTATCTCCATTATCAGATCAGATAGATGTAGAGGGAGAGGCTATTCTTTTTGAGAGTGGTCTCTTTGCTATTTTACCAGACGACATACCTGAAAAATTGGCATTAGCTGCATTAGATGTTGCAGGCGCACCTGCCCAGGTAGATAGGCTTGTTACAGAAGGAGATATTGTCTGTATAATTGGTGGAGGAGGTAAGTCTGGCATTTTATGTTGCTACCAAGCTATGCAAAATGCTGCACCTTCTGGAAAGGTTATAGTTGTTGAGTTTTCCAAAGAAAATGCTCAACGTATTAAAGACCTTAATCTTGCAACAGATATAATAGTTGCAGATGCTACCAATGTAATGGATGTATATACTCAAGTTATGGAAATAACAGGTGGAAGAGGTTGTGATGTTACAGTTAACAATGTTAATGTCCCCTCTACAGAGATGACATCAATTTTAGTTACAAAGGGCCAAGGGCATGTCTATTTTTTCTCTATGGCTACCAGCTTTACAAAAGCAGCACTAGGGGCAGAGGGTGTTGGTAAAGATATTAATCTAATTGTTGGCAATGGCTTTGCCAAGGGTCATGCAAATCTTACTCTCAATATTTTAAGAGAGTCAAAAGAGATACGAGAGTTATTTGAAAAATTATATATTTAATATTATGACAGTTAGTAGACGTAAAGTATTGTTTCCTAATGTTACAGATGAACAGTGGAACGATTGGAAATGGCAAGTTAGAAACAGAATTGAGACTCTAGACCAACTTAAAGAGCTTATCCCTCTTACAAATGAGGAGCAGCAGGGAGTTCAGGAATCTCTTAAGACTATAAGAATGGCAATTACGCCATACTATCTTAGTTTAATAGACCCAGAAGACCCTAATTGTCCTATTCGTAAGCAGGCAATACCAACTCATGCAGAGACAGAAATTTCTGCAGCAGATCTACTAGACCCTCTTAGTGAAGACGAAGACTCTCCAGTGCCGGGCCTTACCCATAGATATCCAGATAGAGTTCTGTTACTAATAACAGATATGTGTTCTATGTATTGTAGGCATTGTACTAGAAGGAGATTTGCCGGGCAAAAAGATGGAGAAAGCTCTAAAGATAATGTTCAAAAAGCAATAGACTATATAGCAAGAACCCCACAAGTAAGAGATGTACTACTATCTGGAGGAGATGCTCTTATGGTTTCAGATGCAAAGTTAGAATCTATAATTCAAAGACTTAGAGCTATACCTCATGTAGAGATAATAAGAATAGGTTCAAGAGTTCCTGTTGTATGCCCTCAAAGAATTACAGATGATCTAGTTAAAATGCTTGCTAAGTACCATCCTGTATGGCTTAATACACATTTTAATCACCCAGTAGAAATTACACCTGAGTCTACAGAGGCTTGTGCAAAAATGGCAAATGCAGGTATCCCTCTTGGAAACCAATCTGTGTTATTAAGAGGTATAAACGACTGTGTTAATATAATGAAACGTCTTGTTCATAAGTTAGTTAAGATTAGAGTAAGGCCTTATTATATATACCAATGTGATCTATCTAGAGGTCTAGAGCACTTCCGTACCCCAGTTTCTAAAGGTATTGAAATAATTGAAGGCCTAAGAGGTCACACCTCTGGTTTTGCTGTTCCAACATTTGTTGTAGATGCCCCAGGTGGTGGTGGTAAGACACCGGTAATGCCTACTTATGTTATCTCGCAATCTCCTGGTAAAATTGTTTTAAGAAACTTTGAGGGAGTAATAACAACATATACAGAGCCAGACGAGTACGTAAACAGATGTGAGTGTCCAGATTGTAAAGATAATGCCAAGAAAGAGGGAGTAGCTGCACTTCTAGCTGGTCAAGAGCTTAATATAGAACCTGCAGTTCTTTCTAGAAAACAGAGATCTCATAAGTAATTAAATATGCCGTTCATTCAAGAGCTCCTAAAGTATAGATCATTATCTATAGTAGGCCTTGAGAAGAATACCGGTAAAACAGAGTGTTTAAACTATGTATTGGACAGGCTCCCATTAGATAAAATAAGGGTGGGAGTCAGTTCAATAGGTTTAGATGGTGAACGTACAGACCAAGTAACACGAAGTTCAAAACCGGAAATTATTCTCAGGGAGGGGGTTCTTTTCACTACAAGTGAAAAACATTATAAACAGAGACGGATTATTTCGGAATTAATAGAAGTAGAAGACCAACACACCTCTTTAGGGAGATTAATCACAGCTAGAGCTGTTTCTAGTGGAAAAGTAATGTTGTCTGGGCCTCCCTCTTCACAATCTCTTAGAAGGTGGATAGATAGGCTTAAAACTAACTATAATGTAGATCTATGCATTATTGATGGAGCACTATCAAGATTATCTCCAGCCTCTCCAGCTATTTCTGAAGCTATGATTTTAGCAACAGGTGCGGCCCTTAGTATGTCTATTAATGAGTTGATAAACAAAACTGCATTTACAGTAGAGCTTATAGGCATTGAGAAGAGTAAAAAAAAGATTAGTGATTTATTAGCAGAGAAACCTAGTGGTGTTTGGAACTATAATAGTCTTAATAGAAACTTTTCACCATTATATGAATCGGCCTTCACATTAGAAAGAGAATTTAATGGTGTAGGTAATGAGGGAGACCATAAAAAGAGCGCCCAGAGTGAATTCGATACTATTTTTATATCGGGTGCATTAACAGATAGGTTACTTAAAAAATTATCTTTGGGTAAAAGAGAGATTACAAAAGAGGTAGTTGTTAGAGATTTTACTAAAATCTTTATAACACCTTTAACTTATAGAAATTTTATAAAGAGAGGAGGGAAAATATCTGTCCTTCAAAGAAGTAACCTAATTGCTGTTTGTGTTAACCCTGTCTCTCCTAATGGATATTCATTAGACTCAAATATGCTCTGTAAAGAGTTAGAAGCAAAAATAGGGTTGCCAGTTTATGATATTTTTAATTATAATTAACTAATATAGATGTAGTAATAAATAGATGGCATTAAGATTTAGAAAAATATTAGATATACCTTGTGGAGTACGTTATATGTACTCTACGCTTAATCTAATCTCTCCGCTTTCAGAAACCATATTGTTAGATAACAAGATGGAGGTAGATAGAGAGAAAATAGCTCTGCTTTATTCAAATTTGCAGGAGTTTAAATCTCTTATGGGCAAAGAGGGTGAACTAAATTTTCTCAAAGAAAAAATAACTCTACATCTAAGTCATCTTAAAGATATTAGAAATTCACTTAAACGCATTTCAGAGGGAGTTATTGCAGATGATATTGAACTATTCGAGATTAAATCACTTGCACTAGTTAATCAAAATATAAAATCACTCATTAAAAATATAACAATCAAAGCAATTGAGTTGCCAGATTTAGAGCATGTTTTAGACTTGTTAGACCCAGATGGTAACCGAATAACTTCATTTTATATTTACGACTCTTATAGCCAAGAGTTAAAAGAGTTAAGAGAAAAACTCAAAAATGAAAAATCTTATAACGAGGAGTTTTTCTATAAATGCGCATTAATTGAAGATAAAATTCGTGCAAAACTATCTAAAGAGATTAAAAGTTATTACTCTCTTTTAGAAGAGTCGCTTTATAATCTAGCCAATTTAGATATACTTATGGCTAAAGCACTTCAACTACATTCTCTAAACCTCTCTATTCCTGAAATTTCTAACTCTACAGTAAATTATAAAGGGTTGTTTAACCCAGAGGTAGAATACATTCTATCAAAAGAGGGTAGAGACTACCAAAATACAGATATTACTATTAATTTTGGCAAACCACTATTGATAACTGGTTCAAATATGGGTGGTAAAAGCCTTACTTTAAAAACTATTGCATTATGTCAGTATCTTTTTCAAATGGGATTTGGTATCCCGGCTAACAGTGCTTCTATAATACCAGTACAAGAGGTTCATCTCTCTTCTGGAGACGATGAAGATTATAAAAAAGGGCTCTCTTCGTTTGCAGCAGAAATGAAGCGCATAGATAGTATGATAAATAGAGTAAGTAAAGGATATCAAATACTTTCTCTTACAGACGAGCCCGCACGAACAACAAACCCAGCAGAGGGAAAAGCTTTAACAGAAGCCTTAATTGATATATTGGTAGGTACTAAGAGTGTTTCAATTATTACTACTCATTACACAATAGAGAATAGAATCTGTGATAGAATTAGAGTGAAAGGCTTTATAGATGGTAAAATGGACTACTCTCTTGTAGAAGATAGTATGAAAGAGACTCCTGCAGAGGCATTGAATATAGCAGAAAGCCTTGGGATAAACTCCCTTTGGCTAGATTTAGCAAGAAAAGAGTTAGAAAAAAATATAAAAAAATAAAAGATGCAAAGTAAATTAGGTTTAGATTTTAAACGAGTTGAACATGCCAGGTCTCTGGCTGCTTCTATTGCTTCCAGTGTTCAAACATTTGTAGATGAATATACTACTGTTGCAGTTGAAAGAACATTGTGTAGATTATTGGGAATAGATGGAATTGATAGCAATGAAGTTCCTCTTCCAAATATTATTGTAGATGAATTAAAAGATAAAGGAGTTTTATCACAAGGTTCTATATTTTATATTGCCAATACAATTGTTCAAACGGGCTTTACACCTCAAGAGATAGCAGAGAAGGTATCTGATGGTTCATTAGACATTACCAAACTGCCAATATCTAATGAAAAAGAGATTGCAGCAGCTATAGAACCAATTGTGCAAAGTAGTATAGCTAGAATTACTGAAAGACGTAATAGAAGAGAAGAGTATATTAAAAATATTGGAGAAGGTTCTAAACCTTATCTTTATGTTATAGTTGCTACTGGTAACATTTATGAAGATGTTGTACAGGCCGAGGCAGCTGCAAGACAAGGAGCAGATATAATTGCTGTTATTCGTACTACAGGCCAATCTCTTTTAGACTATGTTCCTTATGGAGCAACTACAGAAGGCTTTGGGGGTACATTTGCTACTCAAGAGAACTTTAGAATAATGAGATCTGCTCTAGATAAAGTAGGAGAAGAGGTAGGGCGTTATATAAGACTTTGTAACTATTGTTCTGGTCTATGTATGCCCGAGATTGCAGTAATGGGTGCTTTTGAAGGGTTAGACGTAATGTTAAACGATGCTTTGTATGGTATCTTGTTTAGAGATATAAATATGCAAAGAACAATGGTAGATCAATATTTTTCTAGAATAATAAATGGTTTTGCCGGAGTAATCATAAATACTGGAGAAGATAACTACCTTACAACAGCCGATGCTTTTGAAGAGGCTCACACAGTTTTAGCGTCTGACTTTATTAATGAGCAATTAGCTCTTCTGGCTGGACTACCAGAAGAGCAGATGGGGCTTGGCCATGCATTTGAGATGGACCCAGATCAAGAGAATGGTTTTTTATATGAATTATCTCAAGCACAAATGATTAGAGAGATTTTCCCTAAAGCTCCATTGAAATATATGCCTCCTACTAAGTTTATGACTGGTAATATTTTCAAAGGTCATATTCAAGATGCACTTTTTAATATTGCAGGAATATGGACTCAGCAAGGAATACAACTTTTAGGTATGCCAACTGAAGCTATTCACACTCCGTTTATGAGTGACAGATATCTCTCTATTGAAAATGCCAGATATATATTTAACAATATGAAAAATCTGGGAGACGAGGTAGAATTTAAAGAGGGTGGGCTTATAAGAAACAGAGCAAAAGATGTTCTAGAGAACTCAATTGAGACTCTTTCTAGAATAGATCAAGAGGGTTTGTTTAATGCCTTAGAGCTTGGCCTATTCGGCGATGTTAAAAGGGCTAAAAATGGAGGAAAAGGTTTAGCAGGAGTTACGGCTAAAGGTGAAAACTACCTAAACCCATTTATTAAATTAATGAAAGGAGAATAATATCATGAGTGGAGGATTATATTCAATGCAGTCAAAAGAATTTGACAAAACATTAGATCTAACAAAAGTAACACCCTACGGTGATACCTTAAATGATGGTAAAGTTCAGCTCAGTTTTACTTTACCAGTTCCAGCAGGAGCAGAGGCAACAGAAGCTGCAAAACAGTTACTTAAAAAAATGGGCTTTGATAACCCACAAGTGGTATTTTTTAAAGAGCTAACTCCAGGTTACACTTTTTTCAACTGTTACGGTAATGCTACGCATTCGGTTGACTTTACCTCAATTTATGTCCCTAAAGTAGAGAGCGATGTAATGAGTATGGAAGAGATAGACTCTTATATAAAAGAGAATATTGGCCGCCCATTGGTTGTGATAGGAGCAAGTACAGGAACAGATGCACACACAGTGGGTATAGATGCAATTATGAACATGAAAGGGTATGCAGGACATTTTGGACTCGAAAGGTATGAAATGATAGAGGCACATAACTTAGGCTCTCAGGTTCTTAATGAAGATTTTATTGCTAAAGCAATTGAACTTAAGGCCGATGCTTTACTCGTATCTCAAACAGTTACACAGAAAGATGTACATATTCAAAATATGATTGAACTAGTTGAGCTGTTAGAAGCCGAAGGTTTAAGAGATAAAGTTATCTTAGTTTCTGGAGGCCCTAGAGTATCTCATGAACTTGCTAAAGAGCTTGGCTACGATGCTGGCTTTGGAATGAACAGCTATGCAGACGATGTTGGATCTTACATTGCTCAAGAATTTGTTAGAAGAGCTAAAAAATAGTATTTAATTAAAACATATTGATATGGATAAAAAACAGATGAGAGAGATTATAGCAAAAAGAACTGCTCTCGAACTTCACGATGGTGATGTTGTTAATTTAGGTATTGGTTTACCTACTTTAGTGCCTAATTATTTGGCAAAAGGAGTTAATGTCACTCTTCAATCTGAGAATGGATTGTTGGGAATGGGGCCTGCTCCAGAACCAGGAACTGAAGATGTTAACTATACAAACGCTGGAGGAGGTTTTATAACCTATTTTCAGGGAGCTTCATGTTTTGACTCCTCTCTATCTTTTTCTATAATCAGAGGTAACCACGTAGATGTAACAATTTTAGGTGCGTTAGAAGCAGATGAAAAAGGAAATCTTGCCAACTGGATGATTCCAGGTAAGAAAACACCAGGAATGGGTGGAGCTATGGATTTAATTGTAGGTGCCAAAAAGGTAATTTTAGCTATGGAGCACACAGCTAGAGGAAATCATAAAATACTTACAGAATGCAAACTCCCTCTTACAGCAGCTGGCCAAGTAGATATGATAATTACAGAGATGGGAGTAATGGAGGTAACACCCAAAGGTCTTCTCTTGAAAGAACTTAACTCAGAGTTTTCATTAGAAGATATTCAAAATGCCACAGGAGCAAAATTAATAGTTTCAGATAATTTAGTTAAAATGAAGAGTTAGTTATGGAAAAAGTATTTATAGTAGCAGCAAAAAGAACAGCAGTAGGTAAATTCTCCGGTTCACTTGCAAACTTTTCTCCAGGAGAACTTGGAGCAATTGTTATTCGTAATTTATTAGACGAAACTGGTATTGCACCAGATAAAATTGATTCTGTTATAGTTGGAAATGTTCTCTCAGGAGGTCAAGGTCAGGGTGTTGGTCGTCAATGTTCTATCAATGCCGGTATACCACCAGAAGTACCTGCCTATTCTCTTAATATGGTATGTGGTTCGGGTATGAAGTCTGTAATGAATGGTTTCAACGAAATTGTTTCCGGAGATGCTAATTTAGTTATAGCCGGTGGAACTGAGTGTATGTCAAATGCAGGTTTTGTTTTACCAAGTAGTGTAAGAAATGGGATGAAAATGGGTGATATGAAGGCTATAGATCATATGATCCATGATGGTCTTACAGATGTTTTCAATAAATATCACATGGGTATTACAGCAGAAAACATTGCAGAAAAATATTCACTCTCTAGAGAAGATCAAGATGATTTTGCTCACTCTTCTCAAGCAAAAGCCATTAAAGCAGTAGATGAGGGAATATATGATAATGAGATAGTTCCTGTAGATATTGTATCCAGAAAAGAGACTAAAGTTTTTGCTAGAGACGAATTTCCAAATAGAGGTACTTCTCCAGAAAAATTAGCAAATTTGAGACCTGCATTTAAAAAAGATGGTTCTGTAACAGCAGGAAATGCATCTGGTATAAACGACGGAGCTTCTTTTGTTATTTTAGCATCTGAAAGTGCTATAAAAGAGCACGGTTTGAAACCTATTGCACAAATTATCTCTCATGGACAGGGTGGAGTAGACCCTTCAATCATGGGCCTTGGACCTGTCCCAGCTATAAGAATGGCACTAAAAAAAGCCAATCTTAAATTATCTGAGATAGATCTTATGGAGTTAAATGAAGCTTTTGCAGCTCAATCTTTAGGAGTAATTAAAGAACTTATAGATGAGCATGGAGTATCTAGAGAGTGGATAGACGAAAGATGCAACATCAATGGTGGTGCAATTGCCATAGGTCATCCAATAGGTGCATCTGGCAATAGAATTTTAGTTTCTCTTATACATGCTTTAAAAGCAAATAAAAAAGAGATAGGATTGGCCTCCTTATGTATTGGCGGAGGAATGGGAACTGCATTAATAATTAAATCTTTATAAATAAAAATGAATTTTGAATTAAACAAAAAGCAGCAACTCTTCAAGCAGATGATTCGTGAGTTTGCCGATAAAGAGATTCAACCAATTGCAGCAGAGATAGATGAAAATGAGACCTTCCCTGTTGAAAGTGTGAAGAAGTTGGCTAAATATGGGGTTATGGGAATTCCTGTACCTGTACAATACGGAGGAGCAGGAGGCGACAATATTATGTACTCTATAGCAGTTGAAGAGCTCTCTAGAGTATGTGGTACAACAGGTGTAATTGTATCGGCACATACCTCTCTATGTGTGGCGCCAATTCTTGAGTTTGGTACAGAAGATCAAAAGAAGAAATATCTTCCAAAACTTGCAGGCGGAGAGTGGTTAGGAGCATTTGGTCTTACTGAGCCCAATGCAGGAACCGATGCCTCGGCACAACAGACAACAGCTGTAGAAGAAGAAGATGCATATGTACTTAATGGGAGTAAAATATTTATTACCAATGGAGCTCATGCAGATGTCTATATAGTTTTTGCCATGACAGATAAGTCTGCAGGTATTAGAGGAATAACTGCTTTTATAGTAGAGAGAGACACTCTTGGGTTTTCTACAGGTAAGCAAGAGTTAAAACTTGGTATTAGAGGTTCTTCTACTTGTGAGTTAATTTTTGAGAATTGCAGAATTCCTAAAGAAAACTTACTAGGAAAAGTTGGAAAAGGGTTTAGTATAGCCATGAAAACTTTAGATGGTGGAAGGATTGGTATTGCTGCTCAAGCATTAGGAATAGCTCAAGGAGCAATAGATGAGACTGTTAAATATACTAAAGAGAGAAAGCAATTTGGCCGTTCAATTGCACAGTTTCAAAATACACAATTCCAGATGGCAGACCTTTACACTAAAACAGAAGCATCACGTCTTTTAGTACGCTCTGCTGCATATAAAAAAGATTCAGGTATTCCTTATTCTACAGATGCTGCAATGGCTAAGTTATTTGCTTCTGAAACAGCAATGGAGGTAACTACCAAAGCTGTTCAGTTCCACGGAGGGTATGGTTACACCAGAGAATATCCTGTAGAGAGAATGATGAGAGATGCAAAAATTACCGAAATTTATGAAGGAACTTCAGAGGTTCAAAAGATGGTAATTGCAGCAAAAATGTTTAAATAAAGTTCAATAGATTATAACCATATAATAATGAAAATTATAGTTTGTATTAAACAGGTTCCCGACACAACTGAAATAAAGATAAATCCTGTGACAGGAACTCTTGTTCGAGACGGAGTGCCTAGTATAATTAACCCCGACGATAAATCTGGCTTAGAGGCAGCTCTCTCATTAAAAGATGAGTTTGGCTCTCATGTTACAGTTATAACAATGGGACCACCTCAAGCCGATGCTGTGCTTAGAGAAGCCTTAGCAATGGGTGCCGATGATGCAATTTTACTAACAGATAGAAAATTTGCAGGAGCAGACACCCTAGCAACGTCTAATGCTCTAGCATCTGCTTTAAAGAAGATGGAGTGGGATCTTATAATAGCCGGTAGACAAGCAATTGACGGAGACACTGCACAAGTGGGGCCTCAAATTGCAGAGCATTTAGATATACCTCAAATATCTTATACAGAAGAGGTTAAATATGATGGAAAGTCTCTGTTTACCATAAAAAAACAGACCGAAGAGGGTTATCAAATTTTGGAAGCTCAAGCACCACTCCTATTAACAGTTCTATCATCTGCAAATAAACCTCGGTACATGAATGTAAGAGGTATTGTAGAGGCTATAGATAAAGAGGTTAAAGTTCTTGGAGTTGCAGATATAGGTGCAGACGAGTCTAAAATGGGATTGAAAGGGTCTCCAACTAAAGTTCACAAAGCATTCTCTAAAGGAGTAAAAAGCGCTGGAGAACAGTTTGAAGTAGAGGCCGAAGAGGCTGTTGGAATTATCATTTCCAAATTAAAAGAAAAATTTATAATATAACAGAAAAAGAAAATGGATTTATCGTCATATAAAGATGTTTTTGTATTTGTAGAGCAGAGAGAAGGAGTAATTCAATCTGTAGCTATTGAGCTTTTGGGTAAAGCAAGAGACCTTGCCGATGCTCTAGGGCAGAATGTTGTAGCTATATTTCCAGGAAGTAATATTTCTGATAAGGCAAAAGAGTTAGGATATTACGGAGCAGATAAAGTAATTTGCATAGATACACCTGAGTTAGAGCACTACATAACAGAACAGTACACACAAGCTGTTTATCAAGTGATAACAGAGTTTAAACCCTCTATAGTTCTTTTTGGTGCAACAACTATTGGCAGAGATTTAGGACCAAGACTTTCTGCTCGTTTAGAAACTGGTCTTACAGCAGACTGTACCAAGTTAGAGATTTCAGAAGAGAAAGAGTTGCTTATGACACGCCCTGCATTTGGAGGTAACCTTATGGCAACAATTGTTTGTAAGGAGCACAGACCTCAAATGTCTACAGTGAGACCTGGAGTTATGCGTAAATTAGAAAAAGACACCTCTAGGAAGTGTGAAATAATTGAGTACTCTCCTAAGTTTAACGCCTCTAAGTTTAAAGTTAAACTGGTAAAGAGTGTTAAAGAGGCCAAGGGTATGGTAGATATCTCAGAAGCAAAAATCTTAGTTTCTGGAGGCCGAGGAGTAGGAGCAGAGTTTAAAAATCTTAAAGATTTAGCCAATGTGTTAAATGCAGAGGTTTCTGCCTCTAGAGCAGTTGTAGATGCCGGAGTTGTTTCTCATGATAGGCAAGTAGGCCAAACAGGTAAAACAGTTAGACCAGACCTCTACCTTGCTTTAGGTATCTCTGGAGCTATCCAACATTTAGCAGGAATGGAAGAATCAGATTTTATTGTTGCTATTAATAAAGATAAATATGCTCCAATATTTCAAGTATCAGATCTTGGTATTGTAGGAGATGTAACTAAAATAGTTCCTCTTCTTACAGAACGTCTTTCCAAGGTAAAATTAGAAAAGTAGTAATTACTTCTTTATTGTAAAAAGAGACTCTCTAAATTTTAGGCAGTCTCTTTTTGCTATTATATATAGATATAAACTATCAAGGTTATTTACTTGTAGCTTTTCTTCTGATGGTGTTTTTTAAACTCCTTTACTGCTGCTTTTTGTGCAATTTCGGTTGCTTTTGCCATGGCCAATTGAATATGAGGGTAGATATACTCTCTACCTATCTCATTTACAAACCCTGCCTTTTGCATAGAGTTATATACATTGTCTGTTACACCAGATAATATAATTTGAACATGTTCTATTTTAGATCTTTTCCAAAGGTTCCTCAAGTTATTCATACCAGTTGAGTCTATAAAAGGAACTTTTCTCATTCGAATTATTCTCACTTTAACAGAATGGTGTGTAGAGGAGTTTATCTCATCTAGTTTGTTAGCTAGACCAAAGAAGAAAGGGCCATCTATTTCATAAATCTCTACACCTTTTGGAATAGTTATCATATCTACATCGTAAGACAGCTCCTCCAACTCACTTCCAGCAATTGATTTTTCATCTATAACTTTTATACTAGATGTTTCAGAAACACGAGTAACAAATAGAGCAACAGCTAGTAGAATTCCCACCTCTATTGCTACAGTTAAATCTATTACTACAGTAAGGAAGAAGGTTATAAGAAGAACAGCAACATCGGCTTTATGACCTTTTAGCAGATATTTAAATGTTCTCCACTCACTCATATTGTAAGCAACAATAATAAGAATAGCAGCAAGAGTTGCAAGTGGAATATAGACAGCATAGGGCATTAAGAATAGAAATATAAGAAGTAGCACAACACCATGAATAATACCTGCTACAGGAGTTTTACCTCCATTGTTAATGTTTGCCATTGTTCTGGCTAAAGCCCCTGTAGATGGTATTCCACCAAAAAATGGAGTTATAATATTTGTAATTCCTTGACCAATAAGCTCTGTGTTTGAATCATGTTTTTTACCTGTAACACCGTCGGCAACCATTGCTGCCAAAAGAGATTCAATAGCACAAAGAATAGCAATAGTAATAGCTGGTTGGAATAGTAGTCTCACAGTTGCAAAGTCTATTTTAGGTATTTGAGGCTTAGGCATAGATATACCTTGTGCCAACTCAGGAAATTTTGTTCCAATTGTAGAGAATTCAATTCCTGTACTATTTGTAATAAGTAATGCCCCAAAAGTTCCAACTATTATAGAGATAAGAGAGCCTGGAATTTTTTTATAAAATAGTGGCCATATAATAATAATTAATAGCGAGAAAACAGCAAGTAAGGTCTCATATATATTTATAGTTGAAATGTTTGCAAAATAAGCACCCCATTTTGGAATAAAATCGGCAGGAACGTTTTCTATTGTAAGCCCTAAGAAATCTTTTATTTGAGTAGAGAAAATTACAACAGCAATACCACTTGTAAATCCAACAACTATAGGGTAGGGAATAAATTTAATAATATTACCAAGTTTGAATAACCCCATAAGCAGCAATAAAATACCAGCCAAAACTGTAGCTACAACTAAGCCAGAGAAGCCAAACTCTTGAACAATACCAAATATTATCACTATAAAGGCACCTGTAGGGCCTCCAATAAGAAATCTAGACCCACCTAGCACAGAGGTGAGAACACCCGCTATAATTGCCGTTATAAGGCCTTGTTGAGGTGTTACACCAGATGCTATACCAAACGCAATAGCCAATGGGAGAGCAATAATTCCTACAATTACTCCAGCAATAATGTCTGAGAAGAGTGTTTTTTTGCTATAAGTACCATTGAATAAGATCTCAAACAGCTTTGGTTTATAAGCTGAACTCAGATTAAATTTCATATTACCGCCTTATTTAAGTGAAGCTGCAAATATAGCAATTTATCTTGTCTAATCAACTAAAAAAGAGACTCTGCGCTCTCAATTATATGAGCAGTATCTTCCTTGTTATCAAGAATTAAATTTGGCTGTAAATAGTTGAGTTTAAACTCAGATTTAAATAACTTTTCGCCTCCTCCAGTAATGTTGAGCATTATTATAGCATCTCTATCAACTTTTCCTGAGTCTATAGATTTAATCATTCCAGCAAGAGCCACTCCAGAAGCTGGATGGATATCTACTCCCTCTAGCTTTTCAAAAAGAGCACATGCCTCTTGCAGCTCCTTATTACCAACTATCTCTACATCGCCATTAGAATCGGTTAATGCATCATAAAGCCCACCAGCTAAACCATATGGAGGCCTTCTGTTAGAGAGTACTTTTGCATCAATTTTCAAAGCATTCTCTCTAGCCTCATCTTCATTAGGAAAAATTATCTCTCTTCTACTTGCTTTCCATGAATCATAAATAGGAGTGAATGGTATATTTTGAGATGGTATAAGTTTCATTTTGGTATCTCCGTAGCTACCATCTTCTATTAATCTAAGATTTGCTTCCCAAGCTGCAATAGCGCCAGTACCACTTCCTATTGCTTGAAAATAATAATCTGGAATTCTACCAATGGTAGTTGCTGCAGAGAGAACAGTTGTTCCCATACCATCTCTTCTAGCAACATTTTTTGCACCTCCCTCTTCAAAGAAAAGAGCAGAACTACAAATTTTATTTGAGAGATCAATAGCATCGAAATAGTCTGTTCCAGTTGGAGTACAAATAAGCTTCACATTGCTATTTATTTCTTGATTAAACCATAATGCATCTAAATTATCATAAGGGATAACAAGAAGTAGTGGAATATTATTATCTGAACAAACCTTAGCAAAAGCTCTAGCTGTATTACCTGCAGATGCCACAACCATAACTCCACTATTATCTTCTGAAAGCCTTGCACAAACTGAGTAAGCCTCAGTCTCTTTAAATGAGCAAGTTGTCATTTTAGCTCCAATTTTTGGCCAATAACCACTAAAGCTAATATAAAGATTAGAAAGGCCTAGATGAGCAGCTAGTTTTTCACTCTTATATGTTTGAGTAGAACTAGAGTTCTGGAGCATTTTATTGATTGGTAACCAATCACTAAACTTATATATACCAAGAGAATCATCTCTTACAGTGAGCTTTTTATTTTCATAAATTGCTCTTATTAAAGCAGGTTTGTCGTATGTAGGATCTGAAAGAGTCCAACCTTTATCTTCAAATACTTTTCCAGTAGCAAAGTTTTTTAACTTATAGTTAGTCATGAGTTTATCTCTTTTTAATTAAATCTTTTATTAAGGGTTATATATTTAAAAATTTGTACTATTTCTATAGCTCCACCAATACCATGTGCCAACAAAAAAACCACCCCCAACCAAATTTCCAATTGTCACAGGAATAAGATTTTTAATAAACATTCCATATAAGGAGAGGTTTGAAAGAGCTTCATTTGTAATATTAAAATGAGACTGAGCCAATAAAACAAAATTACTATCTAAAGCTGCCAGCATGGCAGCAGATATGTAATACATATTTGCTACACTATGTTCATATCCAGATGCTATAAAAAGCCATATTGGAAAAAAAATCACTAAAACCTTACCCGAAATATCTTTAGCTGCGTAAGACATCCATACAGCCAAACATACTAGTATATTACAAAGAATTCCAGAGGTAAATAAATTTAAGAAAGAGAGGTTAGTTTTAACAACTCCAACTTTAATTGTATATGCACCAAGCAGTCCTGAAGTATACTCTAAGTGACCTGAGTAAAAAATTAGTAATGAAATGAATATAGAGCCTACTAAATTACCTAGCCAAACTATAGAAAGGTTGGTAAAGTATTTTTTTAGAGAGACTTTTTTAGAGAGAACAGCAACAGAAATTAAATTATTTCCTGTAAAAAGTTCTGCTCCAGCAATTACAACAAAAACAAGACCTGCTGGAAATATTAAACCTGCTAAATATTTCGCTAGTCCAATATCATCTATATTGTGCGCAATAATATTACTTCCAACAGCAGCTAGAGCTATAAATAGACCTGCTAAAAAAGAGAGGAGTATAGTGCTTTTAATAGGTAGTTTAGCCTTTTTAACTCCACTCTCTTTAGTATAATCCAAAACTTGGGCCGATGTTAAGAAGTTGCTCATAGTTTAAGTTATGATATATTTCACAAATATAATGAAATTAAAGCGATGTGTATTCGTCCCAACTTTTTATTTGAATATCCTCAATTTTAAGAGAACAGAATGCAAAAATAAATGCAGAAGCCAATCTAGCGTTAGTTATTAGTGGTATATTATAATCGATTGAAGCGCGTCTTATTTTATATCCATTCTCTAACTCTACTTGAGTAAGGTTTTTTGGAATATTAATAACTAAATCTATCTCTTTGTTTTGAAGCATCTTAAGAGCTTGCGGGCTCTTCTCTCCCTCGCTTGGCCAATATACTGGAGAAGCATCTATATTATTCTCTATTAAATATCTATGAGACCCTCCAGTTGCGAATAGTTTGTATCCATTTTCAATTAAGAGTTTAGATGCAGTTAATAAATCGGCCTTCTGTTTAGCACTTCCAGATGATATAAGAATATTCTTCTTAGGTATTTTATAACCCACAGAGAGCATAGCCTTTAGAATAGCCTCATTAGAGTCATCACCAATGCACCCAACCTCACCAGTAGAAGCCATATCTACCCCAAGAACAGGGTCGGCCTTTTGAAGTCTAGAAAAAGAGAACTGAGAAGCCTTAATACCTACATACTCTAAATCAAATGCATTTTTTGCGGGCACAACAAACTCTACTCCAATCATTGCTTTAGCTGCTAGCTCAATAAGGTTAATCTTTAGAACTTTAGAGACAAAAGGAAAACTTCTAGAAGCTCTTAAATTGCACTCAATAACTTTGATGTCATTCTCTTTTGCAAGGAATTGGATATTAAAAGGGCCAGTAATATTCAGCTCTTTAACAATTTTTCTAGCTATTTTCTTAATTCGTCTGGCAGTCTCTACATAGAGTTTTTGAGGAGGAAACTGTATAGTAGCATCTCCTGAGTGGACTCCAGCAAACTCTATATGCTCAGAGATAGCATATGCTACCATTTCACCCTTATTAGCTACAGCATCTAATTCAATTTCTTTAGCATTTTCTATAAATTCCGATACTACAACTGGGTGTTTTTTAGAGACATTGGCAGCTAACTTCAAGAATTGCTCTAACTCACTATAATTAGAGCAAACATTCATAGCAGCTCCAGAGAGAACATAAGACGGACGCACTAAAACTGGGTATCCAACTACATCTACAAAGTCTGAAACATCTTTCAAAGAGGTGAGCTCTTTCCATTTTGGCTGATCAATTTTAAGAGTGTCTAACATTGAAGAGAATTTATGCCTATCCTCTGCATTATCAATGCTTTTAGCACTCGTACCTAGCAATTTAACCCCAGATCTATCCATTCTAAGAGCTAAATTATTAGGTATTTGACCACCAACAGAGACAATAACCCCATTAGGGTTTTCAAGCTCGTAAATATCCATAACACGTTCATAAGTGAGCTCGTCAAAATAGAGTCTATCGCACATATCGTAATCTGTAGAGACAGTTTCTGGATTATAGTTAATCATAACACCTCTATAACCACAATCTCTAATTGTTTGAAGAGCGTTAACAGAACACCAGTCAAATTCAACCGAACTACCAATCCTATATGCACCAGACCCAAGCACTATAACAGACTTATTATCACCTAAATACTTTACGTCATTGTAAGTTCCATTATAAGTAAGATAGAGATAGTTGGTTTGTGCTGGATATTCAGCTGCAAGCGTATCTATTTGTTTAACTACAGGGAGTATTCCTCTCTCTTTTCTATATAATCTAATATATTCCGATGTTATATCTGGGTCTATTTTATCTTTATAGATAAGCCTTGCAATCTGAAAATCTGAAAAACCTTGTTTTTTAGCTTTTAACAGAAGAGTATCATTAAGAGCTTTTTTATCATTAATCTTAGATAACTCCTTAGAAGTGTGAACTATAGTAAGAAGCTTCTCTAAAAACCACTTATCAATTTTGGTTAATTCATGAATTTGATCTACACTGTAGCCCTTTTGGAATGCCTTAGAAATGACAAAAATACGATTGTCTGTAGGCTCTCTTAGAGATTTGTCTATATCTTTTACATGAATCTCTTTATTTGCAACAAAACCGTGTGCACCTTGGCCAATCATTCGTAAACCCTTCTGAATAGCCTCTTCAAAGCTTCTGCCAATAGACATAACCTCTCCAACACTCTTCATACTTGAGCCAATTTCTCTAGAGACACCTTGAAACTTAGAAAGATCCCATCTAGGAATTTTACATACAATATAGTCCAGCGCAGGTTCAAAGAAAGCAGATGTAGTTTTTGTTACAGAGTTCTTTAACTCAAATAGGCCATAGCCTAAACCCAATTTAGCAGCAACAAATGCTAAGGGGTAACCAGTTGCTTTTGAAGCTAATGCCGATGATCTACTCAAGCGAGCATTTACCTCAATTACTTTATAGTTTTCAGATTTAGGGTCAAATGCATACTGTACATTACACTCCCCAACAACACCTAGGTGTCTTACAATTTTTATTGAAAGCTCTCTTAAAAGGTGAAACTCCTTGTTAGTTAGAGTTTGTGAAGGTGCAACTACAATACTCTCTCCTGTATGAATCCCGAGTGGGTCAAAGTTTTCCATATTACAAACAGTAATACAGTTGTCATATTTATCCCTAACAACTTCGTACTCTATCTCTTTCCACCCTTTTAATGATTTCTCTATTAAAACTTGAGATGAATAAGAAAAAGCTTTCTCTGACAGCTGTATAAGCTCTGTCTCATTATCACAGAAACCACTTCCCAAACCACCTAAAGCATAGGCAGCACGTAATATTATTGGGTAGCCAAGATCTTTAGCAGCCTTTTTTGCATCTTCTATAGTTTCTACAGCATGACTTTTAATAGTCTCTACATTTATTTGATCTAATTTGTTAACAAACAGTTCTCTATCTTCTGTGTCCATAATTGCCTGGACAGGAGTACCTAATACTTTTAGATTATATTTTTCAAAAACTCCATTTTTATATAGCTCTACACCACAATTTAGTGCAGTCTGCCCACCAAAAGCTAGAAGTACTCCTTGGGGCTTCTCTTTCTTAATAACTTCTTCTACAAAGTAGGGAGTTACAGGTAAGAAATATATTTTATCTGCTACTCCTTCAGATGTTTGAACAGTGGCAATGTTTGGGTTAATAAGTACAGTCTCTATTCCCTCTTCTTTCATTGCTTTAAGAGCCTGAGAACCAGAATAGTCAAACTCTCCAGCCTCTCCAATTTTAAGAGCTCCAGAACCCAGTAGAAGTATTTTATTTATTTTTTTATCCATTTTCAAAGTTTAAAGAAGGTTAACAAAATTATCAAATAAAAACTCGGTATCGGTAGGGCCTCCACACGCTTCTGGGTGAAACTGGCAAGAGAAAAAAGGCTTAGATTTATGCTTTATACCCTCGTTGGTACCATCATTCATATTTATAAAGAGTGGCTCCCAATCTGCACTTAAGGTGCTGTTATCTACTGCATATCCGTGATTTTGCGCAGTTATAAAGCATCTATTTGTTCCCGCCATTATAACTGGTTGGTTATGACTCCTATGACCATACTTTAGTTTGTAAGTAGTTGCACCACCTGCTTTAGATAAAAGTTGATTTCCTAAACAGATTCCAAAAATTGGCTTTGGAAATTTGGCTTCAATAGCCTTTTTAATATTTTTAATAGTTATATCACAAAAGTCTGGATTACCTGGGCCATTAGATAAAAAGAGTCCATCATACTCTATTGTGTTAAAATTGTAATCCCACGGAACTCTAATTACCTCTACACCTCTATTAATCAAGCATCTTATAATATTGTGTTTTACTCCACAATCTACAACTACTACTCTCTTTCTACCATTTCCATATTTAATTACCTCTTTACAACTAACAACTGCAACTTGATTTACAATATTGGGGTTCTCTTCTGTTTCAAGCACCCTGTTTTCTGGTATAATTTTCCCAAGCATTGAGCCCTTTTCACGGAGTATCTTTGTTATTTCTCTAGTATCAACTCCAAATATACCTGGGACTTTATTCTCTTTTAGCCATTCATGTAAGCTTTTAACAGCATTCCAGTGGCTATATTTAAAAGAGTAATCACTAATAATTAATCCCTTAACATGAATTTTTTCAGATTCAAAATATTTTGAAAGATTATCTTTAAACTCATCTGAGGGAACACCATAATTACCAACTAATGGAAAGGTAACACACAAAATTTGTCCAGATGAAGATGGATCTGTAAGAGACTCTGGATAACCTACCATAGCAGTAGAAAAAACGACCTCACCACTAACGGCTTGGTCGTATCCAAATGAGAGTCCATTAAATTCTACACCATTTTCAAGATGTAGTGTAGTGGGTTTGTTTTCGAACATTCTTCTTATTCTATTTAGAAATTAAGTAAACTGGGCAAAGTTAAATAAAAATAATTGAACGTTACTTTATAATTAACATTTAATAGTATTACATACTTCTAGCAAAAATGGACCAGAGTTTAGCTTTTAGCTCTTTCCATCTTTGCATTGTCATAGAAGCAAAATCGTGAGTATGACTAGTTAGTAATGCTTTGGCCTCATCATTTTTGCCAGCTTCTATTAATTGCGTTGCTCTACTTTCAATAGCTGGGGCCATTTCAAACATTTTATCTTCGAAACTCATTATTTCTGGCTCTAGTATAGAGCGAGTTTTATTCCAATCTATTGTAGCAATACGGTTAGTTTCACGAAATGCCCATATAGCAGCATCTTCTCTGTAACGGTGTTGACCACATACAGCAAAAGACTCTGGGAGAGAAATAGTACCTGCATAAATTGGCATTCTAGGGCTTTGAGCTGGGTTATCAAAAGAGAACCAAGCAACTCCTCCAACCTCGTCTGGTAGCCAATCTCTAAGCTGCATTATTTGTGAATAGGAGCACTGAATAACTGCAATTCCTCTAACTCTTTCTGTTACATTAGGTTTTAAGTGATTAAGTAGAGCTCTTATATCATTATTCATAAAGTTTGATATAGGCTTTACTTTCTCTTGATAAGTTGTTCCTTCGGCTCTGTTTCTACGTGTAACTTCAACTTCTAAATTTTTTGTTTGATCCCATTCTGTACCTTCATAAGTTTCTCTATAAAAAGCCATTACATCTCTAACAGAGATTTTCTTATCTGGCTTAACAGAAAATGGTAGCTCTTCTTGGTCATAAGATAAGTTTAGCGATGGGGCCATATTGCTCAGTACAAAAAACTCTCTTATAGAGAAAGGCTTTTTGTTATTGTTTATTTTCCAGAATACAAAATCTTCTTTTCCATCCCAATAACCAAGCTCTTTACACCTCTCTTTAATATTAGTACTATAGAGAAACTCTTCACTATTAAAATCTACTTTAGAGATTCTAGGAATATTTGCAGAGATTGCAACATGGTTATCTGGAACTCTTTGTGCTACCCATATAGCACTGGGCTCTCCTGGTCCAGATCCAAAAATCTCAATTTGCCAGATTTCGTTTTTATCTGCAATTGTAAGACATTCGCCAGAGTCTCCGTAGCCATACTCTTCTGCTAATTTTCCTATTAAAAGTACAGCATCTTTAGCGGTAGAGCATCTCTGTAGAGCAACTCTTTGAAGTTCTTCTATTAAAAAAAAGCCCTCTTTATTTACCAACTCTGGCCTTCCTACAATTGTAGTCTCTCCAATTGCAAGCTGCTTTTCATTCATACATGGGTATGCAGTATTAAGGTAGGCAAAAGTCTCTTCTACAGCAGGGATTCTCCCTTTTTCAACTACGTTTCTTAAATCCCAAGGCTCTTCTGTATGTAGTGCTCCCCAAAACACTCCTTCACTCTCTCCAGCAGAGTAGGTTTTACGACCAACAATTTCTAGCCAGGTTCTATAGTTTGAATCGCAGGTATGTGCTGTCATAACAGACCCATCTGTGCTAGCTTGTTTGCCAACCATTATTGAGGTACAGCTCTCAGAAAAATCTGAATCATCGGGGTCGTACGCAAGAGGAGCCTGCGCCAAAGCAAAGTTAAGGGTAAATACCAATAATGCTGCCGAGAGAATACTTTTGAACTTCATAATTTGGAATAAAATTTAGTTAATAAAATTGAATAGAGACAAAAATAGAAAAAAGTAAAGTATATTTACAATTATATAGATAAAACTAATTGAAATGAGAATAATATCTTTATTTGTGCTACTGTTTATTAATCTATTTGTATTTGCACAAAAACCAATAACATATGTAATTGAAGTAAAAGAAGAGATAAACGCCTCCTCTTTTAAAAGAATCTCAAAAGGTCTTAAAGAGGCAAAAGAGCTAGATGCTAAATATATAATTATACACTTGAATACATATGGTGGTGCTGTAGATGCAGCCGATAGTATACGTACAACTCTTTTAAATAACTCAATTCCTACAGCAGTGTTTATTGACAATCAAGCGGCCTCGGCTGGAGCATTAATATCTATAGCCTGCGACAGTATCTATATGAGAGAGGGAGCTAGCATAGGTGCTGCAACTGTTGTTAATCAATCTGGAGAGCCAATGCCAGATAAATATCAATCGTTCATGAGAGCAATGATGAGGTCTACTGCCCAAGCCAATGGACGCGACCCAAGAATTGCCGAGGCAATGGTAGATCCTTCGGTTTATATAGAAGGAGTAATTGATAGTGCAAAAGTGTTAAGTTTTACTCCAGAAGAGGCTATCTCTAATGGCTACTGCGAGGGAGTTGCATCTTCTCTTGAAGAGGCTGTTGCTCTATTTATTCCCACTGTAGAGACAGATATCCAGAAACAAAAACTTACAATTATAGATAGAATCTTACTCTTTTTCTTAACTCCAGCTATTCAGGGTCTTCTTTTAATGGTTATTGTTGGAGGAATCTACTTTGAACTGCAAACCCCTGGCATGGGATTTCCATCGGCTGCAGCACTATTAGCTGCTATTCTCTATTTCTCTCCACTCTACTTAGATGGATTAGCACAAAACTGGGAAATCATTGTATTTGTATTAGGAGTACTACTCATTTTAGCCGAAATATTTGTAATTCCAGGATTTGGAATTGCAGGAGTATCTGGTATTATACTTATGATTACAGGTCTCTCATTTGCCATGATAGACAACACTCTATTTTACTACGAAGGGAATTTCGATTTTATTGTAATTATAAAACCAATATCAATAGTACTACTAAGTACATTTATCTCTATTACAGGGTCAATCTATTTAGCAGGTAAGTTTCTAAACAGCTCTTTTATGCCTGGTTTATCACTTAAGACTGTATTAAAAGAGAGTGAAGGGTATGGAATCTCTAACACATTATTACCTCAATTAATAGGTAAAACGGCTGTTGCTCGCACAGATATGATGCCATCTGGTAAAATTGAAATTGATGGGAAGTGGTACGAAGCCTCTTTAGTAAATGGCTTAGCTGTAAAAGGAGATATTGTAGTAGTTACTCGCTCCCAGGGAGGAAGACTTTATTGCGAGCGTCTTGATCAATAAGTTCTAATAGTTTATCAATAGCTTCATCTTCTGGTACAGATCTGTAAATAGGCTCTTTGCCTCTATAGATGCTTACCTTACCTCTACCTTCACCTACATAACCATAATGGGCATCTGCCATCTCCCCGGGTCCATTTACAATACAGCCCATTACTGCTATATTATATCCTACAAGATGAGATGTTCTTTTTTTTACCTCTTCAAAAGTCTTCTCTAGGTTAAATAGGGTACGTCCACAACCCGGGCAAGCAATATATTCAGGCTTTGTAAATTTGCGTCTTGTTGCTTGTAATAAGTTCTCTTTAAATTCTATAATCTTTTTTGTTGGAATTTCTTCTCCCAAAATAGTTCCAGATATAGTAAAATCGTCTATTTTTTTTTCAAGTAGGAGTGGCCCATAATCACAAGAGGCTCTCAAGATAAACTCCTGATAACTTTTACAATCATATATTGTGCTATTTGAGTATTCATTGCGAATATTTGACTTATTCTCAAAATATTTTGCAATAAACTGTGCAACAGGAATTTCATTTACTGGGTGTTCGGTTAGAGATACTCTTATTGTATCTCCAATTCCTAATTTAAGCAAAGAGGCAAGACCTACAGCAGATTTAATTCTCCCTTCATTGCCATTGCCTGCCTCTGTAACTCCTAGATGGAGAGGGTAGAGTATCCCTTTTTGCTTCATATGGTTATATAATAGCTTATATGCCTCAACCATAACCAGAGGATTACTTGCCTTAAGAGATACTATAATTTGATTAAAATTATTTTCTTGTGCCATCTCTATCCACTCAACTGTTGCTGCTGCCATCCCCTGAGGTGTATTACCGTAGGTAGCAGTAATTCTATCTCCCAGAGAACCATGGTTTACACCTATTCTAATTGAGGTGCCGTAAGTTTTACACACTTTAATAAGATTAGCAAATTCTCTTTGGGCGCTCGCTCTATTTTTTGCAAAATTACCTGGGTTAATTCTTACTTTATCTGCAACTTTTGCAGCTGCAAGAGCAACCTCAAAAGAGAAATGAACATCGGCAACTAATGGGGTTGTGACTCCTTCTTTTTTTAGCATTTTTTTTATCTGCCCAAGAGCTTCTACCTCCTTTAAACCTTGTGTAGTCAATCTAATAATTTGAGCACCAGCTTTAGAGAGTTGAACAGCTTGTTTAAAAGAGCTCTCAATATCTGTTGTAGAGGTATTACACATAGTTTGAACTACTATGTTTCCACTACCAACTACAACATCACCAACATTTACCGCTATTTTTCTCATGCAAAAGAGTCTGTTATATTAAAGTTGAATATTCAAAGTAAGACTAAATATTAGCTGCTTAGGATAGGTGAAAAGATAATCTGTAGTACTATACTTTTTAGGATCATGCAAATAGGTTAATGAGTATTGATAATTGCCCTCTAAATGAATCTCTATTGGCTTAAGAATAAAAGCTAAACCACCACCTGCTGTAAAGCCAGCATCTATTTTATTATCGTACTCATCAAAGCTAGAATTATCAAAATTGTTTTTGGAGTATCTATACCCACCAAAACAACCTGCATTCAGTAGAATTCTCATTTTCCAAAAGTCAAAGTGAAATTGAGAAACAAGAGGGATTGAGATAACCTCATAGGTGTTTACACCATCTTTACTAAGATATCCTTGAGACTGCTTACTTATACCAGTTTGGATACCAAAAAACTTTATAGTTCCCCAAAGATCATGATAATAAGTATAAACCAAAGAGTAGTTTTGGGTGGTAGAGATAGTCTCGTGCTCAAAATCTGGCCTTGTATCAAGCCCACTTATATTATATCCCGCTCTTACACCTATAAGATGCTGTTTTGTTTGACCTTTCAATCCACTGAACAGCGCTAAAGAAAATAGTATTAAAAATATATGTTTATTCACCTTTCAAGTTCTAATTAAAAATTGTTCTAAGATCTATATCTTGTACTAGCTCTACAGATTCAGGTATTGTAATTATAGTTTTTCCATCTGGCAGTGCAAACAGTCTTACTTTCTCTGGTTGTTTTTTTCTTTTCAAATTTCCAGTATCAATTAAACCATTACCATTAATATCTTCAATAACTTTTACAGAGTATTTATCTGCTTTCAAATATGGAAATTCTAATATTGTATCTCTATCTATTTTATAACTACGGAATATTTTATCTCTGGTAATATTTGTAAGTTCTACAATGTAAGACCCAGTGCCACCACTTATATTTAGTGTAAGCTTAGAGAGTTTTTCATCTTGCGGCAGGGAAACTTTACTGTTAGTAGAGTCGTTAGTATGTTTATATATATCTGTAAATGCATTCGGCAATATTCTTAAGTAATATTCATACCCTTTAAGAATTCTCCCTTTTGGTTTTAGATAGATGAGTCTACTCCAAAGAGAATCTGAAATTATCTCATATTCCATTTTACTACTATCTCCTTTAGGTGTTTTATAGATAATAGAGAGAGAATCTTCAACAAACTTAGCTATAGGAGCATCAAATATTAAAGAGAAGCCCTTTTGTTCAAATAGAGTGGGATTGGCATCTATTGTAAACTTTAGAAGATCTTCTCGCTCTTTTTCTCCCATCATTGAGAGTACTCTATCAGACCTTCCATCTAGATTTTCTTTATTGTCACTCTCTTTTTTTGGTTTAGGTGCAACTAGGCTAAATTTCTCTACAGATGGGCTTAAAGTCTCTAAACTATCTGTTTTTAGATACTCTACACTAAATTTTAAAGAGTCTGGAACTGTTAGAGTTGTATCTGTTATCCAAAGCACTAAGCTATCCCTTTTAATATTATACTCTTTTTTAATAGAGGTTGAATTTATATTATCAAACTTTAGTGAAATAACTTTGGGATTTGTAGCCGAAAATTTAATATATGCCATTCTTGGCTGTAGTCGTTTACTCTCCCTTATGAATTGTTTTTCATTCTCCTCTACAAAAAGATACATATCTAGTTCAGTTGGCCTATTTAAAGCTATTAGTGTATCTTTCTCATCTACAAATTTCAACTCTGTTAAAGTATCATTTAAGAATTTAGTAGGAGTAAATAGCGAGTCTAAAAAAGCAATGCTCTCGTTTTCGGGATCGTATCTATTATTAAAATTATTGTCTTTAAAAGCAAAAACATTGTAACGACTCTTTTTAATATTTCTCACTACAAAATATCCAAACTTATCTGTTTTAGATATAGCAGTTGGTTTTACCTTGTAAACAGCTGTATCTGATAGGTTGTCATATATAGCCACTGTGATATTTTCTTCTGGCATAAGTGTCTGAGCATTATAGATTGTACCAGAAGTATATAGAGAGTCCAAAACAGCTCCGGTAGAAAAAGGGTAGACATAAGAAGGGAAAACATTTCCTTCATTATTATCTACAATTGCTCTTCCAAAGTTCAAAGTATATGAGGTGTTTGTATCTAATGCTACAGGAAAGGTGGTTATAATACTTTTTCCTCTTATTTTAGTTTCGGGGCTCTTATCAAGAGGGGGAGAGATAAATATATTTTTTTGTTCATCTTTTAAAACTACATATTCATTGAATTTCATCTCTACCTCTCCTTTTTTTACTGGAAAGTTAACCTTACCAGAGTCTGGAGAGATATACAACAGAACAGGGGGAATAGTATCTTTGGGGCCTCCTAGGGGTGGAGTAGAGGTATTTGCACAAGAGCCAGTAAGTGTATAGCCAAAAACAATAAGGATTATAATTTTTACTAAATTGTTAATCTGTAATATATTTTTCATACTCTTTATACAATTAATCTTCTATGTTTTCAGATCTTGCAACATTTTCTACTCCCTTTATTTGAGAAATCTGCTTCATCAGTTTTTCTAGATCTTCGGTACTATGAACATATAAATCTATAAACCCTTCGAATATACCATCGTGAGTTTCAATAAGTATTTTTCTAATATTAACGCTAAGAATCAATGTAATATATTGGGTTAATTCGTTAAGTATGCCAACTCTATCTATTCCTCTTATCTCTATTCTGGCTAAAAAAGAGAGTACAGTATGTTTGCTCCACTTGGCATTTACAATTTTATTGCCATAACTTGAAGCAAGATGAATTGCTTCTGGACAGCTGTTTTTGTGTACAGTAACCTCGCCAAAATCGTCAATAAAGCCTATTACTTTATCTCCAGGAATTGGTTTACAACATTTGGCTACTTCATAGGAGAGAGTTTTTTCTAAAGGGTTCTCTTTTAATAGATACCCTTTTTTATTATCTACTTTTGTTTTTTGAGCTTTTATTGTCTCATTATTAGTTTCAACTGGCTCGTTATCTGGTTCTATATCTTCTTCTGAATCATTCTCTTGAGCTAAATCAAAAAGATCTAGGGTTTTTTCTTCGGGAGCTTTAGAAAAGTTTAAATTCCAATATCTAACAAACTTATTTTTGGAGTTTTTTTTGAGCATATTACTAAGATCAGACAGATCTAGTACTCCAGCGCCAATTTTACTAAAAAGTTCTTCTCTATTATTTAACTTATAGATATATGTGAGCTTTTTATAAACTCTGTTTTGGGGGGGAATTCCTAAATCTGTAAGTTTTTTGTCTAATATATTTTGCCCCTCTTTTAGGTGATCTTTTATCTCAGATGTAAGAGCCTCCATTATAATCCCTTTTGCTTTAGGAGTTTTAGCAAAATCTAACCACTCTCTTTGTGGTTTTTGAGATTCGGCTGTGATTATCTCTATTTGATCTCCATTACGAAGCACATACGATAATGGTACTAACTTGAAATTTACTTTTGCTGCAATTGCTTTATTGCCTATTTCTGAGTGTATAAAATAGGCAAAATCTAAAGCAGTGGCCCCTTTTGTTAATGATTTAGATTCGCCTTTAGGTGTAAATACGTATATCTCGTGAGAGAGTAAATCTGAGTGAAATCTCTCTAAAAATTCAAGAGCATTGGAGTCTGGATTTTCAAGCACCTCTCTTACCTTTGCTAGCCATTTATCCATCTCATTTTCGCTAGTATCTCCGGCGCCTTTATAGTTCCAATGAGCAGCTACACCTCTTTCGGCAAGGTCATTCATTCTTGTTGTTCGTATTTGAATCTCTATCCAATTCCCTTGAGGCCCCATAACAGTGCAATGGAGAGCTTCGTAGCCATTTACTCGTGGAGTGCTTACCCAGTCTCTAATTCGGTCTGTTTTAGACAAATAGAGCTCAGTAATAAGAGAGTATATATGCCAGCATTGAATCCTTTCTGTTTGACCATCTTTGGGCTCAAATATTATTCTTACTGCATAGAGGTCATATATCTGTTCAAATGGGATAGACTTTGTCTCCATTTTTTTCCAAATAGAGTAGGGGCTTTTTGTTCTTTTTGAGATAGAAAAGTTATATCCAGCTTTTTTAAGATTATTAGATATAGGTTCAATAAACTTGTCCATTGCACAGCCTCTTTCTGCAACAGTTTGTGCTATTCTGGATTCTATATATTCATGTTGAGTAGGTATTGTATAGTAGAGCCAAATATTTTCTAATTCAGATTTAATACTGTATAACCCTAGTCTATGTGCCAGGGGTATAAATATATACATGGTTTCGCTAAGAATTTTAGACTTTTTATTGTCTGGCATTGACTCTAGAGTTCTCATGTTGTGTAGCCTATCGGCAAGTTTTATGAGAATTACTCTTACATCGTCGTTAAGAGTGAGTAGAATGCGTTTAAAATTCTCTGCTTGAGAAGAAGTTGTAGCATCAAATGCACTTTTAATTTTGGTTAGCCCATCTACAAGTGATGCTATCTTAGCACCAAAGAGGTTTACAATATCTTCATTTGTATACTCTGTGTCTTCTACTACATCGTGAATAAGTGCAGATACAATAGACTTATAGCCAAGCCCTATCTCTTGTACAACTACTTGAGCAACAGAAATAGGGTGTAGAATATATGGCTCACCAGACCTTCTGCGTACTCCATTATGAGCCGCTTTTGCAAAGTCGAATGCCTTTAGAACTGTTTTATACTCCTTTTCGTTGGCACATCTTTTAAGAGCAGCCAGCCTGAGTATTTCAAATTCTTTTTCTATAAGTTTATTATCTTTATCTGTGAACATAAATTTTTTAATATAGAAGGTCTCTTTTACCCTCTTTAATCTTTTTTAGCTTTGTAGAGAGATCTTCTCTCTTATTACTATTCTTAATTAATGCAAGCTCCTCTTCAATTAATGCATATCCCGCCTTTTTTGTAGCTTCAGATGAGTAATCTTCTAGATATTCTGCTAAGGTAAGCATTGCATTTGGGGTACAAAAACGCCCAATAAACCCTGGGATAGCATACTCCATAAAATGTTCTCCTGTTCTTCCTAAGCGGTAGCATGAGGTGCAAAAACTAGGTAAAAAACCTCTGCTAAGAAGCCACTGAATTACTGCATCTAGCTCTCTAGAGTCTCCAACTTTAAATTGCTCTCTATCAAGATCTTGATCTTCTTTTCGCTTCTCTTGGTAACCTCCTAGCTCTAAACGAGTTCCAGCATCAATCTGAGACACCCCAAACTCTATCACAGCGTCTCTAACCTCTTTACTCTCTCTAGCTGTCATAATAAGACCTGTATATGGAACAGCTAACCTTAGTATAGCAACTAGTTGTTTAAATTCTTGGTCACTCACCTCATAAGGCAAATTAAGTGCCATTCCAGATGCGGGTTTAATTCTAGGGAAGCTAATTGTATGTGGCCCAACGCCATATTTGTCTTGCAAATAGATAGAGTGTTGTACCAGCCCTAATACCTCAAACCTCCAATCATACAGACCAAATAGAGCTCCAATTCCTACATCGTCTATACCTGCTTCAAAAGCTCTGTCCATGGCATTAAGCCTCCACATATAATCACTTTTAATGCCAGGTCCTGGGTGATATTGAGCATAAGTCTCTTTATGGTAACTCTCTTGAAATACTTGGAAAGTACCAATTCCAGATTCTTTTACTGTTTTAAACCCTCCTACATCTAAAGGAGCTGCATTTATATTTATTCTTCTTATCTCTCCGTTGCCTTCTTTTACTCCATAGCAGGTTTTTACGTTTTCGGCAATAAACTCAGGAGTGTATTTTGGATGTTCGCCATAGACTAGTATTAATCTTTTATGCCCCTCCTTCTCTAATTGAGAAACATTTGCAATTATCTCTTTTTCTGTAAGGGTTTTTCTTACAGCTTTTGTTAGAGAGCTACGAAAACCGCAATACTTACAGTTATTAATACAGTAGTTCCCAATATAGAGTGGTGCAAAAAGAACAATTCTATTGCCGTAAATAGACCTTTTAAGCTCTTTAGCTGTATCAAAAAGTTCTTCCCTAGCTTCAGGAGATTTAATTGCAAGTAGGGTAGCAGTCTCGTCTAAAGTGAGAGCCTGCTTTGTTTTACTTTTAGCTAGTATCTCTCTAATTTTAGGTAAGTCTTCTTTTGTGTTGTTTATAAGATTGTGGAACAGTTTATCATCTATGAAATCTATTGCTCCATTAGTTAGTTTTTTCTCCATTAAGTTAAATATATCTATAATTATCTACATTTTGATATGCGTGAGAAAGCTCGGCACCAAATAAAATTAGTGTCCAGCTTATATTCATCCAAACCATAAAAAGGGGAACTGCTGCAAATACCCCATATACTGTACTTAAACCTGTAACCATTATTTGTGTTTCTAAGTAAAGGAGCTGAACAACAATAAAGGCAACAGCTAGTATAATAGCACTGTTAAATGCTGCCGAGAGTTTTACTTTTGTGTTTGGAATATATTTGTACATCACTGTGAATACACCAACTACAAAGAGGTAGGAGGTGAACCAGCTAAAAATTGATGTTATGGGTATATATTTATCTATTCCTAGCTCTAATGTGTGCAATACTTTAGAATATACAAGGCCTAAGCTTAAAAAAATAAAAAACACAAAAGGAGATGCAATAATTAGAGTAAAATAGTAAATAACTCTCTTTTTAAATGAGCGACCAGATCCAAGTTTCCAGATCTCATTAAATGCCTTCTCTACATTGAGCATTAGTATAATTATTGTAGAGAGTAAAAAGAGAAAACTAATTAGACCAAAAAGCCCATTTTTACCTCTTTCAATTATATTATTTGCAAACTCTAAGATGTATTTAACAACATCTTCGTTACCCTCAAAGTAGGTGAACATTAGCTCTTCTAACTTAACTCCTGCGCCAAATCCATTTGTAATAGCAAACATAATTGCAACGAAAGGAACAACAGACATTGCAGAAAAATAGCTCAAAGAGGTAGCTTGAAGACCCACCTTATCGGTTGTAAAACCTTTAATTGTTATAATAAGCACTTTAAGGTATTTAACCATACGAGTGTGCATAATACTAAGCTCAGACATATCTAAATGCCATATATCTGTGAGAAGGAATTTTAAAATCCTTTGATAGGTGTGCTTTATATTATCATATCTTTTCAAGATATTCTCTCCATAAATTCCTTAGGGTTAATTATGTACCTAATGTGTGTGCCACTTCCTACTTCTCCCTTACTATCAAAAGCTCTTACAGTAAAAAAAAGTTTTTTACCCTCTACTGCTGTTAATGTAGCTTGGGCAGAGACTTTATCTCCAACAGGAGTTGCTTTGGTGTGTTTTATATTAATTTCAATTCCTACTGTATCTTCTGTTTCAGTCAAAAACAACTTAGCAAGTTGGTGGGCTGCATTTTCCATTAAAGCAACCATGCTAGGAGTAGCATAAACTTGAAGTAACCCTGAACCATAATGTGCTGCACTTTCTCTCTGAGTAACTAGTTGTTCAACTGTTAGTGTTTTGCCAATCTCCATAGTCTATAATATTTTAGATGCTACCTCTTCAAAGCCTTCCATCTCACTAATTTTAGGGGACCCCATAACTTCTACAGGAGGAGCTACCATTTCCCAAGACATTTTTTCTGCGAAAGGGATAAGCGATTTCAAACCACCACCACTCCAGCTGTAAGATCCAAAAAGAGCATAATTTTTATTTTTAGGGTTTAAAATCTCTAACTCATTACAAAGATGTTGCATTTTAGGATGCATCTTTGAATTATATGCACTCGAACCTAAAACAACAGCTTTATATTTCCATATATCGTTTAGTATATATGAGGCATCTGTTTTAGAGACATCATAGATACGAATATTCTTAACTCCTCTTTGGGCAATTAATCTAGCAAGGTAGTCTGCCATTTTCTCTGTATTCCCGTACATAGAAGCAAAAGCAATAACTACTCCCTCTTCTGCTTCATGCAGGCTCCATTTATTGTACAGTCCAATTACCTTTTCGGGGTTTGTACGCCAAACAGGGCCATGAGAAGGACAAACAAACTTAACTGGAACACCAGAAAGTTTAGCAAGTGCTTTTTGTACCATATGGCTATATTTACCAACAATATTAGAGAAGTATCTTCTCATCTCATCTTCGTAAAAAGAGAAGTTGATTTCATCGTCAAAAATAGCACCGTCTAAAGTCCCAAATGAGCCAAAAGCATCACATGAAAATAGCATTGCATCTGTGGTATCATATGTCATCATTGTTTCAGGCCAGTGAACCCAAGGGGTCATAACAAATTTTAATTTATGATAGCCTAAGTCTAAAGTGTCTCCATCTTTCACCTCATGAATTCTCTCTTTCTCTACACCATAGTAGGCATCGAGCATCTTAAATGCTTTGTTATTAGAAACAATTTTAACCCCAGGGTAACGCTTAATAATCCAACCAATCATACTAGAGTGATCTGGTTCCATATGGTTTATTATAAGATAATCTAATTGTTTGCCTTGTAATATAGATTCTATCTCTTCTAAATAATCGTCTTTAGAGCCAAACTCTAATGTGTCTATAAGAGCTGTTTTATTGTCTGCAATAAGGTAAGAGTTATATGAAACTCCATATGGGAGAGGCCAATTATTTTCGAAAAGGTGCTTTCTTCTGTCGTTTGTTCCTATGTAATGAACTCTGTTTGAAACTATTATCTTTTTCATCTAAATACTGTTTAATGTTAAAGATTGTTAATTATAAATAATCTGTAAAGTTAACGATTTATTTGATTAATTTAAAAAAATCACCCTCTGTTAATATCTTGATTCCTAGCTGTTTGGCTTTATCAAGTTTTGCAGGGCCCATTTTTTGCCCAGCAACTAAGTAAGATGTCTTAGAAGATAAACTATTAACATTTTTACCCGAATGCTGTTCAATAATCTTTTTAAGTTCGTCCCTTGGAATAGAAAACAGCCCAGATACAACAATAGACTTCCCTTCTAAACTAGCAGATATTGAACTGTTTTCTATCTCTTGGGCCTCAAGTGTAATCCCTTTTTTCTTTAGTTCATCAATAGAGGTTATGTTCGCTTCTATAGAGAAAAAACTCAAAACAGATTCTGCCACAGAATCACCAATATCATCTACCTCTAAAAGCTCCTCTTTAGTGGCTTTTATAATGCTATCTATACTTTTAAAATGATTTGCTAAGCTTTTTGCAGTTGCCTCTCCAACAAATCTTATTCCTAACGCATATAGAACTCGGTAAAAAGGAGCAGATTTAGATTTCTCTAGACTAAGAATAAACCTATCTGCAGATTTTTCTTTCCACCCCTCCATGCGTAAAAGCTCTTCCCGGGAGATATTATAAATATCAGATAAATGCTTTAGATAGCCAAGGTTAAACATTTGCTCTACAGTAGCTTCTCCTATAAGTATATTCATGGCTTTTCTACTACAAAAATGAAGAAACCTGCCCTTAATTTGCATTGGGCAACCATTATAGTTTGGGCAGTAGTGTTTTGCCTGCTCTACTTCTCTCTCCAACTTAGTTCCACAGTCTGGGCAAAACTCTGGAAAATGGGGCTTAATAGCATTCTTATCTCTTTTAGAGATATCTACTCCAACTATTTTTGGAATAATTTCTCCTCCCTTCTCTATAAACACTCTATCTCCAATATGAACATCTATAAGATCCATCTGATCTTGATTGTGCAAAGATGCTCTTTTTATGCTACTACCAGAGAGTAAAACTGGGTAAAGATTTGCTACAGGAGTAATTGCCCCTGTTCTTCCAACCTGATAGTCTACAGATATAAGCGTTGTAACTGCCTGTTCTGCTCTAAACTTATAGGCAGTTGCCCATCTAGGATATTTAGAAGTAAAGCCAGCTTTTTGCTGTAACTCCATGCTGTTTAACTTAATAACAATACCATCTGTAGGAAAGCTTAAGTTTTTACGTTCAATATCCCAATGATCTATAAAGTTAAATACTTCTTCTAGATTGTTACAAACCTTAGAATATTCAGGTACTGGAAAGCCATTCTCTTTAGCCCATAAAAGAGACTCCATATGGTTTTTGAAAGAAATCTGGTCACTTACAACGGAGTAAAAAAAAGCTCTAAGACCTCTCTTGGCTGTTTCTTTGGCATTAAGCAATTTTAAAGAGCCTGCTGCTGCATTTCTAGGGTTAGCAAAAAGAGCTTCTTCATTCTCTTTCTTTACTTTATTAAGTTTATCGAAAGAGCTCCAAGGCATATAGATTTCTCCTCTAATTTCAAAATTACAAGGCCCTTGATTGTTATAAATTTCATGTGGGATTCCCTCAATGTTTTTTACATTTTGGGTTACATCGTCTCCCTCTGTTCCATCTCCTCTAGTTATTGCCCTTACTAGTTTATTGTTTTCATATGAAAGCGATATTGCAGACCCATCTATTTTAAGCTCACATACATAAGAAAAATTGCTTTCTGTAATTTTTGCAACCCTCTCATTAAAGGAGTATAAATCTTCTTTATTATAAGTGTTACTTAAAGATAGCATAGGGTGTTTATGAGCAACCTGAACAAACACTCTTGAAGGTTCTTTAGGCTCATTTTTGACTTTATTAGAAGATAAATCACTTCCAATTTTTAATGTTGGAGAGTTTTCAGAATAATATTCAGGATATTTAGACTCCAAGAATTGTAGCTCTTCAAGAAGAATATCAAATTCAAAGTCAGATATTAATGGCTTATTATTAACATAATAGAGTTCATTATGCTTCTCTATCTCATCTCTTAGAAATAGAATTCTTTTTTTGGCGTTGTTTTTGTTAATCTTCATAATTTAGGTTACAAATTTATATAATTTTTAATTATTATTAACTTTGTTGGTTCAATATATAAAGAAATGAAAAAAACGATTGTTATTTTAACGGGAGGAGGTCCCGCACCAGGCATTAATACTGTAGTTGGCAGTATTGCTAAAACGTTTATATCTAATGGATTTAGAGTCTTAGGTCTTAATGGAGGTTACAAAGGTCTCTTTTCTGAGAAGCCAGATTTTGTAGAATTTGACTTTCTATTGGCAGACTCAATTTTTAACAGAGGAGGTTCTTTTTTGGTAATGAGTAGATATAAACCAACAAATGACGACTTTGACAATAATTTTAACCTTAATTTCTTCATAGATAATAGTATTGAACTTTTAGTTACTATTGGTGGAGACGATACTGCATCTACAGCAAATAGGGTAGCAAAATATATTGTTGAGCACAATCACCAAATATCTAATATACACGTTCCTAAAACTATAGACAACGATTTACCACTCCCTCTTCAAAGACCAACTTTTGGTTATGAGTCTGCTAAATCAGAGGGAGCAAGACTTGCAACCACGGTTTACGAAGATGCCAGAACAAGTAATAATTGGTTTGTTGTTTGTGCTATGGGGCGTTCTGCTGGTCACCTCGCATTTGGAATAGGCTCTGCAGCTCACTATCCTATGATAGTTATTCCAGAGATGTTTAATAAGACACCAATTACTATAGATAAAATAGTTAAATTAGCTATCTCTTCTATAGTTAAGAGAATTATATTAGGAATAAACTATGGAGCAGTAATGATCTCTGAAGGGGTTTTCCACGAACTTAGCGACGATGAACTTAACAAATCTGGAGTAACCTTCTCTTATGACGACCATGGCCACCCAGAACTAGGCAAGGTTTCTAAAGCGCATATTTTCAATGAAATTTTAGAAAAAAGACTAAGAGCCATTGGCCTTTCTACTAAATGTAGGCCAGTAGAGATGGGATATGAGTTAAGGTGTCAATATCCAAGTGCATACGACCTTGTATATTGTACTGAATTAGGAATAGCTGTTCATCAATTATTTACAGAAGGAGAGACTGGGTGTATGGTTTATATAGATCACTTAGGTAAAGTTAAACCTCTCTTACTTAAAAATATACAAGACCCAGTTACAGGAAAGATTCTTCCAAGACTTGTGAATTTAGAATCAGACAGAGTTCAAGTAATTATTAATAACATATTACACTACATATCTGAAAGTGATTATGAGGCTGCCTCTAAGGTAATTTCTAATCCAGAAGAGTACGACTTTAGAAAAGTACTTAACTGGTCTGATAATGAAAAGTAAAATTATTATATATCAAGTGCTACCAAGAATATTTGGGAATACAAATAGTAGTTGTATTCCCAATTCTTCTTATAAAGAGAATGGATCTGGGAAGTTAGAAGACTTTTCGGTTGAAGTTTTAAATGAGATTAAAGAACTTGGAGTCTCCCATATTTGGTTTACTGGAGTAATAAGACATGCAACTAAAACCTCTTTTGAAGAGTTTGGCATTAAAGCTAACCACCCCCATATTGTTAAAGGTGAAGCAGGCTCACCATACTCTATAACAGATTATTACGATATATCACCTGAACTCTCAGTAGATGTAAATAGTAGATTAAAAGAGTTTCAAAACCTAGTTAAAAGAGTACATAGTTGTGGTTTAAAAGTATTAATAGACTTTGTTCCTAACCATCTCTCCAGAGAGTATAAATCACTTCAAAAACCATCAAAAGTAAGAGACTTTGGAGAAGATGATAAGAGTGATTACTCTTTTCACCCAATGAATAACTTTTACTATATACAAAACCAGACATTTATCTCTCCAATAGCTAACTCATTAAGCGAGTCTGAAAAATTATTATCTCCCTATACAGAAACTCCTGCTAAAGTAACAGGAAACAATTGCATTACAGCTACTCCTAGTAAAGACGATTGGTTTGAAACTATTAAATTAAATTATGGTGTAGATCTATTTAACTCAAACAAAAAACATTTTAACCCTATTCCAAACACATGGATAAAAATGAGGGAAGTGCTCTTTTATTGGTTAGAGATGGGAGTAGATGGATTTAGATGCGACATGGTAGGTATGGTTCCCCAAGAGTTTTGGCAATGGGTTATTAGAGAGGTAAAGCAGAAGTTTAATGACTCTCTATTTATTGGAGAACTATATGAAAAAGAGAAGTATAACTCTTTTCTTAATTTCTGTAAATTTGATTTATTATATGACAAAGTGGGCCTTTACGATACTTTAAAAGGAGTTGTAAGAAGAGAGAGAAGTGCTACCGAAGTCTCTTACTGCTGGCAATCTTTAGATGGGATTGAAAACCAGATGCTTAACTTTCTTGAAAATCACGATGAGGTTAGAGTTGCGTCTCCTTTCTTTGCAAACGACCCTTTAAAAGCCTTTCCAGCACTAACTGTCTCTCTAATGCTCAACAATGCTCCATTTATGCTCTATTTTGGGCAAGAATTAGGAGAAGAGGGAATGAACAGTGAAGGATATAGTGGAATAGATGGGCGCACCTCTATTTTTGATTACTGTTCAATTAAGTCTATAAGAGAATGGCTGTTAGGCAATAAAGATAACAAAATTAGAGAACTCTATAGAAGAGTATTAACTATTGCTACGCAAGAAGAGGCTATTTATAACGGTAGCAGATACGATATTCAATATGCAAATGGCTATTCCCACTCATACAACCCAGATAGACATTACTCATTTGTAAGAAAATGTTCAGATTCTCTAATTATAGTAATAGCAAACTTTGGAGAGCCCCTTGCAACAATCTCTTTAAATATGCCTAAAGAGATGTTTAATTACTTTAATTTAAGCAACCACAATTCTTATATGGCAGAGAATTTACTCACAGGAGAGAAAACAACTTTAAAGCTCTCTTTTAAAGAAAAAATTAGTATTAAAATAGAGAAAGAGGGTGTAGCTATAGTTAAACTATTACTTTAATTATATCTTCCCAACTAGTTGTATACCTAGGAGAAAGATTATTTCTATTTGATTTTATTTTATCTACTCCTTGCGAAGCTGTAACTAAAGTGTCTCGGCCATATTTTAAATTAACATCGTCTAAGCTTTTCATAAGATTTGCCTCTTTAGTGAGATCTCCTTCATAGAAAAGAGATGCAGTTCTCTCTTGTTTCCTACTAATTTCTGTGAAAATAACACCAGCTTTTTTATAGCCATAGCCCTTTTTAAGAATTTTAGAGATTCCCCCACAAGCAATACTAACTAGATTTAAGGTGTTGTCGGTTGGATTTTCCAGAGGAATTACTGCACTTTGGTAGTCTCTATAAAAGCCCTCTTTAAATGGGTTTGTATATGCAAAAAGTAATATTCTAGAGACCACTCCATTTTGAGCTCTTAACTTCCTAGCACAAGTAGTAGTAAACTCTGCCACAGCCATAATAACCTCTTCATGGTTATAAAGGTCTTTTGCAAAGCTTCTGCTAGTACATATCTGCTGTTTATCTGGTACATTCTCTTCAATAGAGAAGCAAGGCTCACTATTTAACTCTTTCCATGTTTTTAAACCTGTTATTTTCATTTTAGATTTTACCCACACAGGGCTAAGAGAGACAAAATCAGAGGCAGTAGTTACTCCATTTCTATTTAACATTTGAGAGTATCTCCTCCCAATACCCCAAACATCTTCTATAGGGAATTTTTTCAACACTTTATCAATCTCTTTTTGCCTGTACATTACACAGCTATTGTTAAGCTTAGGATATATTTTACAAAGCTTAGTTGCAATTTTTGCTAATGTTTTACTATTAGAGACACCAATACTTACAGGAATTCCAGTATTCTTTTTAACTCTAAACGCCAACTCTTTTACCAACTTTTTAACCTCTTCGGCTTCAATCCCCTCTAGGTTTAAAAAAGCTTCGTCAATAGAATAAACCTCAGTAGATGGAACAGCCATTGCAAGCGTATTCATAACCCTAGAAGAGATATCGCCATAAAGAGCAAAATTAGAAGAGAAAACTTTAACATTTTCCCTTTTAATAAGATCTTTAATTTTAAAAAGAGGTTCACCCATTCTAATGCCCAACCTTTTTGCCTCTTGCGAACGAGAAATAACACACCCATCGTTATTGCTTAGAACAATAACAGGCTTTCCATTTAAAGAGGGGTTAAAGAGCCTCTCACAACTAACATAAAAATTATTGCAATCTGCTAATCCATACATTTTTAGCGTATTTATCTACTAAAATTACCAAAAGAGTACCCATTAAAATAGAGGAGTAATTTGCTACCAAGTCTAGCCAATCTGAATCTCTACCAGGTATAATAGCTTGGAGAGCTTCGGTAAATGAAGCAACAACAATACCAGTTATAAAGAGTGCCGAGTATGCAAACTTAGAAGTTATTTTTTTTATTTGACCTCCAAAAGCAAACCATGCCGAAAAAGGGAAAGGAAAGAACATTACAAAATGGGCAATTCTATCTGCCCTTATTCCTAGGATATATTTAGACAAATCTACTGGTGTACTTTTAAACGAGTAGAAAGAGAAGAAAAAGAGAAGAAATATATAGAGAACAAAAAGAGTTCTAAAAAGATATTTTATAAAATTCATAACTTATACTTTTTTAATAACATACCTAACAACTCCCCATATAGTAAAGTCGTTATCTTTAGTCACCTTAATTTTTTTAAAAGCAGGGTTTGCTGGTATAAGAAAAATGGCCTCTTTCTCTATTCTAACTCTTTTTAGAGTAAACTCTCCATCTAGATAGCAGACAGCAAGAGCACCTTCGAACGGTGTAATAGATTTATCTATAACTAAAAGATCTCCATTGTCAATTCCATCTTCTATCATACTCTCTCCACTCACTTTAGCAAAAAAAGTAGAAGAGGGGTTTTTTATAAGCTCTTTGTTTAGGTCTAGCTTAAGCTCTGTGTACTCTTCTGCTGGAGAAGGAAAGCCAGCCTTAATAAGCGACTCGGTAAAAGTTATAAAGACTTCTTTATCTGTTTCAGGAGTGAAAAACTCTAATTCTGTAGCCATCTATTTAATTTTCTACAAAGATAATCTTAAATAAACAGTGAAGATAATTTCTTCTAATTATATGCATTTATAATTTTTATTTATACATTTGCTATATATGTGTCATTTACATAATGCTCTAATACTTAAAATATTATTTTATTTATAGGGTCATGAATATAACTAAGATGTTCAATAGGCAACTAGCACTAAAAACAGCAACCTTTATACTACTGCTTTCAACAACAGTTTTGAAGTCTCAAAATTCAGTAAAGAGTATCTTCTCTCCATTTACCTACAATAGCAGAGACACTTTAGCTCTTTCAAGTAATGAAGATAAATTTGACAAACGTATTTTTTTTGGGAGAGAGTGGAGTGCCAACCTCCTTTTCTACCCGCAATTTAAATTTAAAAATGCGGTGTTAAATAAAATGTACAAAGTACAAGCCAACATAAATCCCACACTACATTTAAATTTATGGAAAGGAGCCAGTTTAACTTCTCAGTTTATCATACCAGTTTACAATGATTTCTCAGATGATGAAAGCCGAGTGCGCCCAAGCTTTTTAACTTTAAGTCAAAGATTTTTATTACCAGGAGACTTCCGTTTTTTAGCTACAGCTGGGAACTTTAATATGCAAAGAGCAGGTGTAGATCTTAAAGCCTTTAAAAAAGTAACAAGTAAATTAGGAATTTATGGGCAAGTAGGCTTAACTGGCTGGTCTCTGGCTTTTTTAGACAACTGGTATTTTTCAGATTTGAATAAAGTTAATTGGAGAGTGGGA
>JAQVZL010000039.1 GCA_028708215.1 Bacteroidales bacterium
GCAACAACTAAAAGTTGAGCATCTTCTTCTTTTATAGCTTCACGAACTTGATTTACATATTCATTGCCGTCTTTTGCGGAGTTCTCATCTACATTACATAGATATAGAACAGGTTTATTGGTAAGTAAAAAAAGTTCTTTTGCCATTTTAGCATCTTCGGCATTTTCAAATGTTACTGTTCTGGCAGATTTTCCTTGAATGAGTGCCTCTTTGTACCGTAAAAGAACTCCGTGCATTCTCTTGGCATCTTTGTCTCCACCAGATTGTGCCTGTTTAGCTATCTTGGCCATTCTACTTTCTACAGTGTCTAAATCTTTAATTTGTAGCTCTGTATCTATTATCTCTTTATCTCTTACAGGGTCTATGGTGCCATCTACATGAGTTATGTTAGGGTCGTCAAAGCAACGTAGTACATGTATAATAGCATCTGTTTCACGTATATTTCCAAGGAATTGATTGCCAAGGCCTTCTCCTTTGCTTGCCCCTTTAACCAATCCTGCAATATCTACAATTTCTACTGTTGCAGGTATAACACGTTGCGGCTTAACTAATTTTTCAAGTACTTGAAGTCTTTCGTCTGGGACTACAGTAGAGCCAATGTTTGGTTCTATTGTACAAAAGGGAAAATTGGCAGATTGTGCTTTGCCAGAACTTATGCAATTAAAGAGTGTAGATTTTCCTACGTTGGGAAGCCCAACTATTCCACATTGAAGTGCCATTATCTATTTTTTTAAATTTTTTTGAGGTTGCGAAAATAGTGAAAAAAGAGCTATTAATCTAAAATGATATAAACTTAACTGAAAAAGAGATATTTATATAGACCTAATGGTATGTGTTATTCAAATTCTATTTATTTTAGCTAAAGAAAATATTATTACTATGAAAGCTATATTAATTATAAGAGCTCTATTAGTAGGTTTTGTTATGCTGAGTTTCTCTAATTCATTTTTTGCACAGACTCAGAGTGATATTAGTGGTATGAGTAAAAATGGAACTGATTTAGGCAGCTCAAACAGTGTGGGTGAATTAAGTAGAGTTGAAGAGAAATATGGAGTTAGTGGCTACTCGGTAGTGTTCTGGAATATAGAGAATTTCTTTGATTTGATGCCTTCTACAAACTATGTAGAGACAGGATTTACTCCAAAAGGGCCAATGCGTTGGTCTAGAAAGAGGTTTAATAAAAAAAGAGATGGTATTGCTAAGGTGTTAATTGCTACAGGTTTTAGTGATAATTTACCTACAATAATTTCTTTTGCCGAGGTAGAGAATAGATATGTACTAAATCAGTTAATATATGAAACTCCTTTATATAATGGTAATTACAGAATTATTCATAAAGATTCCCCAGATAGAAGAGGGATAGATGTGGCACTTTTTTATAGGAAAGATCTTTTTAGGTCTCTAAAAAACAGGTGGATTCCAGTAGAATTTGCAGATTCCCAGTTTAGTAGAGATATTCTCTATGTAAAGGGTGTATTCCAGGAGTTAGATACAGTTCATCTATTTGTTAACCATTGGCCTTCTAAATATGGAGGAGAGAAAATTTCTGCTCCAAAGAGGCTAGTTGCTGCATTAGCCCTAGGTAATATTTGTGATTCGCTATTACAGCAAAATTCAAAATCAAATATTTTGGTTATGGGAGACTTTAATGATACTCCAGACTCAAAGGTTTTTGAGTCATTAAAAAGCCTTCGTTTACTAGAGCACAATACCCATTTAAATCCTAAATTTAGGGAGCAATTTTCTGGCGAATTAAAAATGAAAGGGATTGTAAATTTAAAAGGGACAATCAAATATAAAGGTGTTTGGGAGAAGATAGACCATTTTTTTGTTAGTGAAAATATTTTGGATAATGCCCAGCCAATTTCTATAGAGCAAGAGAGTGTTTTAACTTTTGGAGCTAAATATTTACTTGAGAAAGATAGGGCCTATATTGGAAGAAAACCTCGTAGGACCTACATTGGGCCAAGGTATAATGGTGGGTTGAGCGATCATTTACCTATTGTTTTAAAAATAAAAAGGAATTGGTAATTTTTTTACCTTTGTCAAATGTATGTAAAACCAAAAAAATCTCTAGGGCAGCATTTCTTGAAAGATTACCAGATAGCTGCTAGAATAGTAGATGCTCTTGAGCTACCCCATTTTGAGCAAAATAGTTTTAGTGAGAAGATAGATGTGTTGGAGGTTGGGCCTGGTACAGGAGTGCTCACTCAGTTTTTAATTAAAGATATTAGGGTTAATCTTACTCTTGCAGAGATTGACACCGAATCTATTGATTATCTGAATATTCATTACCCACAGTTAGGAGACTCATTAATTGAAGGAGATTTTTTGCAGATGGATTTAGACTCTATGTTTAAGGGAAATTTTATGGTAATTGGCAATTTCCCTTATAACATTTCGTCTCAAATATTTTTTAAGGTTTTAGAGCATAAAGAGAAGGTGCCACAGGTTGTAGGAATGCTTCAAAAAGAGGTGGCAGAGAGGTTGGCTTCGCCTCCTGGTAATAAACATTATGGAATTTTATCTGTATTGCTCCAGGCTTGGTACAATATTGAATATCTTTTTACTGTAGATGAAAATTCATTTATCCCTCCTCCAAAAGTAAAATCGGCAGTTATAAGGGTTAAAAGAAATAGTAGAACAGAGCTAGGTTGCGACCCGGTGTTGTTTAAAAAAATAATAAAAGGGACTTTTAACCAGCGTCGTAAAACTATACGAAACTCTATAAAGCCTATGATCTCTACACTCTATACTAGTAATATAGCTGCAGGAAGTTTAATAGTTCCAGAGAGCCCATTGTTGGCAAAGAGGCCAGAGCAACTTTCTGTAGAGGAGTTTGTAGAGCTTACCCTTTTAGTAGAGAAGATGATTAAGCAGAATACAAACTAGATGTTTTATTTTGAGTTAATTGCCTCTACAGGGTTTAGTTTAGAGGCCGAGTATGCTGGAACAAAACCTGCTACTATTCCTATAATAGAAGAGATTAGTAATCCACGAATAATATTATAGAAACTCAACTGCATAGGAAAAGCTTCTCCGCTACCAACTGCCAATATTAAGAGAAATACTAAGAGAATACCAACTGCTCCTCCTACAAGTGAAAGGGCAGCAGCTTCTGCAAGGAATTGAGTTAGAATAGCATAATTTTTAGCTCCTAAAGCTTTTTGAATACCAATTAAATTGGTTCTCTCTTTTACTGATACAAACATAATATTTGCAATTCCAAAACCTCCAATTAGTATAGAGAAGCCTCCAATAACCCAACCTGCAAGAGCAATTCCAGAAAAAATTTGTTTAGTAGAGTCTAGTAAAAATGTCATCTCGTTAACGGCAAAGTTATCTTTCTGTTTAGGTTTTAATCTTCTTATTGAGCGCATTAAAAGTTTAATCTCTTGAATGAACTCATCGCGAGTTATATTGGGTTTAGGAGTTAGGCAAATCATTGCATTTGCTTTTTTAGTATTATATAGCATACTTGCGTAACTATACGGTACAAGCACAGAGTTATCTTTATCATAAATACTAACAATACTCTCTCCCTCTTTTTCCATGACCCCAATAACCTTAGTATTGCTGTTGCCTAGTTTTATTATTTTATTCAGAGGGTCTTCTCCTTGAAATATGCTTTGTGCAACTTCATACCCTAAGATAACTACAGGAACAGAAGATTTAGTCTCGTGCAAAGAAAAATAGCGGCCTTGCTCAATTTCTATGTTTGCTACTCTATTCCAGTCATGAGTGGTACCAGCAATATAGCCATCTTTAAAGGAGTTACGTTTATATTTTATGGTTATATCTTTTGAGGTGAAAAAAGAGATAGCCTTGGCAGTTTTAGAGTTGTTTCTAAGGTAGAGATACTCTTCATACTTAGGTCTTGGGCGCATTCTAAACTCCCACCATTTAAACTCTTCGCCCTCTTCCGGTGCAAAAGGAAACTCTTGAACATATACAGTAGAGCTTCCAAAACTTTGAAGACCACTTTCTACATTAGATTTAAGAGCATCTATTGCAGTAAAAACAGTTACTATAGAGAAGATGCCTATTGTAACTCCAAAGAGAGATAAGAAAGTACGAAACTTATCGCCTTTAAGAGAGCTAAAAGCAAAGATAATACTGCCTATTATCAGTTTAAAAATCATTTTAAATTTTTTTTGAAAAGCTACCATTGCTCCTCCTTAAAGACCTAGTCTTTTTTTTAAGTTTCTTAGTTTATCAAATGCATCTAGTGGCGAAAGGGTGTTAATATCTAAATTTTTTAGTTCGTCACGTATTTCAATTAGTAGGGGATCTTCTAGTTGGTAGAAAGAGAGTTGTACTGCATCTTCATTAAGTGTAGCAGTGCGTTTCTCTTTACTAGAGGGGGAAGAAGAGTTCGTTTTTTCCAACTGTTTTAAAATCCTCTCGGCTGCTGAAACCACCTCTCGAGGCATTCCTGCCATACGAGCAACGTGAATTCCAAAACTGTGCGCGACACCTCCTCGGCACAATTTACGCAGAAAGATAATATTTTTATTGACCTCTTTTACAGAAATGTGCCAATTTTTTACTCTAGGGAACTTCTCTTCTAAATTGTTTAGTTCATGATAGTGAGTAGCAAAGAGGGTTTTGGCGCGATACTCCTTATGTTGGTGAAGGTACTCTACTATTGCCCAGGCAATAGACATTCCATCGTAGGTACTTGTCCCCCGGCCTATCTCGTCTAGAAGAACTAATGAGCGTGAAGAGAGGTTATGTAAAATTGTAGAGGTCTCTAGCATCTCTACCATAAAAGTTGACTCCCCTTTAGAGATATTGTCTGAAGCACCTACTCGTGTAAAAATCTTATCTATAATGCCCATTTTAAGTTGTGCTGCTGGAACAAAAGAACCTGTCTGGGCCATAAGAGTAATTAGGGCTGTTTGTCTTAGAAGAGCACTTTTACCAGACATATTGGGGCCTGTAAGAATTATTATCTGCTCATTGTTATTATCAAGAGACAGATCGTTTGCTATATACTCCTCTCCTGGAGGCATAAGAGATTCTATCACAGGGTGTCTTCCCTCTTTTATTTCAAGTTCGAAACCTAGGTTTAACTCTGGTTTAGAGTAGTTTTTCTCTTGAGCTAGAGTTGCGTAGCCTGTAAGACAATCTAAACGAGAGATAAGCTCGGCATTTTTTTGAATAACAGCTATACTCTTTTGAATCTCTTCTACTAGTAGTGAAAAGAGGAGTTGTTCTAGAGCTAGAATTTTATCTTGAGCTCCTAAAATTTTCTCTTCATACTCTTTTAGTTCCTCTGTTATATACCTCTCTGCACTTACTAATGTCTGTTTGCGAATCCAATGTTCGGGAACTTTATCTTTATGAGTATTTCTTACTTCTAAATAGTACCCAAACACATTGTTATATCCTATTTTAAGAGACGAAATACCTGTTGAATCGCTCTCGCGACGTTGAATTTGTGCAAGAATATCTTTTCCGTGACGAGCAATGTTTCGTAAATTATCTAGCTCTTGGTTTACTCCGCTGGCAATAACATTGCCCTTGCCAATTTGGCCTGCAGGGTCTGGCAGAATCTCTTGGTTTAATCTCTCTAGTAAAGCAGAGCAGCAATCTAATCTATTTGTTAACTCTTTAATCTCTTCGCATCTAAAGTTAGAGCAGAGCTCTTTAATGGGAGTAATCTGCTCAAGCCCTTTTTTGAGCATAGTTACTTCCCGAGGTGTTATTCTGCCTGCTGCAGCTTTAGAAACTACTCTCTCTAAATCTCCAACTTGAGATAGAGTTTCAATTAATTTTTCTCTTTGAGAATTGTTGTTTTTAATGCTCTCAACTATATTTAAACGAATATTTAGTTCGTCTATATTTTTAATTGGCATAGCTAGCCAATTACGTAGCATTCTTGAACCCATTGGGGTAGAGCATCTATCTACTGTTTGTACAAGAGAGGCTGCTCCCTCTTGAGCTCCAGAAAAGATCTCTAGATTCCTGAAGGTAAATTTATCTATCCAAACATAGTTACCCTCGTCTATTCTAGATAGTGAGCAAAGGTGCCCCAGCCCATCATGTCTAGTAAGTTCTAAATAAAAAAGTATGGCACCCGCGGCTGTTATGGCTAAAGGCATCTCTTCTACACCAAAACCTTTTAAAGAGTGTGTGCCAAATTGTTCTATTGTTTTTTCTTTGGAAGCCTCTGGTATAAAGGCCCACTCATCCATATCTGAGATATAGTAGTCTTTCCCAAAGCGTTCTTCAAAATGGCGGCGAACACTACGCTCCATTAGCAGCTCTTTGGGATTCATGCTAGAGAGAAGTAGATCTATATAATCGAGAGAACCCTCGGCAACTTTAAACTCTCCTGTAGAGATATCTAAAAATGCTATTCCAGCTTTATTTTTATGGAAATAGAGAGAGGCTAGGTAGTTATTCTCTTTATTTGAGAGAAGTTGGTCGTTATAGGCTACGCCAGGAGTAACTAGCTCTGTAACACCACGTTTAACAATTTTTTTTGTAAGCTTGGGGTCTTCTAGTTGGTCGCAAACTGCAACTTTATAGCCAGCTCTTACTAATTTGGGTAAATAACTATCTATTGAGTGATGTGGAAAACCAGCAAGTTCTACATGCGAGGCTGTTCCGTTAGCTCTTCTGGTGAGTACAATTCCAAGAACTTTAGATGCTGTAATAGCATCTTCTCCAAAGGTTTCGTAAAAGTCTCCTACACGAAATAGAAGAATAGCAGTAGGGTGCTTTGCCTTAATGGAAAAGTACTGACGCATTAATGGTGTGTCTGCTATCTGTTTTTGGTTGTTCATTCTTACAAAAATAGATATATTTTATTTCAAAACCCTATCTTTGTAAATAGACCTCTAAAATTAAAATTATCATGAAAACAACATTTAACTTAAACTCCTTTGCAATTTTTATGGCATTGGTTATTTCGGTTTCGGCCTGTACTAAAAAAACTCAAGAGCAGGTTGCAAACGAAAAGATTATGGAAATTATGAAACAGACAGAGGCGGTTGGGCTCTCTGTTGCGGTTGTAAAGCAGTGCTCTATTGCGTTTACTAATAGTTATGGGCTAAAAGATATTGAGAGCAATACTCCATTAACCAACCAAGATATTTTCCGTATTGCATCTATATCAAAATCTTTCACTACAACAGCACTTATGACTTTAGTAGAGCAAGGGGTAGTTGATTTGGAAGCAGATGTTAGCGACTTGGTGGGGTTTAAAGTTAGAAATCCTAAATTCCCAGATGTTGTTATTACTCTAAAAAAATTGCTTTCGCACAGTTCAAGCTTAAATGATTCTCAAGGCTATTTTGTTTTAGACGTACTTAATCCAGAAACTAATCCAGATTATGCTAAATGTTATAATGACTATGAACCTGGAACAAAATATGAATATTGTAACCTAGGGTTTAACACAATTGGTGCAATTGTAGAAAAATATTCAGAAACACGTTTCGACAACTATATTGCCCAAACAGTGCTAAATCCATTAGAGCTAGAAGCAAGTTTCAACCCAGACTCTTTAGACGCTTCAAAATTTGTAACTCTTTATAGCTATAACGAGGCAGACTCGGCAACAAAAAGAGACGCTTTCTTTAAGCCGAGCCCACAAGCTTATGCAAGTAGGGCAGATGTAATTAATAATGACTATGTTGAGGGTTATTCAACTCCTGTTTTCTCTCCAACGGGAGGGATGAAAATAAGTGCACAAGGTCTTGCAAAATATATGCTTATGCATATGTTTGACGGAACCGAGCCCCATTCAGCCATACAGGTTATTTCTGAAGAGAGCGCAAAACTTATGAGAACACCAGTTATAGAGACAGCTAAAGGAGAACACTACTGTTTAGCTTTAAGAACTACAGAGAATCTTATTCCTGGCGAAGTTATGGTTGGACACACTGGAAGTGCATATGGGCTCTATAGCGCAATGTTTTTTGAACCCAATAAAGGCTTTGGTTTTGTTATTATGACAAATGGTTGCAAGCCCACACGTAAAGATGGCTTTATGGCAATTCAAGCAGATGTAATAAGAGCACTTTACGATACTTTTGTAAAATAAACATGGTAGGTAGTCTCTAAATAGTTGTAAATAGCAGTTGTGAAAAAGGTTCTGGTAATAACATATTATTGGCCACCTTCTGGTGGGTCTGGAGTGCAGAGATGGCTCAAGTTTGTCAAATACCTTAGGGAGTTTGGCTGGGAGCCTATGGTGTACACTCCTTTAGACCCAGAGCGAATGGCTACAGACTCTTCATTGGAGAGTGAAATTCCTCTAGGGGTAGAGGTGTTGCAGAAAAAAATTACTGAACCCTATTCACTTTATAAATTTTTTACTGGCAAAAAAAAGGAGTCTATAAAGCCTGGATTTATTGCCAATAGTGGGAACTCTTCTCGTGCTCCTTTTAAGGAGCGACTCTCCCTTTTTGTTAGGAGCAACTTTTTTATACCAGATCCAAAGATGCTTTGGATTACTCCCTCGGCACGCTACTTAAAAAAAGAGCTCGCCCTTAACCCAGTAGATGTAATTGTAAGTACTGGGCCTCCTCACTCTATGCATCTTATAGCTCGTAAAGTTTCTAAAGCAACAGGAATTCCTTGGGTAGCAGATTTTCGTGACCCTTGGACTAAGATGTATAACTTTAAATATATGGGTTACTCCTCTTTAGTAGAGTCTATTCATAAAAAGTTAGAAAAGAAGGTTTTGAGAGATGCTAGTGAGGTGGTAACTGTTACCAATACAATTGCTGCGGAGTTTGAGCAGTTAGTTAATAGACCGGTACATGTTATCACTAATGGGTTTGACCCTGCAGATTTTTCAGATGTTAAAGTAGAACCAGAAGAGGGTTTCACTATTACTTACACAGGATTATTTGTTAAGACTCAAAACCCTATAACCTTTTGGGAAATATTAGGTGAAAGGTGTAGAAGAGATGCCAATTTTTCGGAAGAGTTAAAGATTAGACTTATTGGCCACACAGACTCCTCTGTTCTTGCCTCTATTCAAGAAAACAGATTAGAAAAGAACCTTATCTCTATGGAGTATACTCCCCATAACCAAGTGGTTGAGTGGCAAAGAAAAGCTAGAGTGCTTCTGCTCTGTGGTGGTAGAGAGCCAGAGAGTAGAGGTATTTTAACTGGAAAATTCTTTGAATATATGGCTGCAGCTAGGCCTATTTTAGGGTTTGGCCCAAAGGGTGGAGATATGGATATTGCTTTGGAACAGAGTGGGTGCGGTACTATGTTTGATTATGACCAGAGTGAGGGAGTTGAAGCTTTTATTGACCAACAATACCGTCTTTTTAAGGAGGGTTCTACAGCTATTGTAGAAGGGGAAATAGATAAATATTCTAGAGTTGAGCTCACTCGCAAAATGGCAGAGGTTTTTAATTCAGTAATTGATAAAATGCAGTAGTAATGAATGTTTTTAAACAAGATGTAATGGAAAGGATTAAAAGATATTGGCCATATCAAGTTATTATATTGCTTTTTATTGCAATTGCCTATCTTTTTACCCCGCAGGTATTTCAGGGCAAAGTAGTTAATCAATCTGATATCTCCTCTTGGAGAGGTATGGCAAACGAGATTATTGAATATAACCAAGCCAACCCAGAAGAAGATCCAACCTTATGGACAAATTCTATGTTCTCTGGAATGCCAGCAACAACAATTTCTGTAATTTATAAAGGAGATTATACAGACTTTATCTATAGAGCGATACATAAAATTACTGGTAAAAGGCCTCCCAGCTATCTTTTTATTAGCTTGATAGGCTCTTTTATGCTTTTTATGGCTTTTGGAGTAAATGTTTGGTTGAGTGCCATTGGGGCTTTTGCTATTACCTTCTGTTCTTATAATTTGCAAATTATTCAAGTGGGGCATAACTCAAAAATGGTTGCAATAGCATTTATGCCTTGGGTTTTAGCAGCACTAGTATATGCCTATCGCAAAAAACCATTTTTAGGTTCACTGCTTTTTGCATTTGCTTTGAGCTTTGAGCTTAAGGCAAATCATCCGCAGATAACATATTACCTTGCAATAATTGTTTTAGGTTACGCTTTGGTGCAGCTCTATATTGCTTTTAAAGAGAAACAACTTCCAAGGTTTATTAAGACAAGTCTATTACTTTTATTTGCAGGCCTTCTTGGTATTGCAGTAAATATAAATCATTTATGGCCTACTTATGAGTACTCAAAATATACTATGAGAGGAGGCTCAGATTTAGCTTTAGAGCAAGGAATAAACCAAGAGGGGTTAGATATTTCCTATGCTACAAATTGGTCTTACAGCCCTGGAGAGATGCCAAATTTAATGATTCCTAATTTTAATGGAGGCTCTTCTGGAGGTGAACTTTCAAGAGATTCAGAGACTTATAAGGCCTTGCAAAGGGCTGGTTATAGCGGAGCAAACCAAGCTATAAAACAGTTACCTCTCTATTGGGGGCCACAGCCTTTTACTGCAGGTCCAATGTACATGGGAGCTATTTCTCTCTTTTTATTTATTCTAGGTTTAATTCTAATTAGAGGGCCAGAAAAGTGGTGGTTAGCATCTGTTTCTCTCTTGGCTGTGTTACTCTCTTGGGGCTCAAATTTTCAATTTTTAACGGAGTTTTTCTTTAATTACATACCTCTATACAATAAATTTAGAACGGTATCTATGATATTGGTAATATTGCAAATTACAATTCCACTGCTTGCAATTCTTACCCTTAATAAATTACTAGTAGCTAAGAATAATGTAAGCGAAGATTTACAGAAGAGTGCACTTGAAAAAGAGAGAGTCAAAAATGCTCTACTAATCTCTCTTGGTATAACGGCAGGTGCTTCATTGCTTTTTGCGCTTATCCCTTCTCTTGCGGGCTCTTTTACCTCTAATGCAGATTCTCAACTACCAGAGATAATGAGAGGCGCTTTAGTAAAAGATAGAATGGCTCTCTTGAGTGCCGATGCTTTCCGCTCGCTACTCTTTATTTTGGCTACAGGAGTTATTATATGGTTTGGTTATTTAGGTAAAATTAAGAGGGGTGTGCTGTTTGGAGTTATTGCACTTTTAGTAATTACAGACCTTGGCTTTGTAGGGAAACGTTATTTAAACAACAATCACTTTGTTAAGAAGCATGTCTTTGAAAACCAGTATGCCCTTAGACCTGTAGATAAGGTAATATTAGAAGACCAAGACCCCAACTATAGGGTTTTAGATTTGAGCATAAATACTTTTAACGATTCTCATGTAAGTTATCATCATAAAACAATTGGAGGCTATAGCCCAGCTAAGCTACAGACCTACCAAGATATAATAGATGTTCATATCTCTAAAGAGATGGCTCAGTTTGGGCAAGATATAGCCCAATGCCGCACTATAGAAGAGGCTCAAGAGTCTATGGGTGAATATCCTGTTTTAAATATGCTTAATACTAAGTATTTTATTTTGGGTGCAGATAATATGCCTATAATAAATAGTGAAGCCTATGGAAATTCATGGTTTGTATCGAATATTGTGGAGGCAACATCGCTCACTCAAGAGATAGAGCTGCTGGGTTCGGGAGTTGATCTAAGAAATACGGGTGTTGTTCACTCCCAGTTTATAGCAGCAACTGTAGGTGTCTCTAAAGATACAATTGCTGCAGAAGAGCTAATAGTACTTACAGAGTATGCTCCCAATAAGTTAACATATCAATACAATGCATTAGCCCCGAGGCTAGCAATTTTTAGTGAGATCTACTACCCAGCAGGGTGGAAAGCATATATAGATGGAGAACCTATACAAATATTAAAAGCAAACTATATATTGAGAGCCCTTAAATTGCCTGCTGGCAGCCATACTGTAGAGTTTAAATTTGAACCAGAATCCTTTACAAAAGGAGCTCTTTACTCCTCTATTGCATCGGGCATACTTATTGCATTATTACTATTATGGGCATTAGTTGCTATTCTTAATAGAAGTAAAGATTGAGAAAGAACCTTATATATATAGCTACTGTTGTTGCGGTGCTTTTGTTATCTAGTATGGCAAACTCTGTAGAGATTGCCAATGGGGTGCTACACAATTGTGGCGAGTTTAAGGCGTGTCAAACAGGCTCTTTTTCTGCAATTATCCCAGACAGTATTGTAGGCCGCACAAACTTGGCACAAGGGAACTATTATAACGGAGGCTGGAGTGGCTCTGGTACTTTCCTGCATTTTAGTGTTAAACTAGATAGAAACCTATTTGGTTGGCGGTTAAAAGAAAAGTATCTAAATAAAAATTTTCTACCCGTCTCCTACAAAAGAGACAAAAATAGTGCTTTGTTTTACAGCCATGCAAAGCGGTACTTTATATATGCTCTTAGAGAGATAATTATTTAATAATTAATGTAAAACACTCTGAATGTGTGCGTAATCTTATTTATAGTGAGATTGCTGTGCTTTAGAGAGATGAAATAAAAATTACATTCAATTATTAAAAATTATTATGGAAAATATAGAAAAAAAACTTAATATTAAATTAGTTACTTTATTAGTAATCATTATATTACTCGCATTATTCTCTTTCTTTACAAACTATGTAAAGGTTGGTGTTGTACTCTCTTTAGTTGCTGTCTCACTTCTTTTTTGTGGAGTAAAAAAAGAGGTCTATACAGAAACTGGTAGCCCAGTTAAGCGCCTTACATTCTATTTTGAAAGCAGTAATCTTAATACAGTAGAGCGCTCTATTAAAGCAATTCTAAAGGGCGAAGCCCCTAAAGTTGAGTTTCTCCCAGCTAGTAATGGGCGCATGGATGTCTTTATTACGAAAGATAGAAAATATGCAGCAGTTACCCTTTCACGCTATGTACCTCATAGATATGAGCCAGTAGGAGAGGCAATAAAATTTAAAAACCATGAGGTAAAAGCATTATGCAACTACCTGCAGCTATAATTGGCGTTTGCAAGAGGTTACAGAAGGCTATGCACCAACACCAGTAGAATAGCTATAGGGGAAAGGTATTTTATTATAAACATTATTGCTTTAAAAAGTATTGGCTTAAGAGAGATAGTGCCGCCGCTTGTAAGTTCGTCTAATACATTGCTACGTTCCATTCTCCAACCTACAAATGTTACTACAAGTAATCCACCCACAGGTAGTAATATATTAGAAGAGGTATAATCAAATAGGTCAAAAAATGTTTTACCAAATAGTGTCACATGGGAAAGAATCCCTTGAGAAAGAGAACTTAAGCTGCCAAATACTCCAACTACAATAAAAGTGATAAGTACAGAGTTAAGGCGGCTCCATTTAAGTTCTTCTGTGCAAAAAGCTACAATAACCTCTAATAGCGAGATAGATGAAGTGAGCGCGGCAATAAGCAAAATAAAGAAGAAGGCCGAGGCAATTATCTGACCAAACGGGAGCTGTGCAAACACTTGAGGCAGAGTTATAAATACGAGGCTAGGCCCTTCAGAGGGAGAGATGCCAAAAGCAAAAACAGCAGGAACAACAGCAAGCCCTGCTAGTATAGCAAATCCAGTATCGGCAAAAGCACTCATAAAGGAGATCTTGAAAAGGTTCTCCTTTTTGTTTACATAAGAACCATAGGTAATTATACAACCCATACCTAAGCTAAGCGAGAAGAATGCTTGGCCCAATGCTGCCAATGCTGTTTGACCTGTTATTTTAGAAAAATCTGGTTTAAAAAGAAATTCAACTCCAGCACCCGAACCCTCTAAAGTAAGAGATCTAATGGCAAGAAGTAAAACTAGAAAAAAGAGTACTGGCATTAAAATTTTAGAGTAGCGCTCTATTCCTTTTTTAACTCCTGCAACCACAATAAGGGCAGAGATACCTAGAAAGAGAAGATGCATAACAACCGGCATAAATGACGATTGTGAAAAATTAGAGAATTGAGAAGAGAGGGAGCTACCGTCTGAAGATAGAAAGGCTGGAGAAAATGATTTGAATATATATTCTAAGGTCCAACCTCCAACAACACTGTAAAAAGAGAGTATTGCAACAGAGGTAACTACACTTATAACTCCAATAGATAGCCATCCAGATTTAGGAGCTAGCTTTTTTATAGATCCAAAAGCATTTGCCTCTCCTCTGCGTCCAATAATAAATTCAGAGAACATAATGGGGAGGCACAGCAGAACCACAAAAAAGAGATAGAGAATAATAAAGGCAGCTCCTCCATTTGTACCCACCATATAAGGAAATCTCCATAGATTTCCCAATCCAACAGCCGATCCTGCAACAGCTACAAGAACTCCAAAGCGGCTACCAAAACCATCTCTTTTTACATTTGTCATAGTTTAAGTTTTATCTAAGTTGTAAGCAAAGATAGAAAAATGTTGGTTTTTATGTAAATTTGTCCATTATGGAAAATAGAGTTTGTAAGCTTTTTGGTATTAAGTACCCAATTATTCAGGGTGGAATGGTTTGGTGCAGTGGATGGAAACTAGCTTCTGCGGTAAGTAAAGCTGGAGGTTTAGGTTTAATTGGAGCAGGGAGTATGCATCCAAATAATTTGCGACACCATATTCGTAGTTGCCGTGATGCTCTTGAAGGTAAATTGCCTTTTGGAGTAAATGTTCCTCTGCTTTATCCTCAGATAGAAGAGATTATAGAAATTATAGTAGAAGAGAAGGTGCCAATTGTATTTACAAGTGCTGGCAGTCCTAAAAAATGGACTTCTCACCTCCAGAAACATGGAGTAGTTGTGGCTCATGTAGTTTCTAGCTCTCTATTTGCACGTAAATGTGAAGAGGCAGGAGTAGATGCAGTTGTGGCCGAGGGTTTTGAGGCAGGAGGCCATTTGGGGCGTGAAGAGACAACAACTTTTTGTCTAATCCCTCAAGTTAGTGAAACTATATCTGTTCCACTTATAGCTGCCGGAGGAGTAGCTTCAAGAGCTAGTTATAATGCTGCTTTTGCATTGGGGGCCCATGGAGTTCAAATAGGAACTCGCTTTGCACTGTGTGAAGAGAGTAGTGCTCACCCCTCTTTTAAGGAGTATTGTAGAGGTTTGTCTGAAGGTGGGACTAAAGTTTTACTAAAAAAGATAGGAGCCACTAGAATGGCATGTAACCCATTTTGTGAAAAAGTAGAAGAGGCCGAACAGAGTGGTGTGGGCCCCGAACAACTTAAAGAATTATTGGGTAGTGGACGTTCAAAAAAGGGGATTTTAGAAGGAGATCTTATAGAGGGAGAGCTAGAGATAGGGCAAATAACCTCTATGATTTCTAAAGCCGAAACCGCTAGACAAATAATTCAAGATTTAGTTAGCAGCTAATTGCTTAAAATTTAATTAACAGCTATATTATTAAGAGCTTTTAAAGCTGTTTTTTTCATCGCGTTTAGCAGCTTTTGCCAATCGCTTCTCTTTGAGAGTCTTCTGCGGAGCCTTTTTAGATGACTTCTCTTTTGGTTCTTTTTCTTTAGACATAATAGATGTTTTTTTAAATTGTTAAACATTCTTAAGAGGACACATTTTATAATGTGAAATTAGGAATTAATATGACATTTAATTTAAAAATCGTAAAATTATTTTTTTATTTTTATTTTGGGATTAAATGAAAACACAAGCAACAGTTATAGACCTTCATATAGAGAAGATAGCCAAGGGTTACCGCAGTTTTACTCCAGGCGATGCTCTTTTGTACCAGGTAGAGCTATTTGAACAGACCCTACAAACAAACAGATTTAAGAGGGGAAAAAGATTTGATTTTGTTCATGGCGGTGGGTCTGGTGTACTAAGAGCAGAGCTTATTAAAATATTAAATCAAAAATTTCCTACATATATATACGAAGACGCCCCCTTTGTAACATATGGTTTCCAGGGGGCGATTCGTGTAACAATTAAGTAAACTTTTCTAGTTACTACTTACTTTAGGAGGCTTTAATATATCTACTTCACTAAAGAATCATATCTTTCAGAGACTACATCCCAGTTAATTACATTCCAAAATGCCTCTATATAGTCTGGGCGTTTATTTTGATACTTAAGATAGTATGCATGCTCCCAAACGTCCATTGTAAGAATTGGAGTTCCTCTTTTTTCAGTAACGTCCATTAGAGGGTTATCTTGGTTTGGAGTTGAAGAGATAAATAATTTCCCATTACTATTTACACTAAGCCAAGCCCATCCACTCCCAAAACGAGTTTTACCTGCATCTGAGAATTGCTTTTTGAGTTCATCTAATGAGCCAAAAGTTGCATCAATAGCTTTTGCTAGTTTTTCTGAAGGTTTGCCTCCATCTAACTTCATGTTCTCCCAAAAGATTACATGATTATAAAACCCACCACCATTGTTCCTTACTGCTACAGGCAATTTACTAATATTAGCAAAAATCTCTTCCATTGTCATCTTCTCCATCTCTGTGCCTTTAATAGCAGCAACAAAGTTATTAAAGTAGGCTTTGTGGTGTTTGCTATAGTGTACCTCCATAGTCATTTTATCTATGTGTGGTTCTAGTGCGTCGTATGCATATGGTAATTTAGGGAATTCAAATTTATTTAATGTCTTCATATTCTGTACTGTTTTTAAATTATTACTATTATCACTCTTGCTTTTACTATTATTTGCACAAGAGCTTAGGGGTAAAGCAAATAATAGAGTTGCTACTATAAAACGTATCATGATTTTTGTTTTTTAAGTTTTTGGTTGTTTACTTCTTACATATTAATTAACACAATAGGGTACTGAGTTGTTCAATAGAGAGAGTTGAACAGCTAATAGATTGAACTTTGGCTATTGGAGGTTGGCTATTGGCTAATTAAGAGCTTCCTAACTCCGTAATCTAGAGATTCACTTTCAATTTCTTGCCATTGGGAGAGGTCTATCTCTGGAAAGAAGGTGTCTGCATCTTCTATAGTTTCGTTTACTATGGTTAGGTAAAGTTTGTCTGCTATTGGCAGGGCTTGTTTGTAAATTTGTCCACCGCCTATTATAAATACCTCTTCACTATCTATTTTTTGACTACCACATGGTCCTTCAGATTTGTTAGCGGCTTTTAATGCATCTTTTAGCGAAGAATAAACCTCGGCACCCTCTAAAAAAATATTTTGGGAGCGACTTATCACTATGTTTCTGCGGTTGGGTAGTGGGCGGCCAATTGATTCCCAGGTTTTGCGTCCCATTATAACTGTGTGCCCACTAGTTATTTTTTTGAAATATTTGAGGTCTTCAGAGATGTGCCATAAAAGTTGGTTATTGCGGCCAATTGCGTTGTTGAGCGATGTAGCTACAATTATAGATATAGTTGGGGTGTTTCTGTTGTTTGGCATTATTGAGTGGTTTTGTGCTGGGTTAATGGCTTATTTACACTGCTATAGGCGCTTTTATCCCTGGGTGGGGGTTGTAGTTTTCTAAAGTGAAGTGCTCATATTTAAAATCAAAAATATTTTTAATAGAGGGGTCTATTATCATTTTTGGTAGCGCTTTAGGCTCACGTGAAAGTTGTAGTTCTGCCTGTTTAAAGTGGTTGGTGTAAATATGGGCATCGCCAAATGTATGAACAAAGTGGCCAAGTTTTAGATTGCAAACCTGAGCTATCATCATTGTTAGTAGGGCATAAGAGGCTAAGTTAAAAGGGACCCCTAGGAAAACATCGGCACTTCTTTGGTAGAGTTGACAACTCAATTTTCCGTTGGCTACATAAAACTGAAAGAGAGCGTGGCAGGGAGGTAGTGCCATTTTATCTAAATCGGCGGGGTTCCATGCACTTAGCATATGACGGCGTGAATCGGGATTTTTTTTAATACCTTCAATTAATTGCGAAAGTTGGTCTATTTTCTCTCCATTAGGAGCACTCCAAGAGCGCCATTGGTGGCCATATACAGGGCCGAGCTCTCCATCTGAATCTGCCCACTCATCCCAAATAGAAACCCCGTGTTCATTTAAATATTTTATATTGGTATCTCCTTTAATAAACCAGAGTAGTTCGTAAATTATAGATTTAAGATGTACTTTTTTTGTTGTGAGCAGAGGGAACCCTTTTGCTAAATCTACTCGCATTTGATATCCAAAACAGCTTTTGGTGCCTGTTCCAGTACGATCTTCTTTTTGCACCCCATTTTCCATTATGTGATTAAGTAAATCTTTATACTCTTTCATTTAATTTTCTTTTTTGGATCAATAATTATTTACAAATATAGCTTTTAGTGTGCAAAATTGCAGTCTTATGGTAGGATATGTTCTAGAATTTCCTTAAATTGTAAGGCTATTTTTTTATTTACTAAAAACAAAGTGCCATGAATAAGCAAGTTACAGATTTTATTAGTAGAGCGCCAGAGGGCCATAAAGAAATTTTAGATGAGGTTCGTGCTATGGTTCATGCCCATATTAAAGAGGTGCATGAGTCTTTCAAATGGAGGCGAATTGTTTTTTCTCTCAATGGTAAAGAGTTTCTCTATTTAAGAGATGCATCAAAATATGTTGCAGTAGGTTTTTTTGACTCCTCTAAATTAAAAGACCCTCAAAAACTACTTGAAGCCTCTGGAGAAGAGATGAGTCATATGAAAATTAAGCGACTAACAGATTTAGACAAACCCCAGCTCAAAGAGTGGTTAGAGATATTGGCAAATTAAAAAATGATGTTAGGCTAATTACTATTTTTTTCATGTGTATTGAGAATGGTACGTTAGTATGTAATC
>JAQVZL010000040.1 GCA_028708215.1 Bacteroidales bacterium
CGTTTACAAGGACTCCTTGAACAGCATTCAATTGAAGGAGGCAGTAGTAACGTCAAGTGCATATTACAGGCCCAAGCATAATCCATCACCTTTCGGACAATCTTTTGAAAGGTCCAAGGTAAAGGAGAGGGAAGAACTCGAAAGGGATGATTACAAATACATCCATGATTACATAGTTGAGAACTACCCGGGGTTTTTTAAGTCTGGTAGTGCAATTTACAGCATACGTAGCGGGAGCATAAAACAAACATCGCAAAATACAAGAATATCCAAAAATGAACCGATTTTATATGTAGATGGATTAAAAATGCAGTCAACAGGTGAAATAAAAACATGGAGTGTTCGTGACATTGAAACATTGGTAGTATTGAGAGGCAATGATGGAGTGCTGTACAAATCTGTATGGGGTGTCATTTTAATAACTACGCGCAGGGGTGGTTCGGTAACTGAAAAGCAGGAGAGTAAATCAGACGGAGTGATAATAACTCCTCTGGGATGGCAAAAACCAACCGGATTTTACTCCCCTGTTTATGACACGCCGGAAATGTATAATACATCCAACCCCGATTACCGGACCACTATATATTGGAGTCCTTCCATTAAAACCGATGAAAAAGGCATTGCCACATTTGAATTTTATACTTCGGACTACAAAAACCCATGCATAATAAGGATCGAAGGAAAGACTTCGGATAACAGGTATATCAATAAAACCACATATATGCAGGTTGAGTAAACTGACCTGTTCCCCAAAAATGGTAGATTTAATCTCATTACTTGACTCTATGAAAGAAAACAATTATATATTCTTTAATGTTTTTGGATTGTTATTAACAATTAGTAGTATAATTACTCTTTATGTTACCTCAAGAGGATATCCTGAAAGTACATTCGCAGTCCAACTAGAGTATTTCTCGATAGTAATGTTTGTATTATCTGTTTTAGCTATTCCTTTCTTGATTAAAATAAGCAACGTTAAATTTACCTTACAAGATTTGTTTTGGACTGTTTTTATATTTTTGATTTTTGTGAATTTTATACTGTTTGGTGGAATAAAGGAACACCGTTATACAATATTTTTACTCCTTTCATTGTTGTACATATGCTTTAGAGTCATCTGTTCGCACAATAAGATTGGCAAGAACATCATTATTATGTGTTTGTTGGTTTGTGGAATCTCACAATCGATACTTGGTTTTTTACAATTATTTGATATTTATCCCTCATATTTATCTAGATTTAAAGTGACCGGGTCTTTTTTTAATCCAGGACCTTTTTCTGCTTTAATTGCTATGTCATTAGTTCTTGCTGTCAGTTTATTGTTAAAATATGATTATAAGTCAAATAAATATTTAAAATCATTATCCTTTTGGATAACAGCAATATGTGCATTGTTCTGTTCCTTACTTATTCCAGTAACAATGAGTCGGTCAGCATGGATATCAATATTTGCTGTTTTATTGATTGTATTTCTCAGAGAGACAAAATTTATTCAATCTCTAAAAGAGTATCTTGCTCAAAATTTATTAAAATATACACTATTAGTTACATTGACGATAATTATTATTTCATCCCTTGGTTTAGGAATGTATTTGTTTAAAAAAGATTCTGCTGATGGAAGAATCCTGATTTGGAAAAACAGCATTTCTTTAATAAAAGAAAATCCCTTATTAGGTGTAGGCATTGGCTTATTTGGTGGAGCCTATGGAGACAAACAGGCAGAATATTTTGAAAAAGGGAAAAATAGCCAAATAGACGTTAAGGTAGCTGGAGTTCCACAATATGCTTTCAACGATTATCTTCAATTAGCCTCAGAAGCTGGAATTCCAGCTTTACTATTTTTTTTATTCTTTATCTCTTTTGCAATAAAAGACCTTTATAAGACTAAATCCGAATTACTATACCCTTTTTTAGCATTATTGACCTTTTCCTTAACATCATATCCTATAAACGTTCTACCGTTATCCATTATTTTCATTATTCTTTCTTCCTCTGTGAATTGCTCATGTATTATCGTAAATAACAAAAAATTAAACAGGATTGTATTTTTCATACTGTTGGCAATCGGAATATATGTTTCGGGAAATCAATTGTTTAATAAAAGAGGTATATATAGTGCATTCAATGAATGGAAGGATATTCAACGGCTGTATAATACACAGCATTTTAATGATATATGTGATAATTATGCATCTCTTTTTGATAATCTTAACAATCAGGAAAGGTTTCTATTTGAATATGGTCGAGTGCTCAATCAAACAAAGAATTATCAAGAAAGTAACAAGGTGCTTTATATGGGAACCAAAATAAGTAGTGATCCTATGTTTTATAATGTAATCGGGAATAACTATAAACTTATGGGTTTAAATCGTGAAGCAGAAAATGCATATATGCGTGCCTACTATGTTGTGCCAAATCGTCTTTACCCTCTTTATCTGATAACTAAACTTTATTATGAAACCAATCAGATAGATAAATTTATTAATTATGCAGAGCTTGTACTTAATTTTAACCCAAAAGTAAACTCCAATGCAATAATAGATATGAAAGAAGAAATTCGGGGGTTGCTTAACACATTAAGCCAGACCAAATGAGTAGATTTCGCTTAACAAAATCGAAAGTAGTTAATTTTATTCCGATTTTACTATTATCTGGGACTATAATGTTTATACTTTTTATATTAATGAGAGTGTTTTTTTTTGAAAAATTTCTGGTAAATACGCCCTCTATGTATCCCACAATAAGTCCCAAAAATAAAATATTCGTTAACAAGTTGATATTCGGGCCACGAATATACAAAAGTTTTGATTTTAATTCTGAAAAACCATTAGAATCTATAAGAATTAAGGGGATTAGAGGTATTAAACACAATGACATAATAGTATTTAATTTTCCTCTTGATAAGTCTTGGAATAAAATTAGTTTCAGAATTAATTATGTATACACTAAGAGGTGCATAGGCCTACCAGGTGATAGTATTTCAATAATCAATGGTTTCTATAAAAATAATAATTATGATGACACTCTGGGTTACTATTCAAATCAATTACTGTTATCGAAAACTCCTCTTATAAATATACCTTCAGATGTTTTAAGAACCTATCCTATAAATAAAAAAGGATCAAACTGGAATATTAAGAATTTCGGGCCGTTACTGATTCCGAAATCGGGTAAATTAATTTTACTCGATTCCGGTAATTTTATGTTGTATAAAAACCCTATTGAATATGAGACAAATAAAAATTTAAAATTAGTTGACAACAGACTGTTTCTTGATGAAGAATTAATTGATAATTACCGTTTTAAATATAATTATTATTTTGTTGTTGGTGATAATATTATGCATTCATCGGATTCAAGATATTTTGGGTTTATACCTGAAGAGTTTATTGTTGGTGTCGTTTGTTGTATTAAAGATTAGAGCGATTTTGACATTTTTTCATAATTATTTAAACGTGGCTACTATCCGTTCCAGTGCCTCTTTTATAATGGCCCTGCGGGCTCCTATGTTCATACGGAAAAAGCCTTGGCCACACTCTCCAAAAGCGGTACCATCGTTAAGACCTACTTTTGCTTGGTTAATAAGTTTTTCTTTTATCTGTTTGTGGGACAGGCCGGTTTTTCTGAAATCTAGCCATAATAAAAATGAGCTTTCTGGTTTGATGAAGGTTACTGTAGGGAGCTCTTTTGCCAGGTAGTCATATGCATAATCTACGTTCTCTCCAATATATGTTGCTAGAGCGTTTAACCACTCTTCACTCTCTTTGTAGGCAGGACCTAGTGTTACATGTCCAAATATATTCCCCATTCCAAGGTGGAGAGTGTTAATCTCGCTATTGAATTTATTAAGTAGCTCAGGAGATTTCGAAATTATTAAAGAGTTGAGTAGACCTGCTATGTTAAAGGTTTTGCTGGGAGCCATTGCGGTAATGGTGTTCATGGCTATCTCTTCTGATACCGATGCCATTACAATATGCTGGTTTCCATAGAGGGCAAGATCGGCATGAATCTCATCTGAAAAGATAAGAACTCCATGTTTTAGGCAAAGATTACCCATTTTAAGAAGCTCTTCTATGCTCCACATTTTGCCAAGAGGGTTATGAGAGTTGCATAGGATAAACATTTCTACTCCAGATGCTAACTTAGATTCAAAGTCTTCCCAATTTACAGAGTATCCATTTGGTGTCATCTCTATTTGGGAGGTAACAAGTGTGCGCCCTGTCTCTTTTACTAGAGAGTGAAAAGGAGGATAAACTGGTGTTTGGATAAGAACTTTAGCAGTAGGCTTAGTAAATATTCTAACAGAGAGTGCAAGTGCTGTTACAATGCCTGGAGAGCTACCCACTTGTTCAGGAGTAATGTCCCAATTGTATCTTCTTTTAACCCAGCTTATAAAATGGTCTACAGAATTTGAATCTCTAAAGGAGTAGCCAAATATTCCATGTTGTGCACTTTTTTCAATAGCATCTATTACTGCTGGAGGAGATTGAAAATCCATATCGGCTACCCACATAGGTAAGAGGTCTTCCTTGCCAAAGACCTCTTTTAATCTATCGAATTTCATTGAGTTAGTGCCTCTTCTGTCGTTTATTTTATCAAAATCATACTTCATAACTACTCTTGCGCATATAGTTTTACTATGTTTAAAATTACTTGAGTTGCTTTCTCCATGCTTTCTAATGGAACATACTCATATCTACCATGGAAGTTGTGACCTCCTGCAAAGATGTTAGGGCATGGGAGCCCCATATAAGAGAGTCTAGCTCCATCTGTTCCGCCACGTATGGGTTTAATATTGGGCTCTACTCCGGCCATTTTCATGGCATCAACTGCCTTTTCTACAATATGGTAGTGTGGTTCTATTTGCTTTCGCATATTGTAGTATTGGTCTTTCATTTCTAATTTAAAAGTGCCATTACCATATTTTTTATTCATATAGGTAATACTCTCTTCTATAAGATTTTTTTTCTCTTCAAACTTATTGAAGTCGTGATCTCTAATGATATACTGTATAGTAGCACTTTCTACTGTACCATCGAATCTTATTATATGGAAAAACCCCTCGTAATCTTGAGTGAACTCTGGGCGCTGTTCTACAGGAAGCAAAGAGTTGAATTCAGAAGCAAGAATAATTGCATTAATCATTTTACCTTTGGCATAGCCAGGGTGAATATTACGCCCTTGAATAAATATTTTTGCCGAGGCTGCATTAAAATTTTCGTACTCCATCTCTCCAATCTCTCCTCCATCTAAGGTGTATGCCCAATCTGCTCCAAATTTTTCTACGTCGAATTTATCTACTCCTCGGCCTATCTCTTCGTCTGGGGTAAACCCTATTTTTATCTCGCCTCTAGGGAACTCTGGGTGCTCCATCAAATATTGGGCAGCTGTCATAATCTCTGCAATACCTGCTTTGTCGTCTGCTGCAAGTAGGGTATTCCCGTCTGTTGTAATAATAGTTTGTCCTTTGTAGTTAAGAAGTTCTGGGAACTCCTCTACCTTCATAACCATTTTTTTCTGGGCATTTATTACAATATCGTTGCCATCGTAATTCTCAATGATTTGCGGGTTTATGTTTGCTCCTGGGGCATCTGGGGCGCTATCTACGTGAGCTATAAAGCCAATTTTAGGCACCTTTTTGCCAGCAGGTAAATTAGAGGGGATAGTTGCCATAACATAGCCATACTGGTCTAGTCCTACCTCTGTCACGCCCATCTCTTGTAGCTCTTTTACTAGTAACTTAGAGAGGTTAAGCTGCTTTTGAGTACTGGGTTGAGTAGAAGATTCAGGGTCTGATGTTGTATCTATAGCAATGTATCGTAAGAATTTTTCTAAAATTTTCTCTTTCATTTTATGTTTTTTAATAAAATTATTCTTGTTCAATTTTTGCTCTCATGCTGTCCCAAGCTACATAAATTATAATTACTAGGTACATAAAGAGTGCAAGGTATTCGGCTGGTACAGATTCCATCCAAGCTTTATTTGAGAGATCAACTCCAGCAAAACGTATAATAGCACTTATAACGCCCATTAGTGCACCTCCTGCAATAAATCCGGATGCTATTAAGGTACCTCTCTCTTTACGGGCTGTATTTACTTTCTCTTCTTTAGACCTGGTAGAGACAAACCAAGCTATGCCTCCTCCAACAACAAGTGGGAGGTTAAGTTCAAGGGGAATAAACATACCCAACGCAAATGCTAGGGCAGGTACTCCAAAAATATTTAACACTATTGCAACTACAGTTCCAATTCCGTAAAGAAGCCATGGAGCTCCTCCTCCAGACATAAGAGGTTCAATTACGGCTGCCATTGCATTTGCCTGAGGAGCAACAAGTGCATTCTCTCCAACAAAGCCGTAAGTTTCATTCAGAATCATCATAACTCCGCCAACTGTAGCGGCTGCAACTAAGGTTCCAAGGAATTTCCACTGTTGCTGCTTTAGTGGTGTAGAGCCGAGCCAGTATCCTATTTTAAGGTCTGTTATAAATGCTCCTGCAACAGAGAGTGCTGTACATACAACACCCCCTATTATGAGTGCAGCTGTCATACCTGCTGTGCCAGTAAGACCTGCGGCAACCATAATTACAGATGCCAGAATAAGAGTCATAAGAGTCATTCCACTAACTGGGTTGGTACCCACTATTGCAATTGCATTTGCTGCAACAGTTGTAAAGAGAAAAGCTATTATACCAACTACAAGAATTGCAATGATTGCATGAGTAAGGTTGTTCACTACACCAAACTGGAAAAACAAGAAGGTTACAATTAGAGTAACAATAATTCCTATTGCAACAATTTTCATAGGAATATCTCTTTGAGTTCTAATGGCCTTTTCCGATTTAGATGTGCCACCTTTTAGCTCTTTTGTAGCTAAACCTAATGCCGATTTTATAACTCCAGCAGATTTTATAATTCCTATCACACCTGCGGTTGCAATACCTCCAATACCTATATGTCTACCATAAGTGGTAAAGATTTGCTCTGGGCTCATCTCTCCAATTGTGGTAGTCATTCCTGTACTCATTAGATCTATTACCTCGGCCCCAAAAAATAGGTTCATTAGAGGGATTGCTAAAAACCAGATAGACATTGAGCCACATGCAATAATAAAGGCATATTTTAGACCTACTATATAACCCAGCCCTAAGACTGCCGAACCTACATTGATTTTAAAAACAAGCTTGGTTTTATCTGCTAAAGCTGTTCCGTATGGGATAACTCGGGAAGAGAAAACCTCAGACCAATAGCCAAAAGTAGAGACAATAAAGTCATACAAGCCGCCAATAAGACCACTTACAAGAAGTACTTTTGCGCTGTTTCCTCCGCTCTCTCCACTTACTAAAACCTGAGTTGTAGCTGTTGCTTCTGGGAACGGGTACTTGCCATGCATGTCTGAAACAAAATATTTACGGAAAGGAATAATAAAAAGAATACCAAGAACCCCGCCTAGTAGTGAGCTCATAAATACCTTTGCAAAATCTACTGTAAGTTCTGGATATTGTGCCTGTAAAATATAAAGAGCGGGCATAGTAAAAATAGCACCCGCAACAATAGCACCTGAGCTTGCCCCTATAGATTGAATCATTACATTCTCACCTAATGCATTTTTCCTTTTCATTGCCCCAGAAAGGCCAACAGCAATAATTGCAATAGGAATAGCAGCTTCAAATACTTGTCCTACTTTTAAACCAAGGTATGCAGCGGCTGCCGAAAAAATAATGGTCATTAAGATACCCATAAACACAGACCACGGTGTAACTTCTGGATATACTTTATGTGATTCCATAATTGGGTGATACTCTTCCCCTTTTTTTAGTTCCCTATAGGCGTTTGCCGGAAGGCCTTTTGGTTTGTTTTTCTCTTTTTCCATATCTTATTAAGTTTTGCAAGCAAATATAGTGTTTTTATGAATATTTCGTTTACCTTTGCTGCTGTTATGAAAAACAATAGTCCTTATATTAATTCTAACTTTAATTATAGACACGTCCGACGACGTGCCTAGGAAGGGCATTTTTATGGGCCGTATCTGGCCCCACAAACGCAGGTATACTCTCCTGTAACAATTCAAACATACTGTAATTTTAAATCTGTTTATTTCTAAAATGAATGTAATCATTTATGTGGCTAACAAGAGCCATGCTATATACGCAAGTACAATCTGTGAGTTGGTTTATAAATCGGCACTAGAGCGTGGTACGGGCATTGCTAAAAGATCGCCTGAGTATATTACTAAAAAGATAAATGAGGGGAAAGCTGTTATTGCCCTAGATGGTAAAGAGTTTGTGGGTTTTGCCTATATAGAGACTTGGAGCCATAGTAAGTTTGTAGCAAACTCAGGTTTAATTGTTGCTCATAAGTACAGGTCTCTAGGTTATGCAAAAAAAATAAAGAGCAAAGTTTTTAATCTCTCTAGAAAGCTCTACCCCAATGCTAAGATATTTAGTATAACTACAGGGCTTAAAATAATGAAGCTCAACACAGAACTAGGGTTTAAACCAGTTACTTTCTCTGAACTTACAACAGATAATGAGTTCTGGAAAGGGTGTGAAGGATGTGTAAATTTTGATGTGTTAAAAAGGAATGATTATAAGATGTGCCTATGCACTGGCTTGCTATACGACCCTACAGCGAAGTTTAAATCTAAAATAGCTCCTACGCTAATATCGGCAAGTAAAAGCTTTATAGTAAACCCTTTGGTTAAAATTAATTCAATAATATCATTTAAAAAAATAAGAGATGAACAATAAAGTTATTCTTGCCTTCAGTGGTGGGTTGGATACCTCTTTTTGTGTTCCCTATTTAAAGAACGAAAAAGGCTTAGAGGTACATACTGTTATGGTTAATACTGGGGGGTTTTCTATAGAAGAAGAGAAAGAGATAGAACAGAGGGCGCTTGCTTTAGGGGCAAAAACTCATAAAAATGTAGATGCAATAGATGAGTACTACAAAAAAGGAATAAAATATTTACTTTTTGGGAATATCCTTAAGAACTCTACATACCCACTCTCTGTTAGTTCAGAGAGGGCTTTTCAAGCTATGGCTGTATTGGAGCATGTAAAAGAGATAGACGCAGCTTATGTGGCTCATGGTAGCACTGGAGCAGGTAACGATCAAATCCGTTTCGATTTAGTTTTTGAGGTTTTAGCACCAGAGGTTAAGGTTATTGCTCCAGTTAGAGAGTTAAAACTATCTAGGAAAGACGAGATTGAGTATCTTAAAGAATGTGGGTTTGACTTCTCATGGGAAAAGGCAAAATACTCTATAAATCTGGGTCTTTGGGGGAGTAGCGTAGGAGGTGTAGAGACTCTTACCTCTAATGGGGTTTTACCAGAAGAGGCATATCCTTCTCAAATTACAGAAAAAGAGCCTATAAAAGTTAAGATTTCTTTTGATCAAGGAGAGCCTGTAGCTATAGACGGACATAAATATACTCCAGTTGAGATTATTAATAAACTTAATATTCTTGGTGGCAAATATGGTGTGGGACGTGATGTTCATGTGGGAGATACTATAATTGGAGTTAAAGGTAGAGTTGCATTTGAGGCTGCTGCCCCTCTAATTTTAATTAAAGCGCACCATCTTTTAGAAAAGCATGTTCTTACAAAAGGGCAACTCTATTGGAAAGAGCAATTATCTGGTTGGTATGGTCAGCTTATGCATGAAGCTCAATATTTAGATCCACTCATGAGAAACATAGAGGCCTTCTTAGATGATACTCAAAAATATGTTTCGGGTTCTGTTGAGGTAGAACTTCGTCCTTACCACTTCTCGGTTTTGGGATGTGAGTCTAAATTTGATATGATGAGCACTAAATTTGGAGATTATGGCGAAGTTAATAAACTATTTACAGATGAAGATGTGGTAGGCTTTACTAAGGTGCTAGCCAATCCTTTGAAAATTTATTATTCGGTACATAAAGATGATTAAAGTAGCAATAGCAGGAGGAACAGGATATACAGCCGGTGAACTTATAAGGTTGCTTGTAAATCACCCAGAGGTAGAGATAGTTGCAGTGTTGAGTAGTTCTGCTGCTGGCCAGGAAGTCTCTTCTGTTCACAGAGATTTAATAGGAGATACAAATCTTAAATTCTCTTCTAATTTAGAGAGTGAAAATGGTAGGATAGAGCCAGATATCCTTTTTCTCACTTTGGGGCATGGACTTTCTAGAGGTTATCTTAAAGATATAGGGGTCTCTAAAGGCTGTAAGATAGTAGATTTAGGTAATGATTTTAGGCTAGATTCTATTTATAATAGCGAGGAATTTGTGTATGGATTATGTGAGTTAAACAGAGAAGCTATTAAAGTGGCAAACTATGTTGCCAATCCAGGTTGTTTTGCTACTTCTATTACTCTTGCACTCCTCCCATTAGCTGCAAGGGAAGAGCTTAGTAATGAGGTTCATGTTCATGCAATTACAGGTTCTACTGGAGCGGGAAAGAGAAAATCTGACACCTCTCATTTTAGCTATAGAGATTCAAATATTTCTGTATATAAGCCTTTTACTCATCAACATTTGGGAGAGATTAAAAAAGTTCTTTCGGGTGCGGCTGCTATAGGAGATTTTCCACAAATCAATTTTGTCCCTATTAGAGGAGATTTTACTAGAGGTATTTTTGCTAGTATCTACACAAAAGTTAAGGGAGATTGCTCTTTAGAACAGATGGTTACAAAGTATAAAGAGTATTATAATAGCTCTTCTTTTGTTAAAATATCTGATTCTCCACTCTCTTTGAAAGAGGTTGTTAACACAAATAAAGCTTTGTTACATATAGAGAGTCACAATGGTTACTGGCATATTACTTCTGTTATAGATAATTTACTTAAAGGGGCTTCTGGGCAAGCTGTCCAAAACATGAATTTAATGTTTGGCTTAGATGAGACTTGTGGACTTAAACTAAAAGGGAGTGCTTTTTAAAACCTAATTTTAACTATGAATATATTTGACGTCTATAAATTATGGCCAATTGAGCCTGTAAAAGCTAAAGGGTGTACTGTTTGGGATAAGAGTGGGACAGAGTATTTAGATATGTATGGAGGTCATGCTGTTGTCTCTATTGGGCATACTCATCCTATTTATATTGAGAAGATTAAATCTCAAATAGATAAAATATCGTTTTATTCTAATTCGGTAATTAATTCTTTACAAACCTCTTTGGCAGAAGAGCTTGGACAGATGAGTGGTTATAGTGATTACTCTCTCTTCTTGTCAAATTCGGGTGCAGAGGCAAATGAGAATGCACTTAAATTGGCCTCTTTCCATACAGGCAAATTTAAGATAATTGCGTTTAAAGGAGGGTTTCATGGAAGAACTTCTGGTGCTGTTGCAGTAACAGATATTCCATCTATTATAAGCCCTTTTAATACTGGACATAAAGTCTCTTTTGTTGCTTTAAATGACATTGATTCTGTTAAAAAAGAACTCTCTACTGGAGATTGTGCTGCTGTAATTATTGAGGGAATTCAGGGAGTTGCCGGTATATACTCACCAGAGATAAAGTTTTTGCAAGAGCTTAGAGAAGAGACAAAACGTTGTGGAGTAGTTCTTATTTTAGATGAAGTACAGAGTGGTTATGGCCGTAGTGGAAAGTTTTTTGCTCACCAGTATGCCGGGATAGAAGCAGATATTGTAACTACTGCAAAAGGGATGGGCAATGGATTCCCTATAGGGGGGACAATTATTTCACCAGCTTTTAATGCAGTGAGTGGGATGTTAGGAACAACTTTTGGCGGAAATCATCTTGCATGTGCTGCCTCTTTAGCGGTTCTTGAAGTAATCAAAAAAGAGAATTTAATAGAAGGAGCTGCAAAAAAAGGAGCCTATTTATTTGACTCTCTTGTTGCTTTAAGAGATAGAGTGGGAGAGGGTGTGATTAGTGATATTAGAGGTGTTGGACTTATGGTAGGTGTTGAGATGAAAGAGGAGTATAGTTCAGTTAGAGACTCATTACTATTTGAAGAGAAGATATTTACAGGAGTTGCAAAAGGTAATATAATAAGATTATTGCCTCCACTTACAATCTCTTTTGAAGAGATAGACCATTTTATTGCTGCTTTTGAAAGAACAATTGAAAAAACCAAAAGAGATTAATTACTATGAAGAAATTTACATGTGTACATGATATTGGATCTTTAGAGAGAGCTTTAAATTTGGCTAGAGAGGTGAAAAAAGATTTTTTTGCTCACTCTCATTTAGGAGACAATAAAACTCTATTAATGATTTTCTTTAACTCTAGCCTAAGAACGCGTCTTAGCACTCAAAAGGCAGCTATGAATTTAGGAATGAATGTGATTGTTTTAGATATAAACCAAGGTGCATGGAAGTTAGAGAGTGAGAGAGGTGTTATAATGGATGGCGATAAACCCGAACATATTTTTGAGGCAATTCCTGTAATGGGTTCATATTGCGATATAATTGGTGTACGAGCATTTGCTTCGTTAACCAATAAAGTGGCTGATTACAATGAAACTATAATTAATCAATTTATTAAGTATTCGGGTAAGCCTGTTTTTAGTATGGAAGCTGCTACAAGACATCCGCTTCAAAGTTTTGCCGATTTTATTACCATAGAGGAGTTTAAAACTGTTGCTAAACCTAAAGTGGTTCTCACGTGGGCTCCACATCCAAAAGCTCTCCCTCAGGCAGTTGCTAACTCATTTGCCGAGTGGATGAACCAAACAGATTATGATTTTGTAATAACTCATCCAAAGGGGTATGAGCTTTCGCAAGATTTTGTTGGGAAAGCAAAAGTAGAGTATGACCAAAGTAGAGCTTTTGAGGGGGCAGATTTTATCTATGCAAAAAACTGGTCTCTATTTAACGGCCCTGCTTATGGTACAGTAAAGTGTGTCAATCGTAGTTGGATGGTAGATGAAAAGAAGATGCAGTTAACAAATAGTGCTAAGTTTATGCACTGTTTGCCTGTTAGAAGAAATATGATTGTAACCGATGGGGTTATTGAGAGTAGTGCTTCAATTGTAGTTCCGCAGGCTGCAAATAGAGTGGTGTCTGCTCAGGTTGTATTAAAAGAGATGCTTCTCTCGTTATGATTTATTTTTATAAAAGTTTTTAAATAGCATATAATGAAAACATTGACTATAATTAAAATTGGAGGAAACATTGTTGACCGTCCAGAAGAGTTAGATCTTTTTCTAGAAAAATTTGTTAATATAGATGGCCCAAAGATTCTTGTTCATGGTGGTGGTGTTATGGCCAGTGAGATGTTAACAAAATTGGGGCTTAAAACGGAGATGCATCAAGGGCGTAGGATTACAGATCTAGAGACTTTAAAAGTTGTCTCTATGGTGTATGCGGGCTGGGTGAATAAGAGCATAATTGCCAAGCTACAAAAAATAGGGTGTAACTCTTTAGGATTATCTGGTGCAGATGCTAATAGTGTTCCTGCTGTTAAGAGATCGCCCGAACCTATAGATTTTGGTTATGTTGGAGATGTAGACCCACAAAAGATAAACGTAGGTTTTTTGCTTAGTCTGTTTGGACGAGGAATTACTCCTGTATTTTGCCCTCTTACTCACGATAGTGATGGCTCTCTATTGAACACCAATGCAGATACTATGGCCTCTTCTATAGCTATTGCTATGTCTGGGGAGTATTACACTAAGCTTATATACTGTTTTGAAAAAGAGGGTGTGCTTTATGATGTAAATGATTCAGATTCTGTTATCCCCTTAATAACTAAGAGTAATTACACCTCTTTAAAAGAGAAGGGAGTAATACAAGATGGAATGTTACCTAAAATGGATAATGCTTTTTATGCATTGGAAAATGGTGTTTCTGAGGTCTATATTAAACATGCCTCTAACCTTGGTAATGATAAAGGGACACTTTTAAAGTAGTAATTGATTATTTTCAAAAATGGATAAAGAGCAAATGAATATTGAGTTTTTAATTGAAGAAGTTACCTCTCTACTAAGAGAAATAGTCTCTATAGAATCTTATTCTGGAAGCGAAGAGGCTCGTAGCTCTTTTATCTGTAGTTTTTTTGAATCTAAGGGTTTTAAACCAGAGAGAATAAACAACAATATAGTCCTAAAGCTTTATAATGCTGGTTTAGAGGCTCCTGCATTAATGTTAAACTCCCATATAGATACTGTAAGACCAGGAAACGGTTATAGTTTCAATCCCTTTAACCCCCCTTTTAATAGTGAAAAGGTAATGGGGCTGGGTAGTAACGATGCTGGAGCCTCTGTGGTCTCTATGATAGCCACTTTTCTCTATTTTGCCTCGGCCCCTAAAAGTCTTCCATTTAATTTAATGCTATTACTTAGTGCTCAAGAAGAGAATTCGGGGCCAGAGGGAATTTCTCTGGCTTTAAAACATTGTGGTAGAGTTGATGCTGCAATTATTGGAGAGCCAACTGGAATGAAAGCAGCTGTTGCAGAGCGGGGCCTTTTGGTGCTAGATGGAAAGGCAAAAGGTGTTACAGGACATGCAGCTAGAGCAGAAGGGGTAAATGCTCTCTATATTGCTTTAGAAGATATTGATAGGTTAAGGAGTTTTAAGTTTGAAAAAATATCTCCTCTTATGGGAGCTGTTAAACTATCTGTTACTCAGATAAATGCAGGTAGTCAACATAATGTTGTTCCAGACATATGTACATTTGTTGTAGATATTAGACCCACAGATTTGTACACTAACAGTGAGATTACTGCTCTTTTAAGTGGAGTTGTAAAAAGTGAGTTGATTCCTAGAAACTTACTTAATAGCTCCTCTGCAACTCCTATTGGTCATCCACTTTTATCTGCTGTAGATAAATTGGGAATAGAGAGCTATATCTCTCCAACAACTTCAGATTGGATGCGGTTAAGCGTGCCAGCAATTAAGATGGGGCCAGGCGACTCTGCAAGAAGCCATAGGCAAGACGAGTATATAACAGTAGAAGAGTTGCGTGGTGGTATTGAGGGTTATATTAATTTTATAAATAATTTCAATTTTTAGATATGAGTACACTTTGGAGTAAAGATAGTTCGGCAGATTCTCTTGTAGAGAGTTTTACTGTAGGAAAAGATAGAGAGTTAGATTTAAGACTTGCCTATTTTGATGTTATAGGCTCTTTGGCTCATATAAAAATGTTGCAGAGCATCTCTCTTCTAACAGAGCAAGAGCTTTCTACTCTTACAAAAGAGTTGAACATAATTTTAGATGAGATTAAAAAGGGCTCTTTTGTATTAGAAGAGGATGTAGAGGATATTCACTCTCAAATAGAGCTTACATTAACAAGAAGAGTAGGCGAGGTAGGTAAGAAGATACATAGTGGCCGTTCTAGAAACGATCAAGTCTTGACAGATGTTAAACTCTATTTAAAATGGGAGATAGATACTATAAAAGAAGAGGTGCACTCACTTTTTAAATTACTCCAAAAATTGAGTGAACAGCATAAAGAGGTGTTAATTCCAGGTTACACTCATGCTCAAATTGCTATGCCCTCCTCTTTTGGATTATGGTTTGGGGCTTATGCCGAGGCTCTTATAGACGATATATATATGTTGGCTGCTGCGCGCCGTATAGTAGATCAGAACCCGCTTGGTTCTGCGGCAGGTTATGGTAGCTCTTTTCCTTTAGATAGAGAGATGACAACAGAGCAGATGGGTTTCGGCACTTTAACATATAACTCTATAGCAGCTCAACTGGGTAGAGGGAAAAGCGAGAAAAGTGTAGCTGCAGCAATATCCTCTGTTGCTTTTACACTTAACAAGTTTGCCTGCGATGCTATAATGTATATGTGTGGTAATTTTGGTTTTATCTCTTTCCCGGATGAGTTAACAACTGGTTCTAGTATTATGCCCCATAAAAAAAACCCAGATGTTTGGGAAATTATTAGGGGTAGATGTAATATGATAGATAGCGTTTCAAATGAGATTTCTCTTCTCACTAGAAATCTTTCTCATGGCTATCATAGAGATTTTCAGCTATTAAAAGAGATTCTTTTTCCTGCATTAGACTCTATTCATGAAGTTATTAAGATGACCTCATTTATGTTAGAGCATATTAAGGTAAATGACTCTATATTAGATGATAGTAAATATGAATATCTATTTACTGTAGAGGAGGTAAACCGTAGAGTTTTAGATGGTGTTCCTTTTAGAGATGCTTATAAAGAGGTTGGTAGAGAGGTAGCCTCGGGTGAGTTTAAAGCTCAAAAAAAGGTTGCCCATACTCATATTGGGAGTATAGGCAACTTGTCTAACTTAGAAATAAAGCACAAAATGGAGAAGGCACTTGAACTATGAGGGGAGCTTAATGGTAAATGAGATTATCTGAATCTTTTAGCCCTTGGGCTATATTTTTAACTTCTCAGAAACATTGTGAGTTTTGGCATATTCAATGAATGAAAATGCATCAATATGGTTTACCATATAATCGTCTATGAGACCAAATTTGTCTAAACCACATTGGTCAATAAAAGTAAATTCACTACATAGGTCTCAAAAAAATATGATATAGCTTCGTATCTCGCTTGCTTTGTTCTCAATTCTAGCAAATATAGTTCTTTGTGGTTCCACACCTTAGCGCAAGTTCTTCTCGTATTAAAATATCTATTTTAAAGTTTTCTAAATCCCTTGTTATCTTAGCCAAAAATCTTATCAGGGCAATCCTCACTACAGTAATACTATTGAACCATTACTAGAACAAATGTAAACAAATGAAATAAAACTACCAGAGGAGGAGGTATACTTTTCGATTGTAATTTGGGGGAGTTTTTAGTTAATATATACATTTTATACTACATTTATGTTTCGTATCTTTGTCACATTCTCTAATTTAGTGTAGTTTTCAATACATTTAGGAAGTCAATTAGCTTTGGTAAACGGCTCACGGAAGTGAGAAAAGATAAAAAAATGTCGCAGGACGAAGTCGGTAAACTCGTTGGGGTTCACGGTGCTGTTATTGGTAGATATGAACGTGATGAAGTAAAGCCCTCCATTGAGATGGCTACGCAGTTGGCCAAAGCTCTCGAAGTGTCTTTGGATTATCTGGTAGGCTCTACAGATATTCTCTTGGAAAAGAGTGTTGTAAATAAAATTCTGGATATTCAAAAACTAAAAGAGAGCGACAAACAACACGTTTTCGCTCTCCTTGATGCTTTTATTAAGCAAACTAAATTTCAAAGTATCTTATAAAAACAAAAGCCCCAATTGGGGCTTTTCTTACGGTATCATAATTAATTTTCCATTGATTAATCTATAATTCCATTGCGTGTAAGAATCATCTTCATAGATATCAATTACAATACCTTCAGAATTATCTTCTGTTTGTTCTAATGACTTATAAAAATCATATCCTTTTTTACATCCGGTCTTTTTGAAAAAATTTGTTTCATAATTACTTGATATAATAAATATATGATTTTTGATCGTTAAACATCCTATTTCATTCCCTGTCTTCAATATTTTATGAAAAGAGCCTACGGATAAAAGTGTTATGTCTTTTCGGTGTTGCACATCAATGTAGAATACGAGACTTGAATCATAGTAATCCATGTCTTTTTCATGTATCAAAAGACTATCTACAATTTTTTGCAGCTCTGTATTGACTATTTTATAAACAGCCAAAGTATCTTTTGTTTCAACATTTTCAGATTTTGCAATCATAACATTAAGACAAACTAAGCACATTAATATATAATTCTTATATAACATAAATCCTATTTTTTCTTAGTTCCGATTATTTCAATTGCAGGCCCAAAATCACTAAAATCAAGAGTCCCCTTTTCATCATATTCACTATATCTATTTGGATGTGTATATATGTGAAGTTTAATATTGCTATTTCCTTTTTTATATAGGACTGCCCCATTCTTATCTCCTTTTGATGGAAAATAACTTCCGCTTGGATGGTTATGATTAACTTCTTTCAAGGTATAACCTGTTTGTCTTAAATAAGCACCAGCAGCTGTTGAAGATTTTTCATGAGAGGAACCAACAATGTTTTTACCTGATTCCTTTGTCCCTATTTTAGCGTGAGACCATTCTACTTTAGTATTACCAGGGTCTGCGAAAAATTCAAACAAATTCTTCGCATTTTTATCTCCTTTAACATTGAATAGTGTTAATGTTGTGGGGTTACCTTTTACACTTACTTGCGGATTGTTAACATCTGTAATTGTTCCATATTCAAATTTGATAGATTTCCCTTCTATTCTTTCTCCCTTATCATCTACTACATGAAAACTATCTTCAGTTTTATTTTCAATTCTATTAACTACTTTTCCCTCTGTATTAATTTCCCATTCATCATCCAACGCCCCCGTCGGATCTACTCTACCAATAGGATTATTTTGGCAATAGTTGTATGGTGACACCCATTCTCTGAGGTGTGCCATCGGGTCAACACTCAACCATCTAGCTATTGTTGGGTCGTAGAACCTTGCTCCGTAGTCTAGGTATTGTAGGTTTCCTACTGTCTGCTCTTCTTTGCCGTTGTATTTATATCTGTTTGCAGAGAGTAGGGAGTAGTTTTGCCCTAGATTTGTTCTCTTT
>JAQVZL010000041.1 GCA_028708215.1 Bacteroidales bacterium
TTTGAAGATGAGACCTATAATAAATGAGGCCGAAAAAACTGGAATCTCTAATTTTGGATAATAGACTTTAACTCCCTGGCTAAGCATATAACCTATTAGTGCCACTACAAACACAAAAGCTAAATGAAAAGCCAAAGAGTCTATTGAGATTGATGAGGTAGTACTCATACCTGCATCTTCTCTTTTATTAGCAGGTGTAAGCCCTGTTCTTAACTCATCTGGAAGATCGGCAAAGTTTTGAATAAAAGAGGTGTCTCCTTTCACTGTTGCCCTTTTAACCATTATTAGACCAACCACAATAGCAATAACAACTCCAACTGTTGCTGTTGTCATTGCTAAACTTCTAGCCTCTTCCCACCCTAGAGAAGAGAAGGCATCTCCTAATGCTGCTGCAGTACCATGCCCCCCATAAAAACCAGCAGGAAGCATTATACCAAAAGCCGAATTTAATTCTGGCCAAATAAAATTAAGAACAAATAGCCCAAACAGACCCATTATAGCCCATTGCAAAAGCATTCCCACTTGGGCATATGCCCAAATTGGGCCTACTCGGCCAGATACCTCCTTAAAACTAAACTTGGGAGATGAGAGTGGAAGGGAAGCAAAAACTAACGCTATTAAAACACCAGCATAAGTACCTAGGTGCTCAGAAAAAGGGAGCCATCCAAGACCATTTGGCCCCAACAGTAATCCAAGAAAACCAGCTATAAGTGAGGGTGGTATAAAAAGTTTTTGAATAAATTTTACCTTTACTCTAATAAATTTTCCAGCGAGTAACAACGCAAAGATTAGACCGAAGTCTACAAATAAAGTCCAAGGACCATACACAGAAGAGAACATAACTTTATATTAGGTTTATAATAAGTTGTCAAATTAGTGTCAAATATAGTATTTTTGGTCTGATTATTGAAGATAAACTAGAAAAGAGATAAATTTGTCTTTTATGAATAGAACATTACTCCTTGTAATATTTATTTTACCCTCTTTATTTCTACAAAACTTCCTCTTCTCCCAAGAGAAGGGATATACAGTTGGGTATAAATTAGAGGGCAGAGATACTATATATCAAATTACTCTAAGAGAAGTTTATCACTACTCATGGGACAACACTAGAAAAAAAGGGCGTGAATGGCGCCAATTTTACAGACTTGTCTATAATTTTGAAAAAACCTACCCCTATGCATTAAAAGCCAAATCAATAGTTAAAGAGGCAGATAGTGTTCTAGCAAATTCAAATTTCAATGCTAGAGAGAGAGAGCGTTTTATAAAAAAGTTTGAAACCGAGCTATTTAAAGAGTTTGAACAGCCTTTAAGAAAAATGAGCTTCTCACAGGGTAAACTATTACTTAAACTAATAGATAGAGAGATTGGGCAAAGCTCATACTACATAATAAAAAACTACAGAGGAGGTGCAGCAGCAGGTTTCTGGCAAGGAGTCGCTAAAATATTTGGGTCCGATCTAAAAAACCCATACGACAGATTTGAACAAGATAGACTAACAGAAGAGTTAGTCCAAATGTATCATAGAGGTACATTTCAATATCTCTACTACTCAATATTTAGATAGAAAGCCCCTTTCTCCATTCTAGCTGCCCAACTTCAGAGTCATATACAAGATAGTCGCAATTATAAATCCACTCCCCCAGTATATAAAAACCAGCTCCCCCTGGAGTAAGATTGTTGCCAGGAGTGTGCATATGCCCAAAAATAAAATAGTCTATATTTTTCTCTTTCTCATATTCAGATGCTACCAAATAGAGAGGCTCATCTACCCCTCTAAAAGAGAGTACCCCTCCTCTAGAGAGTCTATTATATTTAGACCACTTGTATGCCAATGCAAAAGCCCATCTTGGATGTATTGAGCTAAAAATCCTCTGCAGAACTCTGTTCTTAAAAATTCTCTTTAGAAATAGATGCGATTTATCTCCTATAAGCTCATCGCCATGTGCCAAACAGAAAAGCTTCCCCTCAATTGAAACTACAGACATCTCTTCTAGCACCTCTATCCCAAGTTCACTTTGTAAAAAATCATATGTCCACATATCGTGATTCCCTCTAATAAAATAGAGCTTAACCCCCCTATCTGTAAGAGCTGCCAACGCACCAAGAACTCTAGAGAACCCTCTTGGGATAACATATTTATACTCATACCAAAAGTCAAATATATCTCCCAATAAATAAAGAGAATCTGTATTCTCTGGCAAAGAGTATAAAAAAGAGGCAAACAGCTTTTCCCTCTCCCTGGGATTAAAAGCTTTTAGGCCAAGATGTACATCGGAGAGAAAGTAATATAATTTTGAACTAGACATAAGCAAAAACAATAGCTAAAACACCTACACAAGCACAATAGATAGCAAACCCCTTTAACTTTGTTCTTTTCACTAACTCTATCATTGCTTTACAAGCAAGTAAACCCGAAAGAAATGCTGCTACAAAACCAGCTAGCAATGGAAGCAGAGCAATTCCAGCATTAACTTCAGACAACTCCCCCGATAGCAACTGCAGAAGAGTCTCCCCTAATATTGGCACCAAAACCATAAGAAAAGAGAATTTTGCTATATTTTCTCTCTTAACTCCTAACAAAAGACCAGTAGAGATGGTTGCCCCAGAGCGTGAAAGCCCTGGGATAACAGCTAAAGATTGCGCTAGACCAATTATAAAAGCACTTTTAAAGGTCACTTCTCTCTCTTTAGGCTTAATAGTTGCCGAGAGTAAAAGCAGAGTAGAAGTTACTAACAGGGCAATGCCAACAATTAATAACCCCTCTCCAAAAAGAGACTCAACAAAATCTTTAAAAAACACTCCTACAATAAAAATAGGAATCATAGAGAAGGCTATTTTAAAAAGATAAATTGTCTCTTGGTTCATTTTAAACTTAAAGAAGCCCCCTATTAAGCTTCCTATCTCTTTTCTAAAAGCAACAATTGTACTTAATACAGTAGCTGCATGAACAGTTATTTCAAATGCAAGATTACTACTATCTATACCCAACAACTCTTTCCCTATTGTAAGGTGACCACTACTACTTACAGGTAAAAACTCTGTAAGCCCTTGCACAACTCCTAAAACAATAGCTTCTAACAGATTCATCTATTTTGATTTGGGTATATACATTATTGCAACAACCTCTACAATAAATCCTGCAAGAATAAAAAGAGGCGCAAGTGTTATTCTCCTAAAGCTAAACATCTCTTTTTCTGGAAAAATAGAAGGATCGGTAGCCCCCCCTCCCCTCATAAGGATGAAACCAATTATCATTAATGCCAACCCCACTAGTAGATAGACTTTGTTCTTAAATGGAATTGCGAATTTTCCTGAATTCATAATACTAACCTTTTATGTTAAAAAACTTATATTGATGTTAAGACAACAAATTAAATAGAACTAATAATAGATATCATCTCCAGACATAGAGACAAGCCTATTAGCTATAAAGAAAGTACTTACCAAGCATAAAACCACTCCCAGCACTGGAACTGCAGCTAACACAACTGCAATCATGCGCAAATCTAGAATTTCAAAAAGCTGGGGAAGATCTCTCTCCATCATATATATGACCACTACAATTAACCCAACAGAGATTACACTTGAAATTAAACCCTGCCAAACACCCTTCACTAGCAAAGGTTTTCTAATAAACGAACGCTTTGCCCCAACTAATTTCATTGTATATACAACAAATCTCTTTGAGTATAAATTTAAACGTACAGTATTATTAATTAAAACAAAAGAGATAAACATAAGTAGAACAATAAGAACAGCAGATACATACCCCACTTTCTCTACATTATCGTTAATCACTTTTACTAGAGAGTCTTGGTAGACCACCTCCCTCACCAACAAGAACGAAGAGAGCTCTTTCTCAATTAAAGCAAGTGAATCACTTTCTAAATAGTTAGCTTTCAACAAAAGATCAATTGAAATTGGTATAGGATTTACATCAAAAAGATCTAAAAAATCTTCCCCTAATATCTCTTTCATCTCCTTTGCTCCTTGCTCCTTAGAGATGTAGTCTGCTTTTTTAACATACTTCTTATTAGAGAGTTTCTCAAATACCTGTTTAGCCTCCTCATCTGAAGCTATCTCTTCAAAAATTACAGATATTTTAATATTCTCTTTAAAATAAGCCGAAACAGCTTTTGCATTTACCGCCAACAAACCAGTTAAACCAGCAAGAAGCAAAACCATACTAATGCTAATTACCGACGATAGATAAGACTGTATAAGCCTTCTGTAAACTATGTTCTTCTCTCTTTTCTTCATTTCCTAAACAGAGTTCAAAGATACATAAAATGTCTTATTAAATTAATTTTATTATCTTTGTATGAACTTGTACTAATTTATCAACAAAATGAATGAGCCCAAAAGAATTCTTTATGTAAGCTCGGAGATTTTTCCTTATTTACCTGAAACAACAATCTCAAAAGTGGGGCGATTTTTACCTCAAGGAGCCCAAGAAAGAGGCTTCGAGATACGTTCTTTCATGCCCAAGTATGGAGTTATTAACGAGAGACGAAATCAACTTCACGAAGTTATTCGCCTATCTGGCATGAATATTATTATTAATGACTTAGACAGGCCTTTAATTATTAAGGTATCTTCAATTTCCTCTGCTAGAATGCAAGTCTATTTTATAGACAATGAAGATTATTTTGCACGTAAATTTGTTTATGGTAATGAAGATACCAAGCACTTTCCAGACAATGACGAAAGAGCAATTTTCTTTGCAAGAGGCGTACTAGAGACAGTTAAAAAGCTACGCTGGAAACCAGATATTATCCATTGTCAAGGGTGGATATCTCATTTCCTTCCCCTCTATTTACGTAAAGTCTATGCCGAAGACCCTATTTTTACAGATAGCAAAATTATCTTATCTCTATATAATGAGGGGCTAGACCAGGAGTTTAACGAAAAAACTATATCAAAAGTTCTGGTACCAGGAATAAAAAACAAAGATCTAGATGCTCTAGCTCCAGCTAATGGCATAAATCTTGCAAAACTTGCAATGAAATACTCAGATGCCATTATTGTTGGTGAAGAAGAGCTAGACAAACAACTAAAAGATATAGCCGAAGGCTACTCTCTTCCATCGCTAGACTACATAGACACTTCAGATGAAGAGAGCAACTATATGGACGAGTACATTAAATTTTACAATAAAATTTTTGCTAAAAGATGATAATTAAGAACACTATTCGTTCTATTTCGGCACTTTTGTTAGCTAACCTATTTTTAACATCTTGCATTGAGACTGATAAAGGGACAGGCGCAACGCTTGTTCCTGGAGACCACATACTTACGGTTAGTTCCGTTAAGTTTGACCTTCCAGTGCAAATGAAACTTTCAGATAGTTTACAGACAGCTCACTCTGGAACTCTAATTGTTGGGTCACACAAAGACCCCCATTTAGGAACTGTAAAAGCCTCTGCTGCTTTCCAATTTGAACCAGCATTAACAAAACACAATTTTGGGGAATCTCCAGTAGCCAAATCTTTTAAGATGTATATGACTATAGAGAATACAACCTTCTTTCGTGAAGAAGACCGTAATATACCTCAAAACTTTAACCTCTATAAGCTCACCAAAGAGTTAGACTCAACAGTAATATATAATAACTCTTTAACTGAACAAGACTACTCTCCTCTACCATTAAATTTAGGTGGCAACGTCTTCTTTGGTGGAGATACTCTTGTTATGGATATCTCTTTAGATTATGCTCAGGAGTTGGTTACAGCAACCAAACAAGAGAGAGACAGTATATTCTTCTTCCAAAAAAAGTTTAAAGGGCTCTATATGACAGCAGATTCTAAACCAGGAGAACTTGAGGGAGGCAGAATAAACTCTACAACACCAAGCAGTATATACTTTCTTCTATCTTACCGCCACGTAGATTCAGAAAACAATATAGACAGAGACAGCCTTATTGCATACTACGTAAAGGACAATGGACTGCACGTAAATCGTTTAGAACACTCTTCAAAACATCTTGAGAGTTCAAACCCACAAGATAAAATCTTTATGGAGGGGCTAGCAGGAATTAAGCCTTATATTGACTTTAGTGAGGTAAAACAGAACATAACAGACTGGGCAAATGGTAAAAAGATTAATGTAAATAAACTTATTATAGCTAAAGCAGAGATTCGTTTGCCATTTGAGTATCCTCAAGATTATTTGGAGTTAAATTACTTCCCATCACAACTATTCATATGTACACGAGTAGACTCAATTGGAGGTAATATGATTCTTTATGACCCTATAGAAGATTTATCTTACAGTAATTCAAATGGATCTATAAATCGCTCTAATAAATACTACTCATTAGACATAAGCTCTTACCTTCAAAAAGTAATTCAAGGTAAACTTACAGGGAGAAATTTACAGGGATATGTAGCACCAATATTACAGAGTAGCGACTACTACACTGGAGCAACATATTACTACATTCAAAACACTCTCTACTCTAAAGCTACACTAAACGGTAATGGGGCCACTAATAACCCTAAGCTAATACTTACATACTCAGTAATGCCATAAATTAAAAAAGGCTCTCTAATTTATAGAGAGCCTTTTTTATTATCAAATAATTAACCCTAAATTTTCTTAAAAACAACACAAGAGTTGTGACCTCCAAACCCAAAGGTGTTGTTCATAGCCACATTTACCTCTCTTTTTTGAGCTTTATTAAGAGTAAGGTTTAATTTATAATCTATCTCTGGATCTTCATGTTCAAAGTTTATAGTAGGTGGGATTACCCCAGACTGAATAGCATGAATACACGCAAGTGCTTCTACCGAACCTGCAGCGCCAAGAAGGTGACCTGTCATTGATTTAGTAGCACTTATGTTAAGATTATATGCATGCTCTCCAAATAGAGCCTTTATAGCTTTAAGTTCGGCAATATCTCCTCTAGGAGTAGCAGTGCCGTGAACATTAATATAATCAACTGAATCTAAATCTAATCCTGCCTCTTCAAGTGATAGTTTCATCACATTTATAGCACCAATACCCTCTGGATGAGGGGCAGTTATATGGTAGGCATCTGCAGTCATTCCACCGCCAGCAACTTCACAATATATCTTAGCTCCTCTAGCAACTGCATGTTCATACTCTTCGAATACAAGTATGCCTGAACCCTCTCCCATAACAAAACCATCTCTAGTTTTATCAAAAGGCCTAGATGCAGTTTTAAAATTTTCGTTATTAGTAGAGATTGCCTGAGCAGAATTGAAACCACCAATACTAGGTACAGTTATTCCAGCTTCTGAGCCTCCTGTTATAATAAAGTCTGCCTTACCTAAACGAATGTTATTGAATGCATCAATCATAGCATGAGTAGAAGAAGCACAAGCAGAAACAGTGGTGTAATTAGGGCCTCTGAATCCATACTTCATTGCAATCATACCTGGTGCAATATCTGCAATCATTTTAGGAATAAGAAAAGGGCTAAAACGTGGAACTTTATCTCCGTCGCAGTAGCCCTGAATTTCATTAAATAGAGTTTCAATCCCACCTATTCCAGAACCTAAGATAACGCCAATCCTATTGGAGTTTTCAACTTCCATATCAATAGAACTGTCTAAAATAGCCTGATGGGCAGCAACAAACGCAAACTGAGTAAATAAATCTAGTTTACGTGCTTCTTTTTTGTCGATACCAAATTTAGAGGGATCAAATTCTTTTACTTCACAAGCAAATTTAGTTTTAAAAAGGGAAGCGTCGAAACGGGTAATTAGATTGGCTCCACTTACACCTGCATCAAGATTATTAAAATAATCTTGAACATTGTTTCCTAGTGGATTAATAGTCCCTATCCCGGTAATGACTACTCTTTTTAATTCCATAAAATTTGTTTAAAATTACTTGGTATTATTCTCTATATAAGTAATAGCATCTCCTACTGTGCCAATTTTCTCGGCAGCCTCATCTGGAATTGTTATACTAAAAGCTTTTTCAAACTCCATGATAAGTTCTACAGTGTCCAAAGAGTCGGCACCCAAATCATTAGTAAAACTAGCTGCTGGAGTAACCTCCGATTCCTCAACGCCTAACTTGTCAACGATGATGGCTTTAACCTTTGCATTTATGTCTGCCATAATTCTAAATAATTAGTTAATAAAAATTGTTTGTTATTTCAAAATTAGGGTGCAAAGAAACACAAAAAAAACCAAAAACGAAAATTTTAAGCCAGTATAAATATATTTCACTCATTTTCAACTGTTATTATTTGCATAGTATAACTATTATTCAACCCTTAAAATTTCTGGTTTTTCTTATCTTTGCACAACTCTAATTAATTAATCTTAATGAAAAATATAAATATAGCAATATTTGCGTCGGGTTCAGGTACAAATGCACAAAAAATTATTGAGTATATTCAAGAAAAGAGACATCTTTCTTTAATAGAGCCCTATCTTGCAAGCAATTGCAATATTAGTAAAACTATTCCTCAAATAGATGTAAAGCTTATACTCTCTAATAAAAAAGAGGCTTATGTACTTGAAAGGGCTAGAAAGCTTAATATAGAGAGTTTTGTTTTTACTCCCAAAGAGTTAAAAGAGGGAAGAGTTGTAGACAATTTACTTCGCAAGAACAGTATAGACTTTATTATACTTGCTGGGTTCTTGGTTAAGTTTCCAGAAAGATTAGTGAGTGAATATGATGGTAGAATAATAAATCTTCACCCCTCTCTTCTACCTAAATATGGAGGTAAAGGAATGTATGGCTCTATGGTTCATAAAGCAATTATAGAGGCTAAGGAGAGAGAATCTGGTATAACAATTCATCTAGTAGACAATGAATACGATAATGGAGAACACCTTTTCCAGATAAAATGTAGTGTTAAACCTCAAGAGACTCCCGAAAGCCTAGCAGAAACTATACACAAGCTGGAGTGGGAACATTTTCCAAGAGTAATCTGTGAATATATAATAGGTAGCTATCTTAACGGTAAATATCTGAAAGAATAGGTATCTCTAGACGAAACCCTACACCTTTATAACTACTCCCCTCAAACGCCGTAAAGACCCCAGCCCTTAAAAACCCTTGAATACCAAACGAGTACCCCAGCTCAGAATGGAGAATCTTTTTCTGTGGAAGCCATAAACCTTTTAAATAAAGAGACTCTATATAAAGAGCACTATTTAAAAAGGGCAAATAATTTAAAAAAATATAGCCGCTTCTAAACTCGGCATTGTACCTAACCCACTCATTTGGGGTAGAGTAAATATAAGGGTTGGCAAGTAGTAGGTCCCACGTAAAGCTCTTCTCTGTAATTGCAATGTCCGAAGCTCTAAAGTGATTGTAATTATCTAGATAGATATTCTTTTTATTATAAAAGGTTCCAACTTGTGCATCATATATTAACTGAGAGTAGAGGCCTGTTTTTATTCTTTGAGCAATAGAGAAAGAGAGCATTGCCCATTCAGAAAAATCTGGATCACTATTTGGGAATGTCCCTTTCATATTGAGTGTAAACATTGGCCAACTACTTTTAACATAGACTTTGCGACCCTTTACAATTTTATAAAAGTAGTGAGGGTTATAACTCATAGTAGCTGAATACTCTAAGTTTTTATGTTCTAACTGCTTGGCTCCATAAATGTTTTGAGGATTATTAGATTGAGGCTCTTTACCAGAGAGAACCTTTATATTGCCATTTTCTAAGGGTTTTACATGGCTATAAGCTAGTTTTACATCTAAGTTGAGACCATTAGCAAGGTCAATAGAGTTTCCAACCTCAATCCAGCGAGCCGATAAATATTTTTTTGGGTTTTGTGCAAACAAAAAAGAGGCATAAGAGCCAACAAAGTCAGATATAGAGGAGTTGTTGCTTATGTCTCTGCTAAAGTGGCCAAAACTTAAAATAGCCTCACCTAGTCTTAAAGGAGAGTATTTATAGTTAACATCTACCCTCCACATCATCTTCTTTCTATAAGTAGAGTAGTAAAAAGAGGGTTTAAGAGTTAATGTTCTTTTATCATTGAACCTATAACCAGCAAAAAAGTTTTGCCCTAACCAATAACCGTCTGTAAAAGAAAAACCTCCTATAACCTTAGAGAGACCTCCATACCCCAGTATGAGTTTTTCATTTACTTTAAAACGAGTTTCATATATAATTTTATCTAAAATCTTATTGCCTGTAGTTCTATCTATTCTTTTCTCTAAATCTTCTTCAAAAACCTTATCTAACTCCTCTTTCAAACTATCTGCCTCTTTGTATGAAAGAAGCTCTTCTGGCTTTAGAGGTACTACTCTTACTGCATCCCAATAACTGCTGTCTCTATTAACGGCTAAAGAGTCTACAACTTTTTTAATTGCAAAATTACTCTTAAGCTCATAGCTCTTTTCTCTTCTTTCAGACTCATCTAACTGTTCGTCTAAAGTTGCTTCCTCAATCTCTTTCTCAATAACCTTAACGCTCTTATTAGCTAAAGAACGCGCTTCTCTTGCACTATTTATACTATCTGTTGTTACCACTTGAGATACCTTTAATTCCTTTTGGCCTCTGTTTACAGAAAGGTAAGAGAGAGAAGAGTTATAATGTCCATTTGCTTTTACTCCCATTACAGAAATATCTAAATCCATAGAGTAAGAAGTAGGTAACATTATTTGAGCAGCGGTCTCATTATAATTGACTTTTAACTCTATACTAACCCCGCTCTCCCGTATAAAAAAGTGAGCGTAGGTAACATTCCATAAATCATCTGCAATATAGATATACCCAGAGATTAACTTAGAATCTCCCCCTTTGGGAATAATTTTCACCTTATTTACAACTCTATCCTCTTCTTTACATATCCCTTCATAAACGAATTTATAATAATTAAATGCCTCAGGCGCTAAAGGAGAGAGCTTCCCATAAAACATCCTATCATAGACAGAAGCAGTAATTACTGCAGAGATATCTGCAGGGTCTATTTCGGCAGGCACTGTACTCGAAAAGGCTTTTATCTTCTCTCCATACTGGTCTGGCCACTCATACTCTATTTCTGAATGAGACTCCAATACAAAAGTTTTATTAAGTACTAGCTTAGTTTTTGTTCTTCCAGCCCTTAGCTTTAGCAGAGCAGGCAGCTTTGTTACTGTTGCATTACCTTTAGTGTAAACCAAAGATTTATAATTTCTAACCTGGTGCCTATGGTAGGGTGCTCTAGCAATAGCATTTCTCATAATGTGATAGGCTCTATCTTCTTGTCCTGCTCTAATGTAAACATCTGAAAGCTGATATACTTCATCTTCTAAAACAAAATTTTTAACAATATTGCTTGTCCCTATCTTTAACTTGAACTTCACCCTCTTATAGCCCAAAGATGAGACTTCGCAATTGTAATCTCCAGGTTTAAGCATAACCCTATACCGGCCCTCTTTATCTGTTGCTACTCCTGTTGCAGTCTCATGAATATAAACAGTAGCATAAGGGATTGGCATACCACGTATATCAAGTACAGTGCCGCTGAAAACAGCGGCACTAATATGAGCTGCAAAAAAAAATGCAGCAATAACAAGGAAAATTTGCTTCTTCAAATAGTACCTATTTTAATAATTCCAAATGTGTCAAATTAACTAAATAAAACTACCACTTATTCATATGTAGCTTCTCTTCTTTCCATTTGTTCTTTGGTGTTTGCTCTCCCTTTGGATAGCCAATAGGGATTACGCATAACGGACGGTAAGGTTTTGGAATAGAAAGCTCCGAGGCAATTGTTTCCATTCTATCTTCATAGGGATAACCCGCTGTCCATACAGCCCCCAGTCCTATTGACTCAGCAGCAAGCAATATATTTTGTGCTGCAGCAGAACAGTCTAAATACCAATAAGCAGACGTTTTAGGATTTCCAATAACAACAATTAAAGCTTGAGCATCTTTCATCATAAGAGCATAAGGAAGTTTATTAGAGAGCTCAACCATTTTAGCTCTATCTTTAATAACAAGAAACTCCCATGGTTGTTTATTCATTCCAGAGGGAGCTGCCATCCCCGCTTTTACTAATAAAGTTAAATCTTTATTAGAGACAGGCTCATCTGTATAACTGCGTACACTTTTACGACTGAAAATTGTTTCTAAAGTAGGGTTTTGTGCCATTGCAAATCTATTTTGTGTTATTATAAGCAGTAGTGAGAGTAATATAACTTTCTTAATCATTCCAATTTAATTTAAGTGATTTTTCTTTTTATAAATTATTGAGGTATATATTTTTAACGCTATTCCCATAATTTCATTGGAGAACTTATAGCCCTCTTGATGCAAATCTGCCGTACCTATGCCATTACCTATATCAAAATAAGAGGAGATTGAGTTGTAGGCAAAAAACGCAAAATCGTCTGACCCCCTCTCTGGGTTTTTGGCATATTCATACTCAATATTATTGTATATAACAGACTCCTCAACCATTTTGTTGGCTTGGTTGTCATTAATTGTAGCGGGGAACTTATCGAAATAATTAGTGGAGAGCTTCAATCCATGCTCAGCTGCACGCTCTTTTGAGTAGTTTTCTATAAGTGAGCAGAGTTTGTCCAAGTCTTTATCTTTGAATGAACGTAAGGTTGCTCTTAAATAACCATCTCCTGGTGTAACTCCATAATTTTTATCTCCTAAAGAGATATTTACTACTGTACCTAATATAAAGTCATGAAAAAGAGAGCTTTGATAATTTAGGCTATGAATATATTCTGCCGTTTCAAAAATAGCAGAGTATGGACTTACAGCCTGCTCTGGTGTAGCTGCATGAGAAGGTGCTCCTTTAAAATGAAGTTCCAAACCAACAGAGCCTGCTGCATAAACTCCCTTATGCAATACCACTTTACCCAATGAAACTCCAGGCTTATTGTGAACAGAAAAGGCATAATCAAACTTAATCCCTCTCTCATTTATCTCTTTTACCATTAAAGCAGCACCCTCCCCCACCTCTTCTGCAGGCTGAAAAAGGAGCCATATAGTTCCATCAAACTCTCTGTTTGTAGATACAACTTCTGATAAACCAAGAAGTATGGCCATATGTCCATCATGACCACAAAGATGATTACACCCCTTACTAGTCTTAATTGCATCTAATTCACAACGAAACATTTTTGAGGGGCCTGGGGTATTCCCTTTATAACCTGCCATTACTCCATGCCCACCAATAGAGGTATAGAGATAATCTGGAGCAGCCTGCGCTAAATATTTAGCAACTAATGCTGCTGTTTTCTCTTCTCTATGAGAATATTCGGGTATTGAGTGTAACTCTTCTCTTATTTGAACCATCTTTAGAAGTAGCTCTCTCTCTTGCGATTCTAGTTTCATATCTAGTTATTAATCTTTCCATTTTTTCAAAATTAAAAAATAATTTGTAGATGGTTTAATAATGTCTCAATTTTGCGCCTCTAAAAAAACCGAAATAAAAGATATGAATAGAAAGAATTTTACGAGAATTGGAGCTATTACCCTCACAGTTTCTCTTGTGATGTTTAATAATTCTTTTACACTTGCCCAAAATAATAAAAACGAAAGCGAAGCAACTGAAACTATAGAGGAGTTAATTGTAAATAGTAAGCGACCCACACCATTTCAACCATTAGTTAGAGTAGTCTCTGTTTTTCATAAAGAAGATATTGAGAGGGCTGCTGTTCAAAATATTCAAGATCTATTAAAGTTTGTTCAGGGAGCAGATCTTAGAAGCCGAGGGAGCGAAGGGGTTCAAGCCGATCTTAATATCCTAGGGGGAACCTTCGATCAAACAGTAATTATGATTAATGGAGTTAATTTTACCGACCCCCAAACAGGGCACCACTCGCTAAATATTCCAATTATTATTTCACAAATAGAGAGAGTAGAACTACTACATGGGCCAGGGGCCTGGTCTCAAGGTACAGTAGCCTATTCGGGAGCAATTAATATTATTACAAAAACTCCTTCTAAAACAAACCTACAAGTCAATCTAAGTGGAGGGGAACATAGACTCTTCAATAGTAATATTAACACAGGTTTTATTACAAGGTCTAAAGAGAGAGAGGGTATCTTATTTAAAAAATGGGATATCTCTGGTCAAGTAGGTGCTGGACTCTCATCAAGTGATGGTTATACACAAAACACAGACTTTGATATTACCAACTTTTACTCAAATATTGTTTTAGAGAATAAAAGTGGTCACTCAATTCATCTCCAAGCTGGGTACCAACAAAAGTCATTTGGAGCAAACAGTTTTTACTCCATCTCTTTCCCAGATCAGTTCGAGTCAACAAAGCTTTTTCTCACTTCTGCAAAATACTTATTTGAACGAGATAGATGGCAGTTTAGTGGGACTGTTTATCAAAGACGCCACCACGACCGTTTTGAACTTTTCAGGAAAGAATCTCCAGATTGGTACAGTGGGCACAACTACCATATGAACAATATTGTTGGGATTAATGCAAACATGGCATATAAATGGGCAAGAGTTGGTAGTACAGTAGTTGGAGTAGATTTTAGATACGAACATATTTATAGTACTGTTTTAGGAGACCAGATGAATAACCCTAATAGAGTCTCTATACCTAAAGAGGGTGGGCTCTACTTTACTCACTCAAAAAAGAGAGAGATTCCAGCGCTCTATTTGCGCCATATTTTACAGTTAGAAAGGTGGCGTTTTACAGCTGGGTTAATGATTACTAGCACATATAATTCTGGAGAGAGTAAAGATTACCGTGCAAGAGTATATGCAGGCCTATCTACTACCTATCAAATAACTCCATACTTAGAAGCAAATGGCTGGATTAACAACAGCTATAGAAATCCTACATTTACAGATCTTTATTATAAAAGCCCCACCCAAACAGGAAATACTCTTCTGAAACCAGAGGAGGCTGTGGCCGCACAAGTGGGTTTAAAACTCACAAAGCATAAATTAAAAGCCTCTCTTTCTGGATTTTACCGATATGGATATAGTATAGTAGATTGGACAAGAGAGAGCGGTAGCGAACAATGGAGCGCAAGTAACATAACTAACATAGCCTCTACAGGAATAGATATGTATATTCAGTATGATCTATCAAAAAGCTATATAAACAAAATAGGAGTTGCATATTCGTGGATGAATGTAGAAAAAAAGAGCGATGGTTTACACTCTCTATATGCAACAGACTATCTTAAACATAAGGTAGCTGCAAACATAGAACATATAATTATTTCTAAACTTAGTGCTAGATGGGATCTATTATATCAAAAAAGAGAGGGAACATTTTTGAATAGAGATAATTTTGAGACTCCATATAAAGGATTTTTCCTTGCCCATTTAAAAATTATATGGAACGGTAAAGTTGCTAAACCATTTATAGAGGCTACAAATCTTTTCAATACAAAATATGAACTAATTGGTAATCTGCCTCAACCTTTGCGCTGGATTAAAGCTGGAATAACTATCAATATATAGGTATTCCCCTATTTTTAATTTATTTTTGTATGATTGTTTTGCTCATAAGTTATAGATAAATATAAAAATAGATATTATGAAGAGAAAATTACTAGTTATGTTAATTTCAACGACTATTCTTACAGGTGCCTGTTCTACAGGAGGGAAGGAAGTTACTCAAGAGACTCCTATAGCAAGGAGCACCATTACAGTAGAGAATGGGATTATGACACCAGAAGTTATGCACAGTATGGGAAAGGTGAGCGACCCTCAACTCTCTCCAGATAAAAAAGAGATTCTTTTTGGAGTCACTTTTACAGATATAGAGCAGAACAAAAGTAACAGAGAGCTATTTATTATGAATATAGATGGCAGTAACAAACGTCAAATTACCTCTACAGCTAAAAGTGAAAGCAATGCCAAATGGATAAACAGTGGTAAAGAGATTCTCTTTTTGCAGAGTGGAGCTATTTGGAAGATAGATAAAGATGGAAACAATAGAGTTAAAATTGGGGGGTATGGCAATGGCATTTCAGAGTTTGCAGTTTCACCCACAGGCGATAAAATTCTATTTGTTTCAAACATAAAATCTACTGACAAACCAGTAGATATATGGAGCGATTTAGACAAAGCTACTGGAAGAATGATAGACAACCTTATGTACCGCCATTGGGATCATTTTGTAGAGGAGATTCCTCACCCATTTGTTGCCAATTTCGATGGCAATTCTATCTCCAATATATTTGACATACTAGAGGGAGAACCATATGAGTGCCCTACTCTTCCTTTTGGTGGTATAGAGCAGCTATCTTGGAGCCCAGATGGTACTCAAATCTTATACTCTTCAAAAAAATTAACAGGCAGAGATTACGCATACTCTACCAACACAGATATTTATCTTTTTAATATAGCAGATAAAACCCATAAAAACCTAACAGAAGGGATGATGGGCTACGACACAGACCCTCTATTCTCTCCAGACGGAAAATCTTTTGCTTGGATAAGCATGGAGCGAGCAGGATTTGAAGCAGATAAACAGAGACTTTTTGTTATGGATCTAGAGAGTGGTAACAAAAAAGAGTTAACATCTAACTATAAATACAATGCTGGCTCTCCTGTTTGGGACCAAGAGGGAACTGGAATCTACTTCAACTCATGTGTTCACGCTCTTACTGGAATTTATCATGTAACTGTTGCAGATGCCTCCATTTCTAAGATTGCCGAAGATCAAGTGAATTTTGATAAGGTTGCTTTGGCTGGTAACAAGCTTGTTACCACTTACAAAAGTATGTCTATGGCAAATGAAATTGCATTTATAGATAAAGAGAGCGGCCAATTCCAAAATATAAGTAAAGAGAACAATCACCTACTGTCACAAATTACAATGGGTAATGTAGAAGAGAGATGGGTAAAGACAGTAGATAATAAAGAGATGCATATGTGGGTGGTTTATCCTCCTGGATTCGACCCTGCAAAAAAATATCCAGTTCTTCTATTTTGCACTGGAGGCCCACAAGGCACTTTGAGCCAAAACTGGTCTACTAGGTGGAATTTCCAACTTATGGCTGGGCAGGGGTATATTGTACTTCTACCAAATAGAAGAGGAACCACAGCATTTGGCCAAGAGTGGACAGATCAAATTTCTGGAGACTATATTGGTCTCAATATGCAAGATTACATGAGCGCAGTTAAAGAGATTAAAAAAGAGAGCTATGCAGGGAAAGTTGGTGCTGCAGGTGCTAGTTATGGTGGCTACTCTATCTTCTATTTAGCAGGTATTCATAAAGGGATGTTCGATGCATTTATTGCCCATGCAGGCATATTTAATCAAGAACATATGTATATGACAACAGAAGAGCTATTTTTCTCACATTGGGATAATGGTGGAGCCCCTTGGGATAACAACCCAATCGCAAAAAGACATTACAGTAACTCTCCTCATAAATTTGTTAAGAACTGGGATACTCCTATTCTTGTAACACATGGAGAGCTAGACTACCGAGTTCCTGTAGATCAAGGGATGGCTGCGTTTAATGCTGCACAAGCCTTGGGCGTTCCTTCAGAGATGCTACTTTTCCCAGACGAAAACCACTGGATACTTAAACCACAGAATAGCATCCAATGGAACAGAGTTTATTTCAGATGGTTAGATAGGTGGTTGAAAGAATAACAATATCAAATAAATTATAATATGAAAAAGAACATAATTACAATCGTTTTAATTCTCTCTGTCTCTTTTGCTTTTGCACAAAAGAAGCCCCTAGATCACAGTGTATACGACTCCTGGAAAAATGTTGGGGCATTCGCTATGAGCGACAATGGGAAATTCACCTCCTATTTGGTAAGATCTCAAGAGGGAGACTCACATGTAGAAGTTTTAAACACTAAAACTTTAGAAAGAGACACAATAGAGAGAGCCAATAGGCAAAAGCTAACCCCAGATGGTAAATTTTTAATAGCTACCATTAAACCTTTCTATAAAGAGACAAAAGAGGCTAAACGTAAAAAAGTTAAATCAGACAAAATGCCAAAAGACACCTTAGGTGTTTATAATGTATATACTAAAGAGCTACATAAAATTCCTTTCCTAAAGTCCTTTAAAATTGGCCGTTACGGAAACGAATTTATTGCTTTTCAAACTACTCCCCCCGCAGATACCACCAAAGGGAAAAAACCTGCCAAAAAAGAGAAGAAAGAGGGAAGCGACCTAATGGTCTACCAACTTGAAGGAGGAGCAATAGATACTCTCAAATATGTTTCAAGCTTCGATTTTTCTACTGGAGGCGACTCCCTCTTTATTTTAACAAGACCCAACTCAAAAGACTCTATTACTAAACCAGGGCTATTTCTCTATATCCCTAAAACAAAAGAGCTCACAACCATATTCAATTTTGACTTAAAGCAAACAGTTAAGCTCCCAAAAGTTAGTGAAGA
>JAQVZL010000042.1 GCA_028708215.1 Bacteroidales bacterium
TTCTAAAAACAATATTAGTAACTCGGCAATGGATGGGATTGGGATTGGTTTAGGTTTTACCCTAAGTCTTACAGCTTTAGGTGCAGTTCGTGAAATCTTGGGTAGTGCATCGTTATTCGGCTTTAAATTTATGGATGGCGATGGTATGCTTGTGTTTGTACTTGCTCCTGGAGCGTTCCTAGCTTTAGGTTATCTTTTAGTGATGTTTAATAAGCTCAAAGAACGTATAAAATAATAGGTTTATTATGGAATATATATTAATAATAATTTCGGCAGTTTTTGTCAACAATATAGTTTTATCGCAATTCTTGGGTGTTTGCCCTTTTCTAGGAGTATCTAATAAGGTTGGTACCGCAGCTGGAATGTCTGGTGCAGTTACCTTTGTAATGGCTGTAGCAACTCTTGTAACATATATACTTCAAAATTATGTATTGATTCCACTAGGGATAGAGTTTATGCAAACTGTTACCTTTATTGTTGTAATAGCATCTTTGGTGCAGATGGTAGAGATAATTATGAAAAAGATTAGCCCATCTCTTTACCAAGCATTGGGTATATTTCTTCCATTAATCACCACCAATTGTGCAGTACTAGGAGTAGCTATTCTTGTAGTTTCAAAGGAGTTTACTTTTGGAGGTGAACCTGCAATGCTTAATATGGCACAATCTGTTGTATTTGCTATTGCAAACGCTATAGGTTTTGGTCTTGCCATGATACTTTTTGCGGGACTTAGAGAACAACTAGATTTAGCAAACGTTCCAAAAGCTTTTAAAGGGATGCCTATAGCCCTTATTACAGCTGGCATATTAGCACTTTCATTTATGGGATTTGCTGGTTTAGTCTAAATAATATAAACTAAAAATTCTCCAACAATGACAATGACCTTAATGGAAATAGAGCAGGTTCTTCGTAAGGAGAGTGTGCAAAAAGCTCATGAAGAGCTAGATAAATTTCTAGAAAAAGAGCCTAATAATGCCGAGGCTTGGTATCTTATGGGAGGCATTTTAAGAAGAGAGCAAAATTGGGGCGAGGCTATTAATGCACTTAACAAAGCTAAGTTTTTAGACCCATCTGGCCCTGCTGCTCATGCAATTGAGTATATTTATGAAATTCTCAGTTACAGGAACACAGATCTAATGAATCCCTAAGGTTTTTTAGAAGGGCTCTTTATAAAATTTACCTATTGGATCTCCAATATTGAATGTAAGTGATTCTATGGGAACATTTGTTCCTGCAAAGAAGTTAACCTCTACTTTACCAACACCAGGTACAACCATAGTAAAAGTATTTCCAGTCTTGTGTTTTAATTCACTCTTAATCTTATTTAGACTAAAAAAGAGTTTATCTTCTTTAAGGGAGATTATAACCTCTCCAAAGTCTGGCTTAAAATAATTTCCAGTATAGAGTTCAAGTCTTTTGTGAGTAGTAGTATCTTGCTGCTCTTTTGTTGGTTTTTTAGTAGATGGTTTCATAAATCTATTTAAATAGTGTTCTACCCAATCTCTATTATCTGTATTGCTAACTAACTCTACTATCTCTCTTGCTATTGCCATATGAGGTGTAGTTGTGTTACCTGCATTGGTTAAGATTGCTATTCCCATATTTAGTTCTGGCATTTGAGCAACAAGAGCAGTATAGCCATAAGCTAAGCCAGTGTGGCGAATAAGCCTGCCAGAAGGGCCTTGCTCAACAGTCCAACCTTGAGCATAGTTATTAATTGTAACCGAGTCGCTGCTAGTGATTGTTTGAGGAGTTGTTAAAAAACTATGGCTCTCTTTAGAGATTACTCTATTTCCATTAAACACTCCATTATTTATATTCATTTTAAGCCAGTTGCCCATATCTTTAGCCGTAGTTACTACAAAGCCTGCTGGAGCTATTGCAGAGAGCCACGCATAGCCTCTAAGAGTATCTTCTCTTAGTTTAAATTTAATTGAGTCTCCCTCTTTGTAGTGCCTATGGCCTTTTGCAAGTCTTTCGTTATTAAAATAGGCGTTTTTCCCTGTTGTACTTGAACTCATCTCTAGAGGTTTGAATAGATATGTTTCAATTGCTTGATCCCAGCTTACATTATAATGTTTTTCTATTAATTTAGCTGCAACAGTGTACATTGCATTGTTGTAGGCATATTTGGTACGAAAACTATATGTTGGCCTAATGTGCCTTAAGAGAGTGTAGAGTTGATCTCTATTATATCCAAAGTGTGGAAGATCGTCTCCAGCATATGCTGTAAACCCTGTTCTATGGACCATTATATCTTTAATAAGAAAATTTTGTGTAACCCATGGGTCGTAAAGCTTAAAGTCTGGAAGGTGATTAATAACAGTGTCGTTCCAATTGACTTTACCATTATCTATAACTGTAGCAAGCAGAGCTGCGGTCATAGCTTTTGTGGTAGATGCTATCACAAATTGGGTCTCTGGAGTAATCTCTTTCCCATTAGTAGAATAATCGCTTTTACCATACCCTTTAAGTAGCATCTCTTTGCCATCTTTGATTATAACAACAGCCATTCCAGGTAGGTTCCATTTAGAGAAAACTACATTGCAAATACTATCGGCCTGTTGTGTGTAATTGTTGTTAGATTGCGCGAGGGCACCGTCAAATAGAAAAAAGAGTACAAATACAGAAATAACTTTAATAATTTTCATTTTTGAATTGTTTTGATTTAAAATGAATTAGTAAGTATAAGGTTAAAAACCTTAATGGTTATAGTGCAACTATGCACTATCTGTTATGTCAAAGATAGGTAAATTTTATATCTTTGTCTTTTACAAAAAATAAATCTATATGTTCAAGCTTAAACAATTTATTATTCTTGCAGCTGCTCTACTCATAATGACTCCTCAGCTTAATGCGCAAAGAGGTCCAGTCTCTAGAAAGGCTTCTCAAGAAAAGACAGAAAAGAACAAGTCAGACGATTCAACTAAAAAAGTTAAAGCGAAAGGACCTGTTACAATTGAAAAATTTATTAAACCATCTGTTAAGCCAATGGTTGGTGTTACCACTGTATACAAACAAGATGGTAAGTTTTTCATAAACATTAACGACTCTATTCTGGGAAGAGATTTTATTATGGTTACCAGAATCTCTAAAGCAGCCGAAGGGATTCGTACAACTTTTGAAGGATACTCTGGAGACCAAATAAATTCAGGTGTATTTAGGTTTGAAAAAGGCCCAGATAACAATATTTTTCTTAGACAAGTAAAAAATAATGAGCGTTCAAAAGATAGTACACAATCTATGTATGCTGCGGTACAGCGCTCAAATTTAGAAGCTATAATAACTACATTTGATATAGAGGCTCAATCAGAAGATAAATCAGATAATATTATTGATGTCACCTCTTTTTTTAATTCAGATTTAGATCCTCTCTTTTTTACCAAAAGGTATAAAAGCATGTTTAAGTTAGGAGGGATTAAAAAAGAGAGTAGCTATATAGAAGATATTTCGACATACCCTATAAATACAGAAGTAAAGAGTGTGAAAACATTTTCACGCACTGTTGGTGGCGAAAATGCTACATATGTTTTGAACAACTCTTTTGTTCTACTACCAAAAGTTCCTATGACTCCCCGTTATTCAGACGATAGAGTAGGCTATTTTACTACAGGTTATACAGATTACGACATTGACCCACAAGGTGTTAAAAAAATAAGAATGATAACTAGATGGCGTTTAGAACCTAAGCCAGAAGATGTAGAAAAATACAAAAGGGGCGAATTAGTTGAGCCAGCCAAGCCAATTGTTTTTTATATAGACCCTACTACTCCAAAAGAGTGGGTTCCATATCTTATTCAAGGTGTTAATGATTGGCAAGCTTCATTTGAGGCAGCGGGTTTTAAAAATGCGATCTATGCGTTAGAAGCTCCAACTCCAGAAGAAAACCCAGAGTGGTCTTTAGAAGATGCAAGACACTCTGCAATTGTTTACAAACCCTCTGAAACACCAAATGCAAGTGGCCCTAACGTTAATGACCCACGCTCTGGCGAAATTATTGAGAGCCATGTAAACTGGTATCATAATGTAATGTCTCTAGTGAGAAACTGGTATTTTGTTCAGTGCTCACCTGTAGACCCTGGAGCTAGAAAGATGACTTTTGATACAGAGCTTATGGGGCAACTAATTAGATTTGTCTCTTCACATGAGGTAGGTCATACACTTGGGTTGAGGCATAATTTTGCTGGAACAGCTACTTATACCACAGATCAACTTAGAGATCCGGAGTTTCTTAAAGAGAATGGCCATACTACTTCAATTATGGACTATTCTAGATTTAATTTTGTAGCGCAACCAGGCGACAATATTCCAAGAGAGCTCCTTTTCCCAAGAATTAATCATTACGATACTTGGGCTATTGAGTGGGGCTATCGCAGATTTCCAGAGATAGACGATCCTAACAAAGAGTTGACTAAAGTTAATAACTGGATAATAGAAAAAACTAAAGATAGAAGATATTGGTTTGGAAAAGAGAGTAGCGCAAGCGACCCTCGCCTTCAGTCTGAAGACCTTTCAGACAACCATATGGAGGCAAATGAGCTAGGAATTAAGAACTTGAAGTTTATTATGGATAACCTTGCCGCGTGGACAGCAACTCCAAATGAAGATTATTCTAATCTTAGAACTATGCACTCAGAGGTGAACAAACAGTTTACTCGTTATATTGGCCATGTTGCTAAGTGGGTTGGTGGAGTTTATGAGGAGCCTAAAACTATTGAAATGGAGGGCGATGTATTTACTATTGTAGAGAAAGCAAAGCAAGTAGAGGCAATGGACTTTTTAGACAGACATCTTTTCCAAAATGCTCCAGAGTGGTTAGTACCGTACAACTATCTTAATAAGTTTCCAAGCAGAGCAGAAAGTTATCTAGAACGAGCATATTCTAAGGCAATTTCAAGTCTATTAAGCAGGCGTGTTATTATGAATTTAGTTACTGCACAAACCAATCTTGGAGACCAAACTTTCACTGTAGAAGATCTTTTTAACAGATTAGATAAATCTGTGTGGAGTAATAAGGGGCGCTCTGTAGATGCCTATAATAGAGTTTTGCAAAAGACATATGTAACTACCTTAGGAGACCTCTACTCAGGTGCGGCTGCTCAAGGAATGAGAGGGGCAAAACCAACTGCAAACCCTAAAGATATAACAGAGTGTACTGCAGTTGCATATTACCAATTAAATCAAGTCTTGAATATGCTTAAAAAGACCAGACATTCAGATTTTGTAACATCTGCACACAACAATTATCTTATTGGATATATAGAAAAAGTTTTAGAAGCACCTGTTACATATAAATAGATAACTGAATATCTACCATAATATCTACCAAAATAAAAAGAGAGTGTCTATATTTTAGATGCTCTCTTTTTTGTTACCTCCCATAGAACTACTCCCACAGAGACAGAGATATTAAGAGAGTGTTTTGTGCCATATTGAGGAATCTCTATGGTTGAATCGCTCAGGTCTATAACATTTTGAGCAACACCTTTCACCTCGTTACCAAAGATAAATGCATATTTTTGGCCAGCTGTAGGAGTAAAGATATCTAGCATTTGAGAGTTTTCGGTTTGTTCAACTGCAATTATAGTGTACCCCTCTTCTTTGAGTTTTTGGATTGCTTCTGTTGTATGCATATAGTACTCCCAGCTCATACTCTCTTCTGCTCCCAGCGCAGCTTTTCTTATCTCTGCAGAGGGAGGAGTGGCGCAAATACCACATAATACAACCTTTTCAATAGCAAATGCATCTGAGGTACGAAATGTTGAACCTATATTGTGTTGGCTTCTTACATTATCTAAAACAATTGCAATTGGAAGTTTAGTGCTGTTTTTAAACTCTTCTATTGTTGCTCTTTTTAGCTCGCTATTTTTTAGTTTTCGAAACACTTCTTTTGTATGATTTGGTATCTTTGCAAAGATATAGAATAAAAAAATAACAAAAAGTAGAACTACTTGTTAAACTTTTTAGCTTTAACGTAGTCAAAAGATAGTTAATCTTATTATAAATGAAAAAAACTCAGAAGTATCTCCTTTATTTGAGCATTCCACTATTTTTTGCTCTTGCATTTTTCTTGTATAACTCTTTTTTTAAAGAGAAAGAGGTTATTTTAGCAGAAGCTAAAAACAATGAAGCTACCCCTTCTTCAAAGAGGCAGGGGAGGGTTTTGCCTGTATCTGTTCATATAGCAGAGCTTATGGCAAGAGAAGATGGTTTTTTGAGAATAGGTAATCTTATTGCAAATGAAAAGGTAGATATTGTTAGCGAGCAATCTGGTAGAGTAGTCTCAATAAACTTTAAAGAGGGGCAATTTGTCAAAAAAGGGACGCTTCTAATAAAACTTAACGATAGTGAGCTACAGGTACAGCTTAAAAAGGCCCAGTATCAATATACATTGTTAGAAGAGAGGTTAGAGAGACAGCGTATACTGCTTGAAAAAGACGCAGTAAGCCGTGAAGATTACGACAAAGTACTTACCGAATTCAACGTTCTTAAGCAAGATATTGAGCAACTAAAAATAAGTATAGAAAAGATGCATATAGTTGCACCTTTTAGCGGAGTTGTAGGTTTTAGAGATGTAAGTTTAGGCGCTTTTCTTCAGCTAAATTCAAAAATCACCTATTTGGTAGATGTTGCTAATCTCATTGTAGAGGTTGCTATTCCAGAAAAATATGTACTAGATAAACTTTACGGAGCAACTATTAATTTTACTGTAGAGGGAATGATAGATAATTTCTCTGCAGTAATATATGCCGTAGACCCACAAGTAGATATAAATACAAGAACTATAATGGTTAGGGCAAAGTATAACAATAGTAGAAACTTATTGAGGCCAGGTATGTCTGCAAAAGTGATGCTTAATACAGGCTCTGGAGATATAAACGTATATGTCCCAAACCAAGCAGTAGTACCAGATGTGAATGGTAGGAGTGTATGGGTCTATAGGAGTGGAAAAGCAAAGTTTGTTCCAGTTCAAACTGGTAATAGAACTGCAGATATGCTAGAGATTTTATCTGGAGTAGAGAAAGGAGATACTATTATTACAACTGGTCTTATGCAGTTAAGAGAGGGGATTTCGGTTTCTGCTTCAAATTTATAAACAACCTTATATGAGTTTATCTTCAACAACTATAAATAGACCTGTTCTAGCAACTGTAATGAACCTGCTCATTGTTATCTTTGGAGCAATAGGTTACACCTCTCTTGGAGTAAGAGATTACCCCAGCGTAGATAACCCTGTAATATCTGTAAGGTGTTCATTCCCTGGCGCTAATGCAGATGTTATTGAGACGCAAATAACCGAACCTTTAGAGGCTGCAGTAAACGGAATTCCAGGAATACGAGCTATCTCTAGTACTAGTAGAGATGGCACCAGTTATATTAATATTGAGTTCAACTTAGAGGTAGATATGGAGACGGCTGCCAACGATGTTAGAGATAAGGTCTCTGGAGCTCAAAGAAGGTTACCTCAAGATGTAGACCCTCCTGTTGTCTCTAAATCTGATGCCGATGCTCAACCAATTTTTTCAGTTACGCTATCTAGTGCTACTAGAGATATAATAGATTTAAGTGAATTTGCCGAGGTTAATTTTAAGGAGAGGCTTCAAACTATAAGTGGAATTAGCAATGTATCTATATGGGGCTCCAAAAGGTATTCTGTGCGAATGAGAATGGACCCGCTTTTACTTGCAGCTTACAAAATAACCCCATTAGATGTTAGACAAGCAGTCTCTAGAGAGAATGTAGAGCTCCCTTCAGGCAAAATAGAGGGCTCTACAATGGAGCTCACTGTAAGAACATTGGGCAGGTTAAGAACTATTGAAGATTTTAATAATCTTATAATCTATAGAAGTGGAGAGAGGGTTGTAAGATTTTCAGATATTGGAGTTGCCGAGGTAGATGCAGAGAACACACGCTCTATTTTAAAGAAAGATGGGATTCCAATGGTGGCATTAGTTCTTATACCCCAGCCAGGAGCCAACTATATAGAAATTGTAGATGATGCAAAAAAGGCTATAGAGGAGTTAGAGCGCAACCTGCCAGAAGATATTGTTGTGGGAGTAGGATTCGACAATACAATATTTATAAGAGACTCTATAAAAGAGGTTAAGAGCACTATTTACCAAGCATTCTTCTTAGTGGTTTTAATTATATTTCTTTTCCTAAGAAACTGGAGAACAACCCTAATTCCCATTATAGCAATACCTATCTCTTTAGTGGGGTCTTTTTTTGTAATGTATTTAGCAGGTTTCTCTATAAACATTCTTACTCTATTGGCATTGGTACTCGCAATAGGGCTTGTTGTAGACGATGCTATTGTGGTAATGGAAAACATCTATACCAAAATTGAGCGAGGGATGAACCCCAAAGAGGCTGCAATAGAGGGGTCTAAAGAGATATTCTTTGCAGTTATTGCAACCACTATTACACTTGTAGCAGTATTCTTTCCCATAGTCTTTTTGCAAGGTGTAACTGGGCGCCTATTTAGGGAGTTCTCTATTGTTATAGCTGGTGCAGTTATGATCTCTAGTTTTGTTGCACTTACTCTAACACCTATGATCTCTAGTAAGCTTCTTAAACAGAGAACAAATGAAGGAGGGTTCTATAAGTTTACAGAGCCATTTTTTATAGGTTTAAATAGATTATATAGCCGTTCGCTTAAAGCTTTTATGAGACGCAGATGGTTAGCTATTCTCTTTCTGCTTCTTTCGTTAGTAGGTATAATTTACTTATGGTTTGCAATCCCATCTGAAATGGCACCTTTAGAAGATAGATCTATGATCTCTATCTCTAGTACAGCACAAGAGGGAGCTACCTTCGATTATATGCTTAAATACTCAGACCAGATGTTTGCCCTTATAGAAGAAGATGTTCCAGAAAAAGAGAGAGGGATGCAAATAGTTGGAATGGGTGGAGGTAATAGAGCTCGTTTTCAAATAGCATTGGTAGACCCTTTGAGCCGCGAGAGATCTCAACAAGAGATAGCAGATGCTATCTCTCCCAAAGCCTCTCTATTAACAGGTGCAAGAAGTTTTGTGACTCAGGAACAGACATTTGGAGGTAGGAGAGGTGGTATGCCTGTTCAATATGTTATTCAAGCAAACAGTTTAGACTCATTAAAAGAGGTAATCCCAGAGTTTATGGCCCAAGTTGCCCAGAGCCAAGTCTTTGCCAATTCAGATGTGAATTTACGTTTTACAAAGCCAGAGTTAAGCATAAATATAGATAGAGATAAAGCATCTCTTATGGGTGTCTCTATACAAAATATTGCTCAAACTATTCAGCTCTCTATGAGTGAACAGCGTATTGGTTATTTTATTAGAAATGGTAAACAGTACCAGATTATGAGCCAGATAGACCAGAGTATGAGGAATAAACCGGTAGATTTAGCAAATATCTATGTAAGGAACGATAAAGGGATTTTAGTTCAATTAGACAATCTTATTACTATGGACGAAAGTAGTACTCCTCCTCAACTCTATAGATATAACCGTTTTGTTTCGGCAACAGTCTCGGCCTCTCTTTCAAAAGGATATACATTGGGGCAAGGAATAGAAGAGATGAATAAGATAACCAGCCAGGTTTTAGATCCCAATAATTTCTCTACTGCACTCTCTGGCCAGTCAAAAGATTTTGTAGAGAGCACATCTAGTTTGCTTTTTGCATTTGTTTTGGCACTACTACTAATTTATCTAGTGCTTTCGGCACAATTCGAAAGTTTTAGAGACCCACTTATTATTATGTTTACCGTGCCTCTTGCACTTATTGGAGCGTTGGTCTCTATAAAAGCATATGGCCATACTCTCAATATTTTTAGCCAGATAGGGCTCATTATGCTTATAGGGTTGGTCTCTAAAAATGGAATATTAATGGTAGAGTTTGCAAATCAGAAAAAACTTCTAGGATTAGATAAATTTGAGGCAATTGTAGAATCGGCAATTTCTCGCTTCCGTCCAATTTTAATGACTAGTCTCTCTACAATTTTAGGTATCTCTCCTATGGTTTTTGCAAGTGGTGCTGGTGCAGAGAGTAGAATTTCTATGGGAGTAGCTGTTGCTGGTGGTCTTATTTTCTCTACATTTTTCACACTCTATATAATACCCGCTATGTATTCATTTATCTCTTCTACTAAAGTAAATTACAATGAAAAAAAGGAAGGCAAATAGGTTTTTAGCAACTCTTTTAGGGTTTATTTTATTAGTTTCTAATTCTACTCTTTTTGCAAGTATAAATGTAAATAACTTTGATAGAACTTCTAATAAAAGTGATGGGCTTTTAACCCTAGAGGAGTGTGTTTCTAGAGCATTGGAGGCTAACTATTCTGTAGTTATCTCTAATAATAATCTAGAAATTGCTAAAAACAATGTAAATTTAGAACCATTTTTACCAATTGTCTCTGCGAGCTCTCGTTTTAGTGACAATAGATTGGAGCAAAGGAGTTATACTACACAGGGCAATATAGATAAAAGCAGCAATAGAGGTACCTCGGCAATTAATGGATTAAACGTTGGTTGGACGCTATTCAACGGTTTTTACATGTTTGCCTCACGTGAGAAGCAAGAGGAGTTATTGGCGCAGGGTGAGTATAACTTTCGTTCTATTGTAGAAAATCTGGTTGTGAATATCTCTTCTATCTATTTTAGAATAATTAGTTTGCAAAACCAGGTTGAACTTTTGACAGAGTTAGTTGCTATTTCTAAAACTAGATATAATCAAGCTCTAGTTAGATATAATATTGGAAGCGATTCTGGGTTAGAATATAAGCAAGCTAAGATCTATTTGAATAGTGACTCATCTAGTTTAATGCTGCAAAAAGAGAATTTAAAAAATGCTTATATAGATCTGTTTAAAATGATGAATATTCCTTTAGACTCTGGGCATTCAATAAATGATACTATTATTCCCGAAACACAGTTACAATTAGATAGATTAATTGAGCTGGCAGCTATAAATAACACAGGCCTAAATTCTATGAGAGCAGGTGAAAAAATTGCAGAGTTAGATACTAAAATCGCAAAATCTTATAAATATCCAACTCTAGATTTCTCTGCTGGGTATAACTACAATTTGAATAGAAGCCAGTTAATTCCAGCAAAGTTTAACGAATCTAATGGTTTCAACTGGGGTTTTACTTTTTCGATTCCAATTTTTAGAGGAGGCGAATTGAATAGGAGGGTTAAGAATGCATCTCTATCTAAAGAGAATGCTACTCTATCTCTTCTTCAAGCAGAACAAGAGCTAGAGAGTGAATTAAGAAAACTATACAATCTCTATAGTAATAATTTAAAGTCAATAGGATTTGAAGAGGAGAATAGAGAGTCTGCCTTTTTGAATTTAGAGGCAGCCATGGAGAAGTATAAGTTGGGTTCTCTTTCTGGTATTGAGTTTCGCGATTATCAAATCTCCTATATGTTGGCATCAGATAGAAAGCTAAAAGCACTATATGAGGCCAAGCTCTCTGAAATTACACTACACTTAATGGCTGGCGAGCTTTTTCCTGTTTCCTCTCTTTAAGCCACACAGCTTATTCTTTAAAAAGAAGAAAGTTACAGTTTTCATTAACCTTTTATGAACTTTTAATTAAGTACTCTGTTTTATGAAAGTTAATAAGTTATGAAGAGTATTTTCTTAAAGAAGGTTATAAAACAGACTGTTTTTTTACTGTTTCTGTTATTGTCTATAAACCTAGCAAGAGCAGAGGAGCAGAAAATGTACTCAATAAAGGGGCAGGTAATAGATAAAGTTACTAGAGAACCTATTGAGTTTGCTACTGTTTCAATTTGGAAAGGCTTTCTGTTTACTTTAACAGATAGCACTGGCTCTTTTGTAATACCCAATGTTGCTCCAGGGGCATATAGAATTCAGGTTGATTTACTAGGATACAGCAGATATATATCTGAGCAGATAATGGTATCTGCAATGGGTAGTTATACCAGAATAGAGTTAGAAGAAGATAGGGTGGTGCTAGATGCTGCTACAGTTAAACCAAAGGCAGATCCCTTTAGAAGAGTACCAGAGAGCCCACTATCTCAAAAATCTTTGGGAGTACAGGAGATTGCAAGAAACCCTGGTGCAAACAGAGATATCTCTAGAGTTGTAGGGTCATTACCAGGTGTTGCAGGAGTTGTAACAGGGGGGTATAGAAACGACCTACTTGTAAGAGGTGGTGGACCCTCTGAAAATAGTTTTTTCTATGATGGTATAGAGATTCCCTCTATAAACCATTTTAGCACTCAGGGTGCTTCTGGTGGCCCTGTAGGAATTATTGATGCCGATTTTATAAGAGAGGTAGATTTCTATACTGGGAACTACCCTGTTGCTAGGGGAGGGGCGCTTAGCTCTGTAATGAATCTTAAGTTAAAAGATGGTAACCCTTTGAATAATAACTATAAATTTACTATTGGTGCTTCTGAGGCGGGCTTTAGCTCTAGTGGGCATCTAACAAAAAAAACAAACTATTTAGTATCGGCAAGAACTTCCTATTTACAGCTACTCTTTAAAGCTATTGGGTTACCTTTTTTACCCTCTTTTTCAGATGCTCAATTTAAAATAGAGACTAGGTTCGATAGCAAGCATGAGCTAACAATTTTAGGTATTGGCGGGTTAGACAATATGACTTTGAACGACGATACTGGTGGAAAGGAGTCTAATGAGTATATACTCTCTTACCTACCTGTTATTGAGCAGGAGGTGTTTACTCTAGGAGCTGCCTATAGATTTTTCTATGGAAAAAATAGATTAAACCTCTATTTGAGTCATAGCTTTCTTAATAATAGAAATACAAAATATAGAGACAATGACGAATCTTCTCCAGAGAATTTAACATTGCGCTATAAATCTATTGAGCAGGAGAGTAAATTTAGATTAGAAAATCTAATAAGAATGTCTAATTTTAGATTTACTGCTGGCTTTGGTGCAGATTTACCTCAATACAGTAACAGCACCTATCAAAAGGTATTCTATGAGCAGCCTGTAACAATTAACTACAATACAGATCTCACCTTTTTCAAATATGCACTATTTGCCAATTTAAATTATATATCTCAAAATAAAAGCTTTGTGGCCAACTTAGGCGTTAGGGCAGATGCAAATACCTTTTCGAGCTCTATGTCTAACCCGCTTAACCAATTTTCACCTAGAGCATCTATCTCTTATGAGGTTGCTCAAGATCTATATTTGAATGGAACAATTGGGCGCTACTACCAACTCCCTCCAATGACTGCTTTAGGTTTTAGTAACAGCGCTGGAGAGTATGTAAATAAAGGGATGAAGTATCTTGGTTCAGACCAGGTAGCAGTTGGGTTTGACTATAGAAATAGCCAAGGCCTACAGTTTGGGATGGAGTTTTTTTACAAATCTAACTTTAATGGGATGTACTCTATAAACGACTCTATTCCAGTAGAAGGGAAAGGGACCAACTATGGCTCTGTTGGTAACGAAGCTATCTCTTCTGAGTTAAAAGGGCGTTCATATGGTGCCGAGTTTTCTCTTAGATGGTTTGTATCTGATAAGCTTAATTTAATTAGCTCAATAACTCTATTTAGGAGTCAATTCAAAGATTTAAATGGAGAGTATATTGGAACCTCGTGGGATAATAGGCGATTAATGACTCTCTCTGGGGGGTACCAGTTTCCTAAAAACATTGTTTTAGGTGCAAAATTCCGCTATTCGGGTGGCAGCCCATATACACCTCTAGATGTAGAGAGATCTTCATTAGTTGCAGCGTGGGATGCCTCTGGCAGAGCATATAGAGACAACTCAAAATATAACTCAATCTATCTTAAGCAATTTAACCAATTAGATATTCGTCTAGATAAAGAGTTCTATTTTGAAAAATTTGCACTTAAGCTTTATATAGATATTCAGAATATTCTCAATAAGCAGTATAAAGATGCCGATGTGCTTATAAGTACTGGAAAAATAGCAAACCCCAACGCTCCTGCTAGTGAGCAGAGATATGAGATGAAAAGAATAGAGTTAGAGAGTGGCACTGTACTCCCTACGATTGGAGTGACTCTGGAGTTTTAATAAGCTCTTCTGGCGTAACTTCAAATAGATCTCTATCTGGCCATTGAGATACTTTTTGCACAGCTCCTTTAAAAAACCTATCAATATTTTTGGGGAAAGAAGATCCTTTCCAAGAGCTTGTATTTGTAATAAAGACCCAAGAGTAACCATTACTATTATATTTTATTAGAGCGCTAGACCCAGATAGTGTTCCTGTTCTTGTCCAATTTCCAGAGGAGTAGCACTTAGCCCACCCTATTGGAAGAGTAGAAGGGTCTGATTGAGTCATTTGAGTTATGCTCTCTTTGGTTAATATATCTTTAACTCCTTCTCTTCCATCAATTAAAGAGACAAACTTAAGCATCTCTACTGGCGATGCTACCCATGCTCCCGCTCCCAATAGCATGTTTATATTGTTACCTCCGTAGCACCTAGGCAAAAGAGTATCTCTACGATCGAAAGCAGATATAGGCTCTTCATTTGAAGGTTCGTAATATTTAACTTCGTTTGGGTATTTTTGATTATAGAAGTTACGAGCAAGGTGCATATCGTAAATTCCATTGGGTTTTAATATGTTCTCTTTAACGTAGTGTTCATACTTTTCTCCTGTAACAGCTTCAATTACTTTAGATAATAAAAAGTACCCTACGTTTGAGTAGCGAGTGCCATTACCAGGTGTATAACCTAGCCTTTGACTTAAAATATATTTAATAAGCTCTTCTTCTGTAACTGCCCTATCTAAATCTAACCTTCTTGCTACTGTAGAGAGAGAGAACATAGGGTCTCCACCCCGAGTAGAGAAGCCTCCTTTATGACGTAAAAGCTGTTCAACGGTAATATCTTTTACTCTTTTGTCTCTAAAAGTAGAGTATTCGGGATAGTTTAAAAGCCCTCCAATTCCAAAGATTTTTCCATCTAATGATATTTTTCCTTCCTCTTTAAGTTTCATTATTGCTACAGCAGTAATTAGTTTAGAGAGTGAGGCTATCCTAAATATATGTTTTACTTCTGTCTCAATATTTAACTCTTGATCTGCCCAGCCATACCCCTTTGCATAGATTAACTTTTCGTCTTTCATAATTGCAATAGAAGCACCTTTAATCTCCCACCTCTTTATGAATTTCTCTATTTGATTATCTAACTTAGCAGTAGTTGGTAGGTCTGAAAGTTCATTAGAGATAAGGTGGTTTATTGCAATAGGTTCTTCATTTATAGAAGAGACTGGTATATCATCTGGATGAAAATAAGACGAGTTTCTAAACCCAAAAAAGAGTAGGGTAGTAGAGGTAATTGCTAGAATGAGAAGATATTTTAATATAGTTTTAGAGGAGGCCTTTTTTTTCATGTCCCAAATTTATAAAAAGAGAACGAGAATTAGAAGTTTTTCTATGGAATCTTGTTATAAAAAGAGTAGATGCTGTTAAAAGACCAAATGCAAAACCACTCATAACTCCCATCTCTCCCCAATTGAAAATGAACCCTGCTAAATAGGCAAAAGGAATTGCAACTATAGTATATGCTATTACAGCATAGATCATTGGCCTATTTACATCCATTATTCCCCTAAGTGCTCCTAAAGCTGTAACTTGTAACCCATCTAATACTTCAAAAAAAGCAACAACAATGAATATTTTACCACTAATTGAAATAACCTCTTTAGAGGTGGTAAATATCATGGCAATCTCTTCTCCAAAAAAGAAAAAAGTTATTCCTAGAAGAGACATTATAACTAGTGATATGTGCATACCAACAAACCCATATTTTCTTACATCTTCTTGATTTTTCTGGCCATAGGCATGGCTTACTAATATTGTAGAGGCTGCTGCTACTCCATTGGTTATCATAAATGTTAGACTTATCATTGTTTGGGCTATTTGATTTGCAGCCAAAGAGTTGGTTCCCATCCATCCCATCATAATAGTTATCATGCTAAGTGATAGAAACTCAATAGACATCTGTCCAGAGATTGGCAAACCCAGTTTAATTAATTCAATCTGTTTTTTTATAGAGAAATGAGTTTTTCTAAAGAAGAGAAAATATTTTTTGTATAGAGTGTCTCTATTCATTGCATACCAAAAGGCAATGGGCATAAAAGCTCTAGAGACAAGAGTTGCCAAACCAGCTCCATCTATGCCCATTTTGGGGAGTCCCAATTTTCCAAATATTAGTATGTAATTGAGTATAATGTTTATGCTATTGGCTAAAAGAGTAATGTTCATTGCCAATTTTGTGTTTCCAGTGCCCTCCATAAACTGTTTGAAAGCAAGAAATAGCATAAATGGTATAACAGAAAATGCTATGAGCAGATAGTAGGTGCCAGTAATTTCTAATACCTCCTTTGGTTGCCCTATAACGTGTAGAAACGGCAAGAAGGCAAAGAGTAACACGGTAAGAATTAGTGATGCAGCAAAGTTAACTAATAATGAATTTTGAAAATAGATAGAGACACTTTTAAAGTTGTTCTTTGCCCAGAAATTTCCAGAGATAGGAGTTAACCCTATAGAGAGCCCTATACCTAGAACAAGAACGTTCATTACAACTGTCCCAGCAAGAGAGACAGCTGCCAATTGAGTTGCTCCTAGCCTTCCAGTCATTATACTATCTGCAACCTGAACAAGAGCTTGCCCTGCAAATGAAAGAATTACAGGAGTTGCAATGGTAATGTTTTTTATGTAATATTTTAATTCTGGAAGTTTCATTTGCTATTTTGCAACTGTTTTCTGAACTGCCCAGGAGTTATACCAGTCTCTTTTTTAAAAGCTCTTAGAAATGAGTTAACTGAAGCAAAGCCAGATTCATTAGATACATATTCTAATATATAAGCATTTTGGTGAAGAAGTAATTGCTTTGAATAGTTTACGCGATAATGGTTTATAAGATCACAGAAGGAGCAGTTAAAATCTGTATTGATTATATTGGAAATATATGTTCTATTAGTATTAAGTGTACGAGAGATATCTGTAATTCTTAAGTCGCAGTTTCTGAAAATTTGATCTTCCTCTAAAAGCCGAGTAATTTGGGCTTGAAGTTTATACTTTACCACATTGTAGTTGCTAATGTTTTTTACAAATTTATCTCCTAACAGATCTTTTTTATAATCTTCTATAGAAAAGGCTTGAGCTGTTCCTAAGTAGCCTATGGTATATAAAAGAGCCGAAAAGAAGAGAGAAGGAATAATTAACAGTGAAAAATCATCTACAAAAAAAGATTTACCAACCGTATTTAATATAAAGGCAAAAACAGCGGTAATGATTGTAGCTATGAGTAAGTTAACTGTCCAGTTAAGAGACCTATTTTCTGTAGTAGAGTAGAACTCTCTAATTTTTTTCTCATATTCAAATATGTGCTTCCAGCTAAAATATGTGCATGGAACAAGCAACAGAGCAAATGTTACTCTCTCTATATAATGAATAGCTATTTGGAGTTTTAAAAGAGTAGAATAAGTAGTAATAGGAACCTCTTTATAAAGATAACCATGAATGAAATTATTTACCTCATGGTTAGACATAGCAACAAAGAGAATAGCAGAACTCAAAGATAAGACAATAGCAGGTAAAAAAACAAGCAGTGAAGCCCTAGAAATAGACTTCTCTTGAGTTAGAGATTTTATATATATATAGTAAAGAGGGAATACAGAAAGATTACAAAGTGCATAAATAGGGTCTACTATTATATTTAGTTGGTACCCTTTGGCAAAGTAAACAGCATGAGAAGCATATAGCAGTGCAGAGGCTGTCATAAAGAGTGCTAAAATCTTCTTTGGGAGCTCTTTTTTTTTAGCTCCAATCCAAAGAGTGATTGCCCAAAAAAAAGTTACAAAAAAAGGTAGAGTTAATATAATATCTTCAAACATTCAATACAATTTTAGCAATCAAAGATAATAAATTAGATTGTTATATTGGAGAGTATAATAATAGAGGCTATTTAATTATTACACTATTGGTTGCAATATCTTTCTAATATGCATGCATATTGGGAATTACAATTTTACTAAAATATATTAGGGATTAATAAAAAAATGTTACATTTGAGAGTGTAAAGTATCTAAGCAAATCTTAAGAATAGGCAGATTATAAGTTAACCACTATATAATGTAACCGTCCGTTGAGTCCCGTATTTGATATAAAAAAAAGAGACTTTTAAGCCTCTTTTCTATTTATTCATACTCTTCTTCTAATGGTATCCATTTATTTGGCAGCAGCTCATAAAGTGTAAGGTGATTGTGATCCATAAGTCG
>JAQVZL010000043.1 GCA_028708215.1 Bacteroidales bacterium
CTTTAATGACTCTAAAACGACTTTGGCTTTAAACTCTGGTTTAAATTTTCTTTTTGTTTTCATATCCTGGTTAATTTATGCAAATCTAATCACTTTTGCACCTGTCCAGTTTTTTGGGAGTATATTAGAGTAATTACTTTATCAATGGATACACCTACACGCTGGGTCTCTTGTCCATTCGGATAATACACACCAATCGAAGAAAATACAGAAGTTATTTTTGCAGGCAGGTAGACATAAGTAACGTTTCCATCTGCTCCGGCAGTTTGAGAGCCAATTACGGTAACTTTTGAGCTGGACTGTAATAGCATAGTGAGAAACTCCAAGTGCGATTGAGTTGCTTCATCTACTAACACAACAATTTTTCCATGAAATTTAGTGCCGTCGTATATTTGAGTTCGCAGTCTTTTCTGTTTAAAAACACCCGGCATTTTTTTAACAGGGCTTGTATATAGTGCGAACTCAGTATTGTTAGGAACTAACAAATCCATAGCAATTTGATAAAATTCGATGGAAGAAGAACACCTCAAATCTACGATCAAAGCATTGGCTTTACTTATTACTTCTATGACATCATTAGCATTTGACATATCTACTTTTCCTGCTTCTATATATCCTATAGAATCTTCAAGAAAACCAAACACATATGGATTCATAGTTTTAATCCAAGAAGAATAATCTCTAGAAAACAACGTTGATACTTTAGTCTTACACGTGTCTTGCCCCCTTTTAAAGGTAATATCGACTGTATCTTCTCTTGTAAAACCCAATACCAAGGCAGCATCTCTTAAAAATACATTTTCATTAGATTTAGATGTATGCTTACGTATAATTTGCATACGTTCATCTAATGTTTTATCACCAATTTGAATAACCTCATCTCCAGCACGCAACTCACTTGCAGTTAAATCATTTTGCTTTACATCTGTAATAATTAAACGCTCACCTATAAAACGCATCTGAATTGCAGCTACTTTGTTACCAAAAAAGAACCAAAAGAAGTTTGTTGAAAAAGCATGAGTATCGTCAATCTCTGCTTGCAATTGAAAGCAAGAAGATAAATATAAAGTATGATTGTTAGCATTGATAAATATGGGAATATACTTTCTCAATGTTTGCTCCCAGTTATTGTTCATTAGGTATTTGTAGGGAAAGTAATATTCAATTATGTTCCAATATCTAAACAATGCCAACAATCTTTGGCCACAATCAAGCTCCATCAAGTTTGAGTATAAGCTATCCTTTTCAAAATTAGGAACGTCACTTGGAGAAAAAGTGACAAATTGATTTTCATCTTCTCTTTGAGCATACCTAAGATCTATAAGTTTATCGCTAAGCTTTTTATTTAAAAACCCCGTATCGGAAATCCATGAAATAGAAAGATTTCGAATGCTTAATGAGTCAACAATATCAAACTCAGATTTGTTTTGGATCACTTTATAAGATCCAAACCCATCAATCCAGTCAGCAAGAATAGAGTCTCTTTCTGCCTTACTATTGATTCTTTGGATTGAATGAATCAAGTCAAATAGTTCGTAATCCAAATTATAGGTATTGTCAACAAAAGCAGGGTGATGGTATTTTACATATCCCCAAACCTTGCAAACAACCTCTAAATCATTAGTGACTTGCTCGTTGAGGATTATTGAACTAATACCTGAACTTTTTGAATAATCTGGATACTCTTTAGAATAGAGCAGATTAGATGAAAATAAAATAATGCATAATAGGACTGCACAATATTTTCCCTTGTTAATAATTAAAGATTTATGCATATGCCGATATTTAGATATTAAATTTCTTAGCTCATTTTGGCATATTAGTATGCCGAGAATAGAATAGTTATAATTATAACAGCCATTATTATTTTATTAAATACCAAGACAATATCAAATTATTTTGTGTTTGAAAATCTTTAAGGTACTCGGGCAATTTGATTCCAGGTAGATTATTACTCATTACTTTGAAAAGCTTTCGTTCGTGAGTATCAACATAAATCAAGTCGTATGCTCCTATACTAAAAATAGTTCCTGGTCTGTGCCATTCCATAATTGTCGAATTGTTTGACATACTATTATTGTACACTCCCATTTGATCATTACATATTGTTAAAATAGGTATTGAAGTTAAAGATCCTTTGTACTTCAATACTTGGCTCCATCTTAGTAGCCACTTTTCTTCAGATAGTTGCCACAATCCCGAGAGAGTAATTTGCCCAAGCTTTGATGAAACATTGTTATTTATCTGCTTGGCTTTATAAGCCTTATTATTATTAACTCGGAATACTGGTTCCTTTGAATCATTGTTGTACTTATATACAATATCATCGAAAAAATACTTTACTAAAATTCCTTTATTGCTTTGGCTAAAAATATTAATAGGGGCCATTTTCTTATGAATTGTATCACACAACTGTTTATCTGGAGTAAAACTTTTTGAAGAAGATTTGTCTATTTGTTTTATGATTTTGCTTTCAATATTAGCCACAAATGTAATTGGAACTGGGAAACTGCATGTTGTAATAAGAATGTGAGATTTATCTAATAAGGCTAGTTGATCGTATTTATATGCTGGATCTAGCTTTAAATGATCCATTACGTTTCCCAAAGTATCTAGATAAATAATTTTTGAATAATTAGCATCCAGAGCATATAGCTTATTAGTTACCCTGTCAATATCAAAAGAGATAAAATCATAAATAGTGTCATAAGCCTGAAAGCTGTTATCCAAATGCCGATTATTTAAATTATATCGTCTTATTTGGTTTTTAATAAGGATAAAAATATCATTCTCAATACCTTTGATTTGCTTTACATCCATTGGAGCAAGGCTGTCAGTTTTTTCAAGAAAAATTGCGCTGTATTCTGTAAAGTAGTCATTATAATCTTCTACTAGAACAACAGTTTTATCTTTACTGAAACTTTGAAGATCTATGATTTTTAGCCTCTTATTGTTACCTGAACAATTATAAAGATTAATAATAGATAGCAATGAAAAGATTACGCCCCATTTTTTCATTTCACTCTAAATTTTATTATTATTGGATTTTCATCACTGTCTGGTAAACTCTTGATTACAAGCATGTCTTTGGCAGACAACCCATGAAACATTTTGTCTCGGCTGCCAATAGTTAGAAGACTCTCTGTATTATCTTTAATTTGCACATTCTGTGTATAGCTGTTGGTAGTAACATTGTACAAAGATAAAAATGGAGTACGAGTTCTTTCCAAAATGGCAGATATGTTATAAAAAAACAATACATAGTCTCCACCCTTGATTATGTTACCCATCTGAAAAATACTATTCCCAGAGTTCCCCATTTTTTCAATGAAAAGATTGTCGTAATCAATTCTTAAATTACCAATACGAGCCAATAATGTTGGTATCAACTTTTTATTTTTAAGAGTAAAAATAGTGTCATTGAAGTAATTATAGATATAGGGATTCTGGTTATCACCAAAAATATTAATATTACCTAAAATAATTTCTCCTGGTAACATACTCCTTTCCTTTTTAGAAATTACATCCATATCTCCTCCCAAATTGCTAAACAAAAACAGATCCGTCCTAGATGAGTTATTGGCAGTGTAAAACAACAATGAGTCTTTATATGGATAAAATGAACTAAGATATAAAAGAGGATCTTTAAATTTGGGTTCAAAAAAAGAAAGATAGTTACCCTCCCTGTCATACTTTAATAGCCTCTGGCTTGGGAAGTCAAATAGATTTACACTGCTATCTTTGCTGTTGGCAGAAATCCCCTCTACACTCAAATATTCTCCCGGGCCTCTTCCTTGAGTTCCTATTTGGCGTATGTACTTTCCCGTTTTATCATATTCATAAACGAACTTGCTATCGGATACAACATAAAATGACCACTCAGACTCATAAAGGCTAGATATTACACCAATAATTGGAGCCTTCTCAGAATTATCTAGTTCAATTACTTCAGTGCTGGCTACAATAGAATCAAGAGGAATTATCTGACAATCTTCATTTTTAGAGATATCATGTAGTTTAATTACGTTATAATTTTCACTTCTGGAACATGATATCAATACAGCAAGCAAGAGAATTGATAATGCTTTTTTCATAATATTTACATATTATATTGTTGTTAATTAATGATTTATGCATATGCCGAAATTTAAATATTTAATTTCTTAAATCCCTGTAACCCTAAGAGTAACAATCTCTGGATTAGTCTCTTCTTTGCTTACATAGTCTATCAATAGCTCTTTATATTGCCATTTTGGGAGGAAGGTTCTCTCGGGGTCATTTGAAATAACTAAGTTGAGTAAGTAGTACTCTCCACTTATTTTGTCTATCATATATACGTTCTTCTTCCAGCCTGGAGTTATTATTGTGACATATATGTAGTTACTATCTTCTGAAACATCATAGATTAGGGTAAGTTCTTGGGCTCTCTTAATAAAATTGGTATAATCATCTACATCTGGGCCACCTGGATTATTGAAATAATACCTTGGGTCTAATTTGCTAGATTGGGGGTCATAAGTAAAAACTGTATCTGTAGAGATTTGATGATAAATTATTTTATCTTCAAAGTGGAATAAGGGCTTGTAATGCCCATAAGATAGGCCTGAAGCACCTTGAACATATTTAAATTTAACATGATTATTGAACCGTGCTAATGTATCTCCATCTAATTTAACCACTTGTAGTTTTGTGGTCTCATTCCCCATTAAAGGAAGTATGCTTTCAAGCAAGTTATTTTCGGAATCAAAAATAAATTTACTCATTGAAGCTGTCTCTTTGTGGGCTTCTTTAAATATTCCATCAAAATCAAATTCAAGGATTTTACCATACATTTGATTTAAATAAAGGCTTTGGTTCTGCTGGTTAACAAAAAGACTGTAAGCATAATTATATTCACCTGGTCCATTGCCCTGCATAGATATCTCTCTTATGAATTTACCATCTTGCGCAAATTGTAAAATTTTTGGAGTAGATGTTAATATAAAAATGTACTCTTCGGTCATTACTAGATCCATAATATCTGCTACTAAAGATTCTTGAGTAGTCTCAAGCTGAATATGCTCAATTTGAGCATTCGACTTATCTAATGACATCTCTTTTGCATTTGCAATAATATGGGCAATTGGATACTCCTTAAGAGAACTCCTTTTTGTGCATGAATATGCACCTAAAAGAATAAATCCACTTACAACTATAAAAATCCATTTTGATGAGTTCATATATCTATGTTTTTTAAGTAATTAATTCGTAAATATAAAAAAATAAAAATAAAAATAAATAAAAATATAAATATAAATAAAAATATAAATATAAATATAAATTACTTATTATTAAATAGTTATGCAAAACAACAAAATTATTGAGTTTTATGATAATCCATGTTGCAGATGGACGTTGTGAATTTATCTAGAGCACTAAAAACCACGGCGATGAAATTACATATGTCTGATTAACAGGAGAGTGCCAAAAACCACGGCGATGGATTAGCAGGGGTCTTGGTAGTATTTGCAACGTGAGGCTTCGTCTATGAATTCGACTTCTACTGTTACATGGCCAATGCCTTTGTTGTTGGCTAGCTCTTTTAGGCGCTGCTTGGCTTGCTGGACTTGATCTCTTGTGACATTTTCTTGCATAACTAAATGGACAGACATAATGTGGCTCTCTCCATCTAAGCTCCAAACATGAAGGTCGTGCAGAGAGTGGGCATTCTCTATAGTAGCAAACTCCTTTTTTAGAGCCTCTAAATCTACCCCTTCTGGAACCTGCTGTAACATAATAGCTATTGTAGAGGTGAGGTTTTTATATACATTATAAAGAACCCATATAGTTATTAAGATAGATAAAAGAGGGTCTATAAAAGTGGCATTCCAAAAGTGCATTAGAATACCTCCTATTAACACCGCAACCCAACCAAGCACATCTTCCATCAAATGAATCATTACTGCTTTTTCATTAAGTGAGGTTCCCTTTTTAAGTCTTAAGACGGCTGCACCATTAACAATAATCCCAAGAATAGCCAATATTACCATACCTGTAGCATCTGTCTCTTGCGGGCTTGCCAGCCTCTTTACACTCTCAGTAACAATAAAAACAGAGCCAACTACCAATACTACAGATATAAATATAGAACCCAATAACGAAAATCTTTTATAGCCATAAGAAAATCTGTTATCCCCTTTTTTGACAGAGACCTTTTGAAGATACCAAGCTACCCCCAGAGAGAGAGCATCTCCAAAATCGTGCACAGCATCTGAAAGTATTGCTACCGAATTGGTAAAGAGACCTCCAAAAAGCTCAATTATTGCAAAAAAGAGATTTAAAAAAAAAGCAGTTGCAATATTCTTGGTTGCAGAGTGGTCATGTGAATGACCGTGTGAATGGTTATGACTCATATAATGTTAGTTGTATTAAAATCTATAACCATTTAATCTTAATTTTGTTCTTAAAACTCTCCCAAAGCTTTTAAAAGCTTTGGGAGAGTTTCACTCTTTTTGATAACTTTGTTAGGAATCATTTATTCAAATAAATATGGAAAATATTGAAAAAACCTTAAATGTGGTTTTATTATCTTCAGATTTAAATAAGATACAACCCCTATCAGATACTAGTAGAGAGTCTTTAAACTTGCTGAGGTCTCTCTATAATGTTAATTTTATAGGCGCGCAGTATTTAGACCAGGTGGCTGTTCTTAATAACTTCACTGTGGTGTTTATTGAGTCTGGAGGCTCAGAAGAGAAGTTTTTACAAATAGTAGCGAAGCTTCCTAAACCTGTGGTTCTAATTAGTGACTCGTATCATAATTCACTTCCGGCATCTATTGAGATCTCTTCTTGGCTTCATAACAATAATGTAATGTTTAAACATTTGAATATACCAGCTAGCCCAAGTAATAAATACCTTTCAGAAATATCAGAAGATCTTAACAATTTAGAGACAATCCAATGTGGTCTCAATAGAATTTCTAAATATAATATTGCCCTTATTGGAGATGAATCTCCATGGTTAATTGCCTCTAAAATAGATAAAGAGAGAGTTCAAAATATATATGGTGTAAAGTTTATAGAGATAGAGACCAACAACATTGTAAGACTCTTTAATAGTGAACATGCAGCAGATAATGACTCTCTTCACTTAATAGAAAGACTTTCTGAACATAAAGATGAAAAAATATCTGACTACTCTATTCACGAGGCAGTTAGACTATATAATGTTTTAAACAAATTGTGTAAAGAGCACTCTATAAATGCCCTAACAGTTAAATGTTTCGATTTTCTTGACACTTGTCACACAACAGCTTGTTTGGCCTTGGCACTACTAAACGATTCTGGTATTGTTAGTGGATGCGAGGGCGATATTCCAGCATTGTGGAGTATGATAATTGCAAAAGAGATATGTGGCTCAGTCTCATTTATGACAAACCCCTCTTCTATTGAAAGAACAGACAAAAGCGTAGATTTTGCACACTGCACTGCTCCTATTTCTATAGGAGAGAATTACTCTTTAACAACCCACTATGAATCACAAATAGGTGTAGGTATTACTGTAAATATTGCTCTTGGAAAATTCACTCTATTTAAGTGTGCAGGAGATAATTTAGATAAATTCTATTTATATAAAGGAGAAATTGTACAAAATACAGCTGTACAAGAGCGTTGCCGAACCCAAGTTAAATTTATTTTTAAAGAGAAAGAAGATTTAGACAACTATTTAGAAAACCATCTTGGGAATCATGCCATACTTATTCCTGGTAAACAAAAATCTATTCTCAAAACCTATATTAACCTCATTAAATCTGGAATAAAGAGAGATGAATAGAGAAAAGTTAAAGAAAAGATATTCAATCTCTTTTATTGGATATGGAAATGTGGCTTATAGATTAGCCATTTCACTACAAAAATATGGTCATAAGATAGATTGTATTTGTGGTAGAGACGCAAATAAAGCCAAAAAACTTGCCTATATACTTAATAAAGAAGAGCACTCTGCTAATGAACAAGATGCTTTGCCCAGCCAGGTATTTGGGTCTGTAGATTATGCCAATGCTGCCAAAAGCGAAATAGTAATATTGGCTGTATCAGATGGTGCTATCTCTAAAGTAGCTAGAGAGTTCAATTTAATATGCAAGCAAAAAGGTTCTTTCCCTCTAGTACTGCACTGTAGCGGAGCAACCCCTCTTGAGGTGCTCAAGGAGTTCCCTAACTACGGAGTTTTATACCCTTTAATGACACTCTCGGCAACAAAACCTGTAGATTTTAAGATGATTCCATTTTTTATTGAATCTTCGTCTAAAGAGGTCTCGGCACTTTTAGAAAACATCTGTATATCATTTAATGCAGAGTATAGAGAAATTGACTCTAAGGAGAGAGCTCAGCTTCATGTAGCTGCTGTTTATGTGAGTAACTTTATAAATTATCTTACCGGTTTGGCATTCGATTTGTCTAAACCCAACCATATTGCTTTAATGCCATTGGCCATAGAAACCATAAGAAAGGCATTTTTATATGAGCCACATTTAGTTCAAACAGGCCCTGCTATTAGAGGAGACATTAATACAATTAATAAACATCTAAAATTATTAGAAAATTTTCCCGAGCACAAAGAGGTATATGAACTTCTTACTGGGAATATTTCAAAAAGAAGAAAAGAGAAATAATATGCCTAATTACAAAGTTAAGTTATCTAAGATAAAAGCATTTGCATTTGATGTAGATGGTGTATTTACAGATGGAACAGTTTTAGTTACAGAAGATGGAGGCTTTCTTAGGTCTCACAATGCTAAGGATGGATATGCTGTTAAAATGGCCACCTTAAGCGGATACCAAGTTGCTATAATTACAGGAGGTTCTGCCCCAAGTATTAAGACTAGATTTGCTCCCTTAGGTATAGAAGATATATATCTCACATCTATGAATAAATTACCAGATTTTATGGATTTCTGTTCTAAATATGATTTAGACCCATCTGAAGTGTTGTTTGTGGGAGACGATATTCCAGATATTGATATTCTTAAAGTTTGTGGCCTAGCGTGTTGCCCTTCCGATGCTGTTGCCGAGGTTAAAGAGGTTTGTGAGTATATCTCTATTTATCCCGGGGGCCGAGGTTGTGTTAGAGATATAATTGAGCAGACGCTAAAAGTAAAAGACCTATGGCATAAGAACAACCAAGCTCATTCTGGGTAAACAAGGCCAAACATTGGATATTGCTTATATGTCTATTTTAAAAGAGAAAACAAAAAATTACAGAATAATTCTAGGTTCTGGTTCACCCAGGCGCAAAGAGTTATTGGCTGGCTTAGATATAGAGTTTACTGTAGAGGCAAATGGAAATATAGATGAGAGTTTTGACGCTGCTTGTGATCCCGCAGAAATCCCAGCTCTTCTCTCATTGAGAAAATCGCAAGGGTTTCACAGAGAGCTGCAATCAAATGAGATATTGATTACTGCAGATACACTTGTTATTTGCGATGGAGAGATATTGGGCAAGCCTACAGATAGAGAAGATGCCGTTACAATGCTACAAAAGCTCTCTGCCAAAAGCCACACAGTTATAACAGCCGTAACAATAAGAGGTCTTGGCAAATGTGAAACTTTCTCATCAAAAACCACAGTCTTCTTTAACCAACTCTACAAAGAGCAAATAGATTACTATATAGATAACTACTCACCTTATGACAAAGCCGGCTCATATGCAGTTCAAGAGTGGATAGGCTATAGCGCAATCTCAAGAATAGAAGGCTCTTACTTTAATGTAATGGGCCTACCCGTGCACCAACTCAGCCACAAGCTCCTTAAATTTATTTGATCAAAATTATGATATCGCCCTCTATTTTTATGCCCCCCCTATCTGCCATGTTTCTAAGGAGCTCTAGGTAGTATTTAGTATCGTCGTTTAAGAGAAGAGTAAGTTCAGATAGAGTTCGGGGAGACTCTATTAGAAGCTCAATTAGTTTGCGCTCAACCTCTTGTTGGTAGCCAGCACTCTCTTGCATTTTCTTTTTACCTATGCAAACATCGCAAATACCACACTTTTGCCACTCCTTCTGTCCAAAATATTCCACTAAATAACCCGAACGACATTTAGTGTTCTGGTTTGCATATGATATAACAGATTCTATTCGCTTATTAAATGAGTCTAGCTTTTTGGTGTAACTCTCCTTTGATATTGAGAACCCACTTTCACTCTCTCTGTCTAAATTAAATATAAGTAGCGGCGATTTTGCTCCTGGAATATAGGCAATAACACTCATTCTAGAGAGCTTTATTAACATAGCTGATATAGCAGCAACACTATTTCTGGTTACTCTTGCAATAAACTCCTCGTCTATTGAGACATAGTTAGAGAAGAGCTCTTGATACAATCTTAAAAGAGATTTAATAAATGTATCTAAAATTTCATCTTTCAATTGCACTCCATAAAGCTCATCTCTATTTACTATGAACATTATTCTAGAGGGGTTATTCAACTCCTCTGTAAGTTTAAGAAAACCTTCGCTCTCTAAATATTTAATTGCATAGTAGGCAGTAGCTGCATGAAGTTTATACTGTATTGCAAAATCTTTAAGATTAAACCTTGTAACAAAGTCTTTTCCATCTCCATAAGCTATATCGCAAAAGCGGTAAAGCTTTTGATAAATAGAAGAGAGGTACTCTGTCTCTGGGAAGGTTACTTTAACTATTTGCCTAAGTCTTTTAATATCGTGATTATTCCATAACAAAACTGCAAAAGAGCGCTCTCCGTCTCTGCCAGCTCTACCAGCCTCCTGGTAGTAGGCCTCTAAAGATTCTGGCATATCGTAGTGGCAAACAAACCTTACATCTCCTTTATCTATTCCCATTCCAAATGCATTGGTAGAGACAATTACACTAATAGTACCACTCATCCATTGGTCTTGCTTATTAGAGCGTAGTTTAGAGGAGAAGCCTGCATGATAGGAATCTGCCGAAATGCCTTGTGAGTTTAAAAAACCGGCAATCTCTTGTGCTCTTTTACGCTCCCTCACATATACAATTCCCGAACCATTTAGAGATTTAGCAATTCTCAATAGAGAACCATTTTTATCTTCGGTATAACGTACAACATAAGAGAGATTTTCTCTTTCAAAATTACCTTTAATCAAATTGGGTTTTTCAAAACCCAATTTATTCATAATATCTAAAGTTACTTCTGGAGTGGCTGTTGCTGTGAGAGCCACAATAGGTATCTTTCCAGTATATTCTTGAATCTCTTTAATAAGAAGATAATCTGGGCGAAAATCGTAGCCCCATTGAGAGATACAGTGAGCCTCGTCTACAGCTATGAATGAGACGTTCATCTTAGAAACCCTAGTTTTGAACATCTCTGTTCTAAGCCTCTCTGGAGAGAGATAGAGAAATTTATAACTACCATAAATTGCATTATCTAACGCAGCATCTACTTCGTTTGCACTCATGCCAGAGTGAACAACCAGCGCTTTAACCCCTCTGTTTCTAAGATTCTCTACTTGGTCTTTCATTAAAGCAATTAGAGGAGAAACAACTATACAGATACCCTCTTGCATAAGAGCTGGTATTTGAAAACAGAGAGACTTACCCCCGCCAGTTGGCAAGAGAGCAAGTGTATCTTGCTTGCTCATAACAGAATTTATGATCTCTTCTTGAAGAGGCCTAAAACTGTTGTAAGACCAATATCTCTTTAATATTTCTTTAGGAGTCACTCTTTTTTTCTTTCTACAAAAATAATAATAAATAATAACAATACGTACTTACAATATTTTAGCTATATTCGTGCTTTATGTGCAAAAAATCAATAAATACTTTAATCTAATTACAATTTTATGAAAGCAGTAGATCTTTCCATTTACGGAATTCATGGTGTAAAAAATGTTATTTACAATCCAACTTACGAAGAGCTGTTTCAAGCAGAAATGTCACCCAAAAATCAAGGTTTTGAAAAAGGTGAATTAACAAATACTGGTGCAGTAGCTGTTAAAACTGGCATATTTACAGGTCGCTCTCCAAAAGATAGGTATATCCTTAAAGATGAAGTTACTAAAGATAGTATCTGGTGGGATGGAAATGTAAACAAACCCATTGAAAAAAATGTGTGGGAAGATTGCTACTCACTTGTAGAGGAACAACTCTCTAATAAAGATACAATTTATGTTGTAGATACTTTTTGCGGTACAAATGCAAACACTCAAATGAAGGTCCGTTTTATAATGGAAGTTGCATGGCAAGCTCATTTTGTAACTAATATGTTTATCCGCCCATCTCATTATGAGTTAAAACATTACGGAGAACCAGATTTTGTTTCAATTAACGCAGCAAAAACAACTAACCCAAAGTGGAAAGAACATGGGCTTCATTCAGATGTATTTGTGCTCTTTAACCTAACAAAAAAGATGCAAATTATTGGAGGTAGCTGGTATGGTGGAGAGCTAAAGAAAGGGATTTTTTCTATGATGAACTACTACTTACCTCTCAAAGGTATTGCCTCTATGCACTGTTCTGCAAACGTTGGAGAGGCAGGAGATGTTGCAATATTCTTTGGTCTCTCTGGAACAGGTAAAACCACCCTATCTGCAGATCCAAAACGTTATTTAATTGGAGACGACGAACATGGCTGGGACAATGATGGTATTTTCAATCTAGAAGGTGGGTGCTACGCAAAAACCATTAATCTTAGCCAAAAAAACGAGCCAGATATTTGGAATGCTATAAAGAGAGATTCTCTTCTAGAGAATGTTACTGTAAGAGAAGATGGCTCTATTGATTTTGCCGATGATTCAATTACAGAAAACACTAGAGTCTCTTACCCTATCTTTCACATTAATAAAATTGTACTTCCCTCGAAAGCGGGTCATGCAAAAAAAGTTATCTACTTAACTTGCGATGCTTATGGTGTTATCCCACCAGTTTCTAAACTAGATAAAAACCAAGCTCAATATCATTTTCTTAATGGATATACCTCTAAGATGGCTGGAACCGAGAGAGGAATTACAGACCCTATCCCATCTTTCTCTCCTGCTTATGGCGAAGCATTTTTGTCTCTTCATCCAACAGTCTATGCTAAACTTTTAACAGACAGAATGGAAGAGAATGGGGCAACAGCATATCTTGTAAACACTGGGTGGAATGGTACTGGAGAAAGAATTTCAATAAAAAACACTAGAGCTATAATTGACACTATCTTAGATGGCTCAATAGAAGAGTCCAATACTAAACATATTCCAATTCTAAACCTCACTATCCCAACAAAACTTCATAATGTTTCCGATGGCATTTTAGACCCAAGAGAGACATATTCAAATGTAGAAGAGTGGGAAAAAAAGGCCAAAAAATTAGCTGCTAAATATATTGCTAACTTCGAGAAGTATTGTGATAACGATGCTGCTAAAGCTCTTGTAGCTAGCGGCCCTCAGCTTTAATAATATGGCATACATGGCTCTTTCTTGGAAGACAAGATAGATGTACATCTTGCCCAACATTTACCCCTAACTCGCATAAAGCATTTTTAGTTGCTTCAAATGCAAGTTCAGGGGTATTGTTATTATCACTTAAATGACACAAAAAAATATTTCTCACCTTTTGATGATAAACACCTCTAACAGCTAACGCAGTTTCTAAATTACTTAAATGGCCTCTTCCACCCCTTATTCTGTCTATTAGATAAGAGGGGTAATTCCCTGAATCTAACATATGAGCATCGTAATTAGATTCAATTATAATATGGTTGGAGATTTTGCAAAAATCTGCCACTCTTTGAGTAAACCTACCAAGATCTGTAACAAAGGTAAACTTCTCTCCCCTAAAGTCTATAAAATATCCTAAATTTTCAGTAGCATCGTGGGGCACATCAAATGCTGTAATTGAAACATCTTTAAAAACAAATGGAATCTCTTTCTCTACTGTTTTTTTGAATCTTTTAATACCTCCTTTGGAGTGGGGATGCTTTTCTAAAGATCTAAAAAGCAACTCTGTTGCTACAACTGGTTTGAGAAACCTTTCAGAGACAGAGACTAAATGTTTTATGTGGTCTGAATGGTCGTGTGTTACTAAAATAAAATCTATGGAGTCAATTGAAATACCATATTCTAATAGACGCTTCTTTATTGTTCTTGCACCTATTCCTGCATCTATAAGAAATGAAACTTCTTGATCTCCTATATAGTAACTATTACCACTACTGCCACTGGAAAGACTTATAAATCTAATCATAGTGCTGCTTTAACCTCCCTTACTAAATTGGCCCCAGGGAGGTAAAGAATTGTTTTAAGGCCAACTTTAGCGGCCGAGTCTATGTTTGCAGGAGAATCGTCTATAAATAGCGTCTGTGAAGGAATCATATTGGCTTGCTCTAGCATGGTTGTATAGATTTCACTACTGGGCTTTACCATTTTCATCTCATATGAGAGAAAAAGTTTATTGAAGCACTCTCTCATTTGATAGCCAGTTTTTAAGAAAAGCTTTTCTACACCAGATATTGCAATTGGGTTAGTATTACTAAGCATATAGAGTTTGTAATTCTCTTTTAGAGACAATAGAAGTTCTATTCGCTCTTGTGGAATTTCATCTAAAAATGCTTTTAGTGCATTATCAATCTCGCTATCTTTTACGTCTCTATTAAATGGAGGAGACATATTTTCTCTAATTATGTTACGAAACTCCTCCGAAGAGATATCTCCTTTCTCGTACTGTAAAAAGAAGCCCTCTTGTAAATAATCATTAAGAATTTTATTGAAATCTTTAAACCCTATTTTAGAAAAGGCACTGTTACAAGCCTCTCTATTTAAAGGGACAATAACTCCTCCTAAATCAAATACTATATTTTTAATCATTAATCTTAAATTTATAAGGGAATCTATAAATTCCGGTTTCTGTAATAATAGCAGAGATTAATTTAGCTGGGGTTATATCAAATGCGGGGTTATAAACTTTTATACCTGGCGGAGCCATCTTTTTATTATACCACATATCTGTAATCTCGGCACTCTCCCTCTCCTCTATTTTTATTTGACTCCCACTTGGGCAGGAGTAATCTATTGTTGTAGATGGGCCAATAATATAGTGGGGGATATTGTAATATGAAGCAGATACAGAGAGAGTATGAGTCCCTATTTTATTTGCTGTATCGCCATTAGCTGCAACTCTATCGCACCCTGTTATTACGGCATTAACCTTACCTTGAGACATTAAATGGGCAACCATATTGTCACAAATAAGAGTAAAGTCTACTCCAGCTTTTTTTAGTTCGTAAGTTGTTAACCTTGCTCCTTGAAGTAGTGGCCTTGTTTCACAAACATAAACTTTTAAATCTATCCCTCTCTCTTTAGCTAAATATATTGGAGAGAGAGCTGTGCCATATCTAGAAACAGCTAGGTGGCCAGCATTGCAATAGGTAAGTATTGTGTCACCTGGTTTTAGCAGAGTTAAAGCATGTTGTGCCATCTTTATATTTGCTGCAATATCTTCCTCTTTAATTTTAAGTGCCTCTTCTAATAAAAGAGCTTTAAGTTCTTTTACATTATATCCAAAACTATGTTCTATTAATGCTTTTTGGAGCCTAACTAAAGAGTTTTTTAAATTAACAGCTGTAGGCCTTAGTGAAATAAGCTCTTTAGATAACCTATTAAACTCATTTATTAGTTCTGAATTTGTCTTTGCAGGATATCTCTCTAAAACTACTGCAGCCCCAATAGCAGCGGCAATCCCAATGGCTGGAGCACCTCTTACTTTCAATAACTTTATTGCTTCTTTAAGGAGGGACTCTTTATTAATTGAGATAAAACTCTCTTTATTTGGTAAAAGAGTTTGATCTAAAATAATCATTGCTTTTTTTGATTCACTATATTGAACTGAATCCCATCCAAAAATATTTGTCATCTGTGAAAATCTTCTTTAAGTTTTACAAGCATATTAACCTGTTTACTATTGAGCTTTGCTGGTTTTGCCCCTCGTGTAGAAATAAGATGAGCTGTTTTACAGTAACTCTCCATAACTTCTGTTCTCCACATTGCGTTTTGTAAACTTTCCCCCCATGTTATTAATCCATGATTTTTAAGAAAAAGCACATATTTTTCTTTACAAGTTCTCTTAATCTCATTGGAGAGCTCTATAGAGCCAGGCATTAGAAATGGTATAACACATATCTCTCCAATCCAAAAAACCGATTCTGGAGCAAGCCATTCAATGGGCATATCATCTGCAAAGGCATACGAGGTAGCATAAGGGGGATGGGAGTGCACAATAGCCTTGGCATTTTCATTTACATTATAGATAGCCAAATGAGAGTGAAGCTCACTAGATGGGCTACGAGATCCAAATACAATATCGCCTTTGAGAGTGCAAACAACCATGTCATCTAGAGTGAGTTCTCTCTTAGACATCATTGTTGGAGTAGTAATAATAAGATCTTCTGCTATTTTTACAGATAAATTACCTCCATTTGCCTCTACAAATCTCATATCCCAAACTAATCTTGAATATTTGGCAAGCTCTTTAGCCATTGGGAGAAACTCTTTTGGCATAGATTCCATAACAGTGAAATTAAAGTGAAGCTATAAGCGATGTAATTATTCTCTCTAGTTTTTCAGCTGCTCTATTGGCTGCTTCTACTACATGGTCTCCATCATTCACAAAATCTTCCGAAAAATTAAAACCCTCGTTAGTTATTACAGAGACTCCAAAAACTGGAATTGATGAGTGCCTAGCTACAATAACTTCTGGTACTGTACTCATACCTACAGCATCGGCACCTATTGTTCTAAAGAAACCATACTCTGCAGGAGTCTCGTAAGTTGGGCCTGTACTAGCTAAATAAACTCCAGAAGTAACTTTTATATTTAAATCTTTTGCAATCTCTTTTGCTCTTTTTATAAGTTCAAGATCATATGGTCTTGTCATATCTGGAAAGCGTGGGCCAAATTCATCTAAATTTTTACCTATCAAAGGATTTGGCATTAAGTTTATTTGATCTTTTATAATCATTAAATCTCCCACTCTAAAGCTAGGGTTAACGCCTCCTGCAGCATTAGAAACAAAGAAATAAGAGATTCCTAAAACTTTCATAACCCTTACTGGAAGAGTAACTTGGTCCATCCCATAACCTTCATAAAAGTGAAAGCGACCCTGCATAGCTACTACAAACTTTTCGCCTAAATACCCAGCAATTAAATTCCCTTTGTGCCCAACTGCAGTAGATTTAGAGAAATTTGGTATCTCTGTATAGGGAATAACTATTTTATTCTCAATCTTTTCTGCTAATTCTCCTAATCCGCTACCTAGAACTATCCCTGCAAAGGGAGTTTTACCATCTATTTTATCTGATATAAATTTAGCAGCCTTGTTAATACGCTCTATATACTCTTTTGACATTTTTATAAAATTAAAGTTTTTAAGATAGCTATTTAAATCTAATTTAAAGTAACTTTTTATATAATCTATTTACATTTTCTAGAATCTCTTCTTGGCCTTTTACCTTTCTCTCTCTCATTAATATTTTTCCATTGCAAATAACGGTGTTTACACAAGAGCTATTTGCAGAATAAATTAAGTTTGCATAGAGGTTTATGTTGGGTGTAAAAGCGTAATTGTCTATATCTATAATTGTAAGATCTGCCAAAGCTCCCTCCTTTATAATTCCACAATTAACTCCTATAGCTAAGCCAGCATTTTTTGTTGAGAGATCCATTAACTCATTAATGGGCATTGCAGTAGCATCTCCTCTCCACCCTTTTTGTAGTAGAGCTGTAGTTTTCATTGTCTCTAACATATCTAAATTGTTGGAAGATGCGCACCCGTCTGTCCCTAAAGTTACCACAACTCCGCTA
>JAQVZL010000098.1 GCA_028708215.1 Bacteroidales bacterium
TAGTAATAATTGATGCACTTTGTCCCATTTTTTTACGTAATCGTGTAATATGTACATCTACAGTCCTTTCTGTAATAAATGGAGTCTCCTTCCAGACATTATTAATAATCTCTTCGCGAGAAAAGACTCTATCTGGACTTTTTGCCAATAGAGTAAGAATTTCAAATTCAGTTTTTGTTAAAAGAATTTTATTTTCTTCAATTATTAATTCTTTAGTTTCTAAATTTATAACTATATTTTCATAGATAATTTGATTGGTATTGTTTACCTCTTTTGCACTTTGGGAGACTCTTTTTATTACAGCTTTAATGCGAGCAATTACCTCTTTTATAGAAAAGGGCTTTGGAATATAATCATCTGCCCCCACTGAAAACCCTGTGAGCATTTCATTTTCGGTGTCTTTAGCTGTTAAAAAAATAATAGGAATGTTGTTTTTTTGTGCTCGTAATTTTTCTGCCATTTTGTAGCCAGACATACCACCCATCATTATATCTAGAAGCATTAGAGAAAAGCTATTGTCTAATTTATTAAAAGCCTCTTCTGCAGAGTAGGCACACTCAACTTCAAAACCTTCATTCTTTAGATTGAATTCAAGTATTTCACATATGTTTTTATCGTCGTCTACGACTAATATTTTTTTGGGCATCTCATTTTTGTTTTAAATAGAGAGTGTTTATTGTTGCTAAGTTAATTATTATCTAATTATTATTATGATGTTCGTTGTGTTTCAACACTATTGCATCAACATAAAAAACTATATCTTCAACAAGATTACTGCACAAATCTCCAATTCTCTCTAATTTACGAATAGGTAGTAATAACTTTAAACCACAAAGAGTAAAAGAGGTATCTTTAGTTATATACTCACTTAAAATGTAAATAGAGTTATGATATATTTGATCTATTTTATCATCTTTTGCCAATATTTTTTCAGATTTTATAGTGCTTTCATATTCAAGAGAAACTAAACCATCTGAGAGCATACTTATTAATGTATCAAACATCTCTTCTAGTTGTAGATTTTCAATTAATTCCAAGCTGTTATTATTACATTCATCTTCTATTACATGTCTGGCAATGCCTGCTGCTAAATCACCAATTCTCTCCAGAGAATTACTTATTTTAAGAAGAGAAAGAACAAGTCTTAAATCTACAGCTACCGGGCTGTATAGAGCAATGTAATTTTCACAATCGCTATCTATTTTTAATTCAAATGCATCAACACTTTTCTCTCTGGTAACAATCTCTATAGCAGTTTCAATATCGCTGTTAATAAATGATTGCTTAGCTTTTTCTAATTGAGAAACAACTAATTTCCACATCTGTATTATCTCTTCTTTTAAAGAGTTTATCTCTTTCTCTATATGTTTCATATCTCTATATGATTTCAGTTATTAATTTGTTCTATTGATTGGCATTTATGATTAACCAAAACGCCCGGTGATATAATTCTGTGTTGCCTCTTTTTGAGGATTTAAGAACATTTTTTTTGTATCACTATATTCAACCAACTCTCCCATCATAAAAAAACCGGTCATATCACTTATTCTAGCAGCCTGTTGCATATTGTGAGTAACAATAACTATTGTATACTCCTCTTTAAGCTTATGAATTAGCTCTTCTATTTTAGAGGTAGAGATAGGGTCTAGTGCCGAGGCAGGTTCGTCCATCAATAATATTGAAGGAGAAACAGCCAATGCTCTAGCAATACATAATCTTTGCTGTTGTCCTCCAGAGATTTCAAAGGCAGATTTTTTTAGTTTGTCTTTAACTTCGTCCCATAAAGCTGCTGCAATTAAAGACTCTTATACACGTTGTTCAATAAATTCTTTATCTCACATATTATTTACTCTTAGTCCATAAGCTACATTTTCAAAAATAGATTTAGGAAAAGGGTTTGGTTTCTGAAATACCATTCCGGCCTTTTTACGTAATTCGTCTACATGAACAGATTTATTGTATATATTTTCACCCTGAATTAGACATTCTCCGGTAAGACGTGTATTATCAATTAAATCATTCATACGGTTAAACAGTCTTAAGAAAGTAGACTTGCCACAACCAGAAGGACCTATTAGGGCAGTTACGGTATTTTTTTTCATATACATGCTAATATCTTTTAGCGCATGAAAATCGCCGTAGTAAAAATTAATATTTTTTGCTTCTATCATATAGTTAATTCCTTAATTATCTTTTGTGCCTTTCAAAATATCTTCTTAAAAATGTTGCTAGTAGATTCATCAATAAAACAATAGAGATTAGAACTAAGGCAGTACCATAGGCAATAGGTCTGGATGCTTCTATATCTGTTCCACTTGTAGCTATTACATATAGATGATAAGGAAGAGCCATTGCCTGATCTAAAATACTATTTGGTAGTTTTGGAAGGAAATATGCTGCTACTGTAAATAAGATAGGGGCTGTCTCTCCGGAAACACGCCCAATAGAGAGAATTACTCCCGTAGTAATATTAGGAAGAGCAGCGGGTAATACTACTTTTCGTATAGTTTGTAGTTTTGTAGCTCCTAATGCTAAACTACCAGTTCTATAAGAATTGGGTACTGCTCTTAACGCCTCTTCTGTTGTTCGGATTATTAATGGTAATACTAATAACCCTAATGTAAGAGACCCGGATAATATTGAATCTCCAAATCCCAATGTGTTTACAAATAAAACCATTCCAAATAGCCCAAAAACAATTGATGGAATCCCCCCTAAATTATTTGTCATAACACGAATGAATTTCACAACCCAGCTGTTTCCAGCATATTCATTTGTATATATAGCAGACATAATACCCAAAGGAAGCGCAAAGATCATACTTCCAATTACTAAATATACCGTTCCTACAATGGCTGGTAAAATACCTCCGGAGGTCATTCCTTCTGTTGGGCTAGTAGATAGAAACTCCCAACTAATTACTCCAATTCCATTATATATTATGAATCCTAAAATCCAGAATAGTATTACAATAACTAAAATACCCAGTACTCTAAATATCCAAAATGCTATCTGTTGGCTTATTTTTTTATCCATCATTACTCCCCGGTATTAGGTTGTTTTTTAGAAATAACTTCTGCAGTAATACTAATAATTAGAGTTATGATAAACAGTATGGTTCCCAATAGAAATAATGATTGATAATGGGCACCACCAGCGGGAGCTTCTCCTAACTCGGCAGCTATAGTCGCAGGGATTGTTCTGGCCGATTCAAATAGAGAGTGTGGCATAACTGCAGCATTACCGGTAACCATTAGTACTGCCATAGTTTCTCCAATTGCACGTCCAATTCCCAGAACAATAGCTGCAGATATTCCCGATACGGAATAAGGGATTATCACTCTATAGATTGTTTGCCAGTGAGTGGCACCTAATGCAAGACTAGCTTCTCGAACAGATCGTGGAGTATTGCGCATAGCATCCTCGGCAACTGTTATTATTGTTGGCAGTGCCATTATAGCTAGTAATAGGCTTCCTGTGAATGCTGTTTCACCTACAGGTAACCCTAAGGTTTTCTGAACAATTGGCACAAGAACAACTAAACCGAAAAATCCATAAACTACAGATGGAATACCTGCAAGTAGCTCTATTGTAGGCTTCATAAATTTACGAGTTCTCTCTCCAGCTAATTCAGATAAATAGATAGCAACACCTAACCCCAGGGGTAAAGCAAAGAGTATAGCCACAATGCTAACAAGTAATGTTCCCAATAACAGAGGCAACAGACCAAACAGAGGGGCAGGGGTAGCAGTAGGGATCCACTCTTCTCCTCCAAAAAAATTATTAATACTAATACTTTTAATTGGTAGCTCTTTAATTCCTAATACCTCTGACGGAGCATACTCTATTGGCAGGTATGCTATAATATTTGGATTTTGTAGAATAATTTCTCCTAATTTATTGGGCAGTAAAGAGTACTCTACGCCTAATTGCTCTTCTGAATAGATGTCAAATATCTCTTCAAAGCGAAACACCTTAATTTCTTGGTCGTTACCACTAAACTGTTTCCAGCTGGAAACCTCACTATCGAATATTTTTTTTATATCCTCTACAGTAAGATTACTTACGTTATTTTTGGAGTTAACATATAGAGCATACCCTTTTTCTACAGCCGGAGAGCTGAATAGTCCAATACCCTCTTTAAATAAAAAGATAACTATTAACAGTATCGCAATGCTAGTAATTGCACCGCTTAC
>JAQVZL010000099.1 GCA_028708215.1 Bacteroidales bacterium
AACTGTTGCAGCAGTTCGCTTTTGGAGTTGATCTCCTGCATATACAATGGAGTCTTTACAATTCGTTTTGGAAAATTCTCAAAGTAGAATTACATTTTTGGAATATTCATTTAGAAATTTCTCTTATTGAGTAGGCCGAGACCTCAATTTGTTCAATTTTATTAATATTGTAAACTACGCGTAATTTGTACAGCCCATACAAAGGAAAGCACACTGCTTTGACTAGTAATTCCCCCTCCACTCTTATAAAAAAAAGAGCCACCCCTCTGCTCAATAAACCGAATCAAAACACAACTATCTAAACTCTCGCCATCAAAAATACCACACACACCAGAGTAGTAATTTCGGTTGTGAATTTCTGTGTTATCAATTATCTCTAATGCTTTAGCTTTGGGAGTACCCGCAATTGAACCAGCATTCAAATCAATGGGAGTTTCGCAAGTTAAGTTTAGCAAACAGACACTCTCTTGCTCCATCAACTCCATAGCCTTGGTAAATTGAGCCTTATATCTCTCAAACGAAGTGGGGTATTTATAAATAGCAACATCTTCTTTGTGCAAATTAATAGATGGTTTGTGAGGAAAACTAATCTTTACATTGTGCTCTTCTAACTCATCTAACCTATAAATTACAGGCTTTTGGCACTTATAATCTATAAGAAAGAAATAGGGAATTCTCTCTTTTGTCCATAAATCCATCTGCTCAAAAAAAACAATTACTCTCTTTCATCTATTTAAATTTACATTTTAAACCACAAAAATAGTGAAAGAATGTCATTTTTTGGGGTACGATTTTTGTGAGCAACAGTAGGCTATTTATTAACCCATTCCAAAAGGAATATAAACCATTAATGACAAAATGACTAAAAAAAGCCGTTTTGCCCGAGTTTTAGATAACATAGAAGTAGTAGGCAACAAGCTGCCACACCCCGCTACTCTCTTTTTAATGATGGCAGCTTTGGTAGCCCTACTCTCTTGGTGGGCATCTGCCGTAGGCCTCCAAGCCACACATCCCGCAACAGGCGAGATTATCCCCGTAAGAAACCTCTTAAATGCCGATGGTATCCGCTGGATATATACTAACGTAGAGAGCAACTTTGTAAACTTCCCACCACTAGGCCTAGTCCTAGTAATTATGATAGGGATAGGGGTTGCCGAAGGTTCTGGACTGTTCACAGTTCTTGTACGTCAATTAGTATTAGGAGCACCACCCAAATTAATTACTGCTGCAATTATTACAGCAGGTATCTTTTCACACCTTGCCTCAGAGATAGGATATGTAATACTCATCCCACTAGGAGCAATGATTTTTCATGCACTAGGGCGGCACCCAATGGCAGGCTTTGCTGCTGCTTTTGCAGGAGTGAGCGCAGGCTTTGGCTCTAACTTTTTAATAGGATCTGTAGACCCTATACTTGCAGGCCTCTCAACCTCGGCCGCCAATATAATTGACCCAACAATGGATATAAACCCAATGGTAAACTACTTCTTTATGGTAGCAAGTGCTATAATGGTTATAATTGTTGGAACTTGGATTACAGAAAAAATTGTAGAGCCACGGCTAGGTAAATACACCGGTAATGAAAAGGCGCTAGAGATTGAGCAAATTACTCCTCTAGAGAAAAAAGGACTGCGTTGGGCAGGTATAGGTACTCTCATCTTTATTGCAGCAATGGCATGGACTATTATTCCTGAGAATGGGCTGCTCAGAGACCCCGATACTGGTGGAATATTAAGATCTCCCTTCTTTTCTGGTATAGTTGTAGGGCTTCTACTCCTCTTTTTTGTGCCAGGTCTTATTTACGGTATTATAGTAAAGACAATTAAAAACGACAAAGATGTAATAAAGCATATGACAGGCTCAATGAAAGGGTTAGGAGCATATATAGTTTTAGTATTCTTTGCAGCACAGTTTATCTATTGGTTTAACTACTCAAACTTAGGTTTAGTTGTAGCAATAGATGGAGCCCAATTTTTGAGCCATATAGGGTTTACAGGAATCCCACTTATTCTATCCTTTCTACTCCTCTCTGCTTTTTTGAATATGTTTATGGGAAGTGCCTCTGCAAAGTGGGCCATAATGGCACCAGTATTTGTACCAATGTTCATGATACTAGGGTACCACCCAGGCATTACTCAAGCAGCCTTTCGCGTAGGTGATTCAGTAACCAATGTGATAACTCCTATGATGAGCTACTTTGCTCTAATAGTAACTTATGCACAACGTTACGACGAGAAAAACGGCATAGGAACAATTATCTCACTAATGATTCCTTATACCGTAATCTTTATGCTAGTGTGGGCAGTTATGCTTACAATATGGATGTTAATAGGTATTCCTGTAGGGTTTGACGGACCAATTCATCTACCATAACTCTCCCAAAGCTATCACTAACTTCTTGACAAACTGGTGTTTAAATAAAAGAGAATTGGTGTAAAATTTTAATTCCTAAAACTCAGGCTTCCTCCAGATAGGTCTACAACTACAGGATTCTCTTTGTTGATGCTCCCCTCTAGCAGAGATTTAGCAAGTTCATTTACAAGCTCTCTTTGCAATATACGTTTAACTGGCCTTGCCCCATAGGCAGGGTCATACCCTTTCTTAGCTAAATATGTAAGGGCCGAGTCTGTAAACTCCAGAGTTACTCCCATCTCTTTTATCTTAGCCTTAACCATATCTAACTGTAACATAAGAATATCTCGAATATTACTATCTGTCAAAGGATGAAAAACAACTATCTCGTCTATTCGGTTTATAAACTCTGGCCGAACATTACTCTTAAGAACTTCCATAACCTCTAGTCTAGTCTTCTCTATAACCTCTTCTCGGTTGGTATCTGTCATCTGCTTAATGTTAGCCTGAATAGCTTCTGACCCTGCATTAGAGGTCATAATTAGTATAGTATTTCTAAAATCGGCAGTTCTCCCTTTATTGTCTGTTAAACGGCCATCGTCTAACACTTGTAATAAAATGTTAAATACATCTGGGTGGGCTTTCTCTATCTCATCTAACAAAATTACAGAGTAAGGTTTTCTTCTAACAGCCTCTGTTAACTGCCCCCCCTCTTCATAGCCTATATATCCTGGGGGAGCTCCCACTAATCTAGAGACTGAGTGCCTCTCTTGATACTCACTCATATCTATACGAGTCATCATGTTCTGGTCGTTAAAAAGAAACTGAGCAAGAGTTCTAGCTAGCTCTGTCTTTCCCACTCCAGTTGTTCCCATAAACAAAAATGAACCAATTGGTCTGTTAGGGTCTTGAAGACCTGCCCTACTACGGCGAATAGCATTAGAAACCGCTGTTATTGCCTCGTTTTGGCCAATTACTCTCTGGTGTAGAGCATCTTCCATACGTAGCAACTTATCTTTCTCACTCTCTAACATACGGTTAACAGGAATCCCAGTCCATTTGGCTACCACCTCGGCAATAGCCTCTGGGTTAACAAACTCATTTATCATAGAGAACTCACCAGCTCCCTTTTTAATATTTAGCTCTTCAATCTCTTTTTGAGCTGCTACTATTTTACCATATCTAATCTCGGCCACCTTCCCATAATCTCCACCTCTTTCGGCCTCCATAGCTTTATATTTAAGCTCCTCTATCTCAATTTTTTTCCTCTGAATTTGCTCAATAATTTTTCTCTCTTCTTGCCAAACAGCATTTTTTGCATCTCTTTCAGTAATTAACTCTTTAAGTGACGTAGCAAGCTCTCCACTTTTCTTTTTATCTCCCTCTCTCTTAATAGCCTCTTTCTCAATCTCTAACTGTCTTATTCTCCTATTAAGCTCATCTATAGCCTCTGGTACCGAGTTTATCTCTAACCGTAAACGTGCAGCAGCCTCATCTATTAGGTCTATAGCCTTATCGGGCAGGTGTCTAGAAGAGATATATCTATGAGAAAGATCTACAGCTGCAATTAATGCATCGTCTTTAATTTGAACCTTATGGTGGTTTTCATATCTCTCTTTAAGACCTCTTAAAATTGAGATAGCCTCTTCT
>JAQVZL010000044.1 GCA_028708215.1 Bacteroidales bacterium
ATGGTAAATTCTTTATCTGTAGGCGGGAGGCAAGATTGGTTGTCGCAGGCTTGCCACTCTATAATAGCTAGGATTGAGACAGAGTCTGTGGCAGATGTAACACGAATGGTTTGTGCAACAATTAGATCTTCTTCACAAATACCAATCTCCATACCAAACATCGGATCAAATTTTTTGATTGACCTACTAAGAAGTTCGGGCTTGCCAACTAGTTCAAAGCCCTTAGGCTCTGTCTCAATAGTGAGTGTTGTAGGTGTGGGACCATCTTGGTAGGGGCCAAGGTCGTAAAGATGCCATTCTGGCCTGTCTATATCTAATGTTCCAATTAATTTAATCTGGTAAAGGTTCTCTTCAAGTTTAACTACAGAACTTTTCCACTCAACAGGCTGCTCTATGCGTTGGGCAGAGCTATTAGTGTAAAATGTTAAAGACAGTAGTAATAAAGAGAGGTAAAGAAATAATTTGTTCATGTCTCGGTCTATTTGGGTTACTTAATTAATACAATCTATTAAGATAATACCCTAAAAGAAATTATTAAAAAATCTATTTACTTGTAATGATTAATTAAGATTCAACAGTTAGGTGCTATCATTTGTTATAAAGTAAATGCAAAAGTATAAGTATAAATTAAAATAATTACTATGAAGTATTATATCGCAAAAACAACAAATTACTCTTTTGACCAAGCTGTAGCAAAAGTGACTGAAGAGCTAAAAAAAGAGGGCTTTGGAATATTAACTGAGATTAATGTGCAAGAGACATTAAAAAAGAAGATTAATGTAGATTTTAAGAAGTATAGAATTTTGGGCGCATGTAACCCAGCTAAGGCCTATGAAGCGCTTTCAAAAGAAGATAAAATAGGTACTATGTTACCTTGTAATGTAATTGTTCAGGAGTTGGAAGGAGGCAAAGTAGAGGTGGCAGCTATAAATCCAGTAGCATCTATGATGGCAGTAGAAAATCCAAATCTATCCAATTTTGCAAATGGAGTGAAAGAGCAGTTAGAAAGAGTAATTGAGGCTTTATAAGATAATTGGATATATGGTGTTTATTGATATTAGAGTAGTTATTTTTCAAGTAATCTTTTTATTTTAATATCATCTACAGTTTTACTTAAGATATTCAGCTTATTGTCAACAATTATGTACTTTGTTTTAGGAGATAAATTGTTTTGAGTAATAGAGGGCCGTTTGGAATCGGATATAATAAAGTTTAGGTTGGAGATATAAAAAAGGCTGTCTAATTTCTAGGCAGCCTTTGTAAATTATAACTCTTCGAATTTAACGTCTGAAAATGAAGAGGTTGGACTCTCACTCGTGGGGTTATCTTTGTTTGAGGGGTTATTTTCTCGGATAAATTTAATTACCTCTTCTAGCCCTTGAGAAAATTTTTCAAAATCTTCTTTATAGAGAAATATCTTGTGTTTGTCATATACAAACCTCCCATCTTTCTCAATTCTTCTCTTACTTTCTGTTATTGTAAGGTAATAATCGTTGTTCTTAGTAGCCTTAACATCAAAGAAGTAAGTCCTTTTTCCTGCTCTAACTGGTTTTGAATAAACATCATCTCCACTGCGACCTTGCGTGCTAGCCTTGTCCAAATCTTCGAAGTACATTTTTATCTTTTTTAAGTTCGTATGGCAAAGATAAAACTATTTTTAATGCACAAAAATCTATCTTTGTAAAATATTTGATAATATTTCGTTTTTATGATTAGCAGAAGATTAATTCGCATCAAGGTTTTTAAAGTTCTTTTTAGCCATATAAGTTCGGGTTCAGACTCATTTTTGGCAGCAGAGAAGGAGCTTCTTTTGAGTTGTAGTAAAACACTTGAACTCTATTATTTTATACTCTCTTTACCATTGGCGCTTAAAAAAGTGGCCCAGCAAAAGATTGAAGTGGGGTTGAAAAAACACCAACCAACTCCAGAAGATTTAAATCCCAATAGAAAGTTTGTTGATAACAGGCTTATTCTTCTATTAGATGAAGATATTGAATTTAAAACTTTTTGCTCTAAAAGAGGCTTGAATTGGTTAGATCACATCTCGTTTGTAAAGAAGATCTATAAAACACTTTCAGAAACTTCATACTTTGAAGCGTATATGTCTTCTGGAAATAGCTCTTTGGAAGAAGATATAAAGCTAATATGTACATTTTTTGAGGAAGAGTTAGAGTATTGTGAAGAGTTAGAGTCTATTTTAGAAGATTCAAATCTCTATTGGATAGACGATTTAGCTTTTGTAATTAACACTATTACTAAAAAGCTATATTCTATTAAAAAAGAGGAAGTTTTTTCCCATCCTTCAATTTTTCTTAAAGAAGAAGATAAAGATTATGCAATTAGGCTTTTAAATGTCTCAATGATTAGATATAATGAATACTCTAAGCTTATAGCAGAATATGCAATAAACTGGAAGGCAGAACGTTTAGCTTCTGTAGATCTTCTGCTCATAGTAATGGGTATTGCCGAGGCTGTATCATTTCCTAATATACCTATGAAGGTTACTATTAATGAGTATGTAGAACTCTCTAAGTTTTATAGTACTCCCAATAGTAAGGTTTTTGTAAATGGCATGTTAGATAAAGTTTTAATGGCTTTAAAAGAGGAGGGAAAAATTGAAAAAAGTGGACGAGGTTTGGTAGGGTCGGTAGAATAGTTAAATTTGTATTAAAATAATTAAATAGTAAGAAAAATGAATTTTAGTGTAATTCTTCAGCAAAATCCAGATGCTGGTACAGGTAACTGGAGTTTTTTAGTGATGATGGGTCTTATCTTTGTAGTAATGTATTTTTTTATGATTCGTCCTCAACAAAAGAAACAAAAAGAGCTTATCAAGTTCAGAAGCAATCTTCAAAAGGGAGATAAAGTAGTTACTATAGGGGGTGTTTATGGTGTAATATCTGAGGTGAAAGAGAAGTATGTTTTGGTAGAGGTAGATAGTAATGTTAAGTTAAGGTTAGATAAGTCTGCAATAGTTAAAGATATAGCAGATTTACCACCAACAAAATAATTTTTTGTCATGTTTAAAAATGGCAAAATGTTTTTTAATCTAGAAAGGGGCAGGCAATTATTACTTTTTTTGTTCTGTCTCTTTCTTGCATTTGTCATTTGGACAGTACATAAGCTTTCAGACCAATATAGCCACTCTTTCCAGTATAGAGTTTATGCCAATGTCTCTATAAAAGGGAGAGCTACAGACTCTGAATCTTTGACTAAGCTAATTGTTAGAGGTAGAGCAAGTGGTTTTTATATATTGAAACACCGCTTTTCTAAAGAGGGAGCAGAACTCTTTTTAGACCCCGAAGCTTCTTATTTTAAAGTAGCTAAAGGGGAAAAAGATCTATTTTATCTTCTTGTTTCAGATATTAAAGATGTTATTATTGAGTCTGTAGAAGATAAACTTAATGTAGATTATTTGAGCGTAGATACTCTTTTATTTAATTACCCTCAAGTTGGAGGTAAAGAGGTTCCCGTAGCTGTTAAAAGTAGAGCAACTTATAAAGAGCAATATATGCCTACCACAGGGTTTAGAGTTTCTCCGTCTACTATTATTATTTCTGGTGATGCAGATTTAATTAAAAGCATAGATTCTATATATACTACTAACATAAATGTCTATAATGCAGACTCTCCCATCTCTGGATTTATTAAATTAGAGAGCATTAAAGGAGTTGAGTTTTCAGACCAAGAGGTCTTTTACTCTCTTGAAGTTGAAAGGTATTTCGAAGAGATTAAAGAGGCAAAAGTTAATGTTATTAATGTACCAGATACAGTTGAAGTGACTGTTGTACCAAATAGGATATCACTAATATTAAGATCTTCAATGAGGAAAGCCGAATTTTTAATGGATAACAACCTTTCTGTAGTGATAGATTTTAATTCGCTTAGTGGTTCAAAAGATACATTAGTAGTTGCTCATCCGCAATTTCTTCCTCAAGGGGTCATCAATTATAGAACAGATCCTCCATATATTCATTGCACTGTTTCATTAAAAAATAAAAATAAGGAGTTTAAATAATGGCTGTTTGTCTTGTTTGTACTGGTGGTATAGGCAGTGGAAAATCCTATTCTGTACGTCTTTTCAATAAACTAGGTGTTCCAAGTTATATTGCAGATGTTAGAGCTAAAGAGCTCTATGACTCAGATAAAGTCTTGATAAAGAAATTAGTAGATTTGCTAGGAGGAGATATTATAAGTGGTGGGGTGTTAAGAAAAGATATAATGGCGGCAAAGATTTTCCCTAACCCCTCTTTGCTCTCAAAGGTTAACAATATAGTGCACCCTAGAGTTTTAGAAGATTTTAATTTATGGAAGTCTAAAAAAGAGCAGCAGGGGCACAAGGTTGTGCTGTTAGAAACTGCAATCTATTTTGAAACGCCCATTTTTCACTCGGCAGAAAATAAAGTAATAGTTGTTACAGCCCCTTATGATATAAGAATTGAGAGAGTTATGAAACGTGATAATATCTCTGAAGAGCAGGTGAAGGAGCGCATAGCAAGGCAATATTCAGAGCAAGAGAGGTTGAAGAGAGCCGATTTTATTATCTTTGCAGACGGGAAAAGAGCAGTGTTGCCTCAAATTCTCAATATTTTAGACGCAGTTAATTATTTTGATTAAGGAGAGTAGAAATTATGGGCTATGGTAAGTGGATAAGTGGTGCTTTGGGTTGGGCTGTAGGAGGCCCTATAGGAGCAATCTTTGGTTTTGCATTAGGCTCTTTTTTAGAGAAAGAGAGTTCAGGTGACAAGAGCACTTATTCAACTAGGAGTAGGTTTTCACAAACAGAAGAGAGGAATAGCTTTTTGATTAGTCTTTTGGTTCTCTCTTCGGCTGTTATGAGGGCAGATGGAAAGGTTATGAAGAGCGAATTGACCTATGTACAAGAGTTTTTAAAAAAGAACTTTGGCCCCGATGCAGCTCTTGAGTCTACAAAATACCTCAAAGATTTATTGAAAAAAGAGGTAGATATTCAGAATGTAGGGATTCAGGTTCGTAGATATATGAGATACGAAGCTAGAGTTCAGTTGCTACATTACCTTACCGGTATTGCTAGAGCAGATGGTTCAGTTACTTATGCTGAATTGCTTATACTTAGAGAGATTGCATTGGCATTAGCAATTCCAGCGAATGAAAGTAATTCTATTTTTGCAATGTTCGATAACGGTATTGAGTCTGCATATCAAATATTAGAGGTGTCACCTGAAGCAACAGATAGTCAGGTGAAAAAAGCATATAAGTATTTAGCAATAAAGCACCATCCAGATAAAGTTTCACATTTAGGTGCCGATGTTCAGAAATCTGCAGAAGAGAGATTTAAAAAAATCTCTGAAGCTTATGAAAAGATTAAAAACGAAAGAAGAATATAATTATTTGATTAAAAATTAGTATGAGTAAGACAAATTTACAAAAAATTTTATCTATAGCTGGAGAGCCAGGTCTATTTAAGTTTGTAGCACAAGCTAACAAAGGAGTTGTAGTAGAATCGTTATCTACTAGCAAAAGAAGTATGCATGGAATGAGTGCTAGACTTACCTCTCTTTCAGATATTTCTATCTATACAGAAGATGACGAACTTCCTCTGCTTAAAGTTTTGGAGAGTATGAAAGAGCATCTTGGAGAGAGCGAAGCTCCTAGTCCTAAGTCTAAGCCAGAAGAGCTTAAAGAGTTTTTTGCTGCTGTTATTCCAGGCTATGATAGAGATCGTTTCTACGTTTCTCATATGAAAAAAATTGTAGATTGGTACAACAATCTTAAGCAGTATGCCTCTTTAGATTTTGAAGTTGCAGAAGATAATGAAGAAGTGCAAAATAAGGAAAAGGTTGAACCAACTAGTAACTGATGGTAAAGGCAGTTCAACTAATAACCCTAGGGTGCTCAAAAAATAGAGTAGATTCAGAACATCTTTTAAAGCAGATTTTTAATACAGGAATTAAAATTATACCAGAGAGTGAAGATTTATCTAGCTCAAAACCAGATGCTATAATTTTAAACACTTGTGGTTTTATAAAAGATGCAAAAGAGGAGTCTATAGAAGCTATTTTACAGGCAGTTGAGGCCAAGAGGCTTGGCTATACTAAAAAGGTGTTTGTTTTTGGTTGTCTATCTCAGAGATACAGAGATGAGCTAATAAAGGAGATTCCAGAAGTAGATGGCTTTTTTGGTGTTTTTGATGTTAAAACTGTTTTAAAGGCAATTGACCGTGATTGGGATGTTTCACTAAACAGTTGTAGATATCTTACAACTCCTTCTCATTATGCCTATCTTAAAATTTCTGAAGGTTGTGATAGAGTCTGTTCTTACTGCGCTATTCCTTTAATTAGGAAAAATCATATCTCTTTGCCTGTTGAAGAGTTATTAGACGAGGCAAAATTTCTTGCTCTAAATGGGGTGAAGGAGCTTATTGTAATTGCTCAAGATACAACATATTATGGGTTAGATCTTTATAGAGAGCGTAAACTAGCTTCTTTGTTAGAGCAGTTGTGTGATGTGCCTGGAATTGAATGGGTGAGACTGCTATACTCTTATCCAGACTCCTTTCCAGATAGAGTTTTAGATGTAATGGCTTCTAATCCAAAGATGTGTAAATACTTAGATATACCTCTACAGCATATAAATGACAAAGTGCTTTCAAATATGAGAAGAGGTATAAATAGTTATACTACAAGAAAGTTGGTAGAAAAATTTAGGGAAAAAGTACCTGGTATTGTTTTACGTACAACTATGATGGTTGGTCATCCTGGTGAGAGTAAATCTGCTTTTAATGAGCTGTGTAATTTTATAAGGGAAGCTAAATTTGAGAGGTTAGGAGCTTTTACCTACTCACAAGAAGAGGGAACATGGGGGGCAAGTAACTTAAAAGACTCTATTTCAGAGAGAGTCAAAGAAGAGAGATACCAAGAGTTAATGGAAATTCAATCTGCTATCTCTTATAATTATAATTTATCTAGAAGAGGAGAGAGAGAGAGAGTATTAATTGACTCATTTTCAGATGGAGTTTATATTGGTAGAAGTATGAGTGAGAGTCCGGAGGTAGATGGAGAGATACTTATTGGATCTCATAGTTTACCTAAAGAGAATGTATCTAAAAATATTATTGGTACATTTGTAAATGTGCAAATAGAAAATGCCGATGAGTACGATCTTTCGGCTCTGTTTATTTAATAAATTTATTTTTTAATATTTAGAATTATGAAATTACTCGAGGGAAAGGTTGCTTTAATAACAGGTGCAGCCAGAGGAATAGGTAAAGCAATAGCTGAAAAATATGCAGAACAGGGTGCTAACATAGCATTTACAGATTTAGTAATTGACCAAGATGCTCTTCAAATTAAAAAAGAGCTTGAGGCATATGGAGTAAAAGTTATGGCAATTTCTTCTAATGCAGCATCTTTTGAAGAGGCTCACAATGCAGTAGAAGAGGTTGTAAAAGAGTTTGGTAAATTAGATATTTTAGTTAATAATGCTGGTATTACTAAAGATGGTCTTATTATGAGAATGTCTGAACAGCAATGGGATATGGTTATTAATATTAACTTAAAGAGTGCTTTTAACTATGTTCATGCCGTTACTCCTGTTATGATGCGCCAAAGAAGTGGTGCTATTATAAATATGAGTTCTGTTGTTGGGGTTGGAGGAAATGCTGGGCAAGCCAACTATTCTGCATCTAAAGCTGGCATGATAGGGCTTACAAAATCTATTGCTCAAGAACTTGGTTCGAGAGGTATTAGATCTAATGCTGTTGCTCCAGGATTTATAATTACAGAGATGACAGGCAAACTTTCAGATGAGGTAAGAAAGCAGTGGGCAGAAAAAATTCCACTAAGAAGAGGTGGTACACCAGAAGATGTTGCTAATGTTTGCCTATTTTTAGCGTCGGACCTATCTTCATATGTTACAGGTCAGGTTATTTCAACTTGTGGCGGTATGAAGATGTAAATAATATTATACAATGAGAGATAGATTACATTTAGTTAGAGCTATCTTTTTGCTAGTAATGATAATGTCGGTCTATTCTTGCGGGCCAGTTGTCACTTTTTTTAATATTGAGAGTAGATTACCCGCAAAATACCCGATAGCCTTAGAAAACAAGTCGATAGCGTTATTTGTTTCTGTAGACAGTTCTATGAATAGGGGTAACTTTTTGTCTTTGAATGACTCTTTACATATGATTTCTGTTGCTACAGGCATTGCTAAAGAGTTTGAAAACCAACTTGCCTTAGAAGAGGGGGCTGTATTTGTGTTCAATCATTACCCAGGTAATGAAAGGGTTTATGGTATGGAGTATATACATGACCTCTCCTTTACCTCTAATTCAGACATTATAGTTATTCTAGATTCACTTAGAATAGGCTCTCCTAAGCTATTAGAAAATATGGCTTCTTCTCGTGAGGCTTATAAGAGTAGTTATGTTTATGCTCCAATATTTTCAGAGATTAAAGTTTATAACGGAATGTCTACTGAGTTACTTACTCATATTAGGCAAATAGATACTGTCTATTGGGAGTTGCTCTCTAGGAGTGATGTCTCTGAGAGGGCTATGGTGCATAGGGTAAATAGTTCTGTAGATGCTATTGCTCAAAACGTTGGCCAAGAGATGGTAAATAAGATGTTTCCCTCTTGGGTAGAGCAGCAACGTAATCTTTTTAGATATTCTAATAGAGAGTGGTCTATGGCACACACCTATGCAACTCAGTTTAAGTGGGAAGAGGCAATGCAAATTTGGTTAAAAGAGACATCTGGCAGTAACAATGTAAAAGTTGCTGCCGCTGCATTTAATATGGCGGTTGCTTGCGAACTTACAGATAGACTAGATCTTGCCTTAGAGTGGATAGAAGTTGCTCAAAAGAGCTACCCCCAGCTCCCAAGAGTAGTTAGTTATAAACAGTTTTTGACTGAAAAATTTGAAAGCGAGTAAATCAAATCCTGAAACTCTTAGACAAAAAAGAGAGGCTGCAACTAGAAAGCATCGTAAAACAATTCTTTTTAACGATAAAGAGTTGGAGGCTTTAAATCTCTATTGTAAAAAGTATAAAGTTAAGTCAAAATCTAAATTCTGTAGAGAGGCTATAATTTCTACAATATTAAGACAGCTAGAAGAAGACCATCCTACACTTTTTTAATATCAAGTGTGGTTATTTGCTGAACAGAGCAAACTTTAGTCTAAATCTATGGGGAGTGTGGTGGGTTTGATAGTTTAAATAAAAAAAAGGTGAGTCTGTAAGCCGGATTCTGTTCTCTTTTTAAAGAGCTTCTGCCATCTATCTGATGCAGCCTACCCCCCGGCGTTGGGCGAGCAGCCCTCAATTGCCGGTGTATGTGGCCTTGCAGGAGACTGCTCGTACCCTCATGGTGTTGCCACAATGAGTCGTGGGCTCTTACCCCGCGTTTTCACCCTTACCTCTATAAAGAGGCGGTTGTTTTCTGTTACGAGTTACCTAAGGTTACCCCCAGCTGTGCTTTCCACAGAGTCTTGCTCTATCCTGTCCGGACTTTCCTCCCCCAAGAAATTGGAGGCGGCAGAACGACTCACCTTAATTACAAAGATAAGAAAAGAAACTATAGATTTATTTTATATCTTTGCAACGCATTAACAAAATGCTTGGGGGTGCCCTTTTGGGCTGAGATTACACCCTTTTCACCTGATCGAGATAATGCTCGCGAAGGGAAAGCCTGTCTCACTTTTGTGCCCCCCTGCAGTAAAATAATTTTTTATGAAACAATTTACTTTATTTTGCGGGGTTTTTTTAATCTTCTTTTCGATCCCTTTTACAAGTTTGTATTCGCAAACAGAAAAAAACAGTAGTAACAAATTAGACAGCGTTGTGGTAGAGGCATACCGGGCAGGTAAAAACACTCCTGTTACACACTCGGCAATTAACCTTAAAGAGCTTAAAAAGAGCTCTCCTACGCACTCTGTTCCAATGATTCTCTCTATGATGCCTTCTGTGGTCTCTTCTACCGAGGGGGGTAATGGATTGGGTTACTCTTCTTTAAGAATTAGGGGTAGCGAGGCAACTAGAATTAATGTTACTTTAAATGGAGTGGCTCTTAACGATGGAGAGTCACAGCAGGTGTTTTGGGTTAATATACCTGCTTTTCAAAGCTTTTTACAAGATATACAAGTCACTCGAGGGGTTGGCACCTCTGTAAATGGTGCAGGCGCTTTTGGTGCTAGCATTAATATGAGAACCCTGTTTACTCCTCCAGAAGCTTATGGAATGGCAGAATTTGGTGTGGGTAGTTATAATACTATGTTAACTACTGTTGGAGCAGGTTCAGGAAGAATGAATAATGGGCTCTCTGTAGATGTTAGGTTTTCACATAATAGTGGAGATGGATATATAAGGAATGCTAAGACAGATCTTAAATCGCTCTATGCTTCTGTAGGTTGGTATAATGGAAATAATGCATTAAGGCTTAACTATATTATGGGAGACCAAACCTCTGGTATTACTTGGGAGGGCATCTCACGTGAACAAGCAAATAAAGACCGCCGTTTTAATCCAGCAGGTATGTGGATAGATGCTGCGGGTAATGTGAGATATTATCATAATGAGATAGATAGCTACAGCCAACATCATATTCAGGCACACTATACTCATAGTTTTTCCCCATCGCTACTTTTAAGTTCTACTTTACACTTTACTAAAGGAGATGGTTATTACGAGAACTATAAAGCAGATAAAGAATTCTCTTCTTATGGCCTTTCTAACCAAGTTATTGAAGGTGAGGTTTATAAAAAGTCTGATGTAATTATAAGACAGGGTCTAGATAATAATTTTATTGCTCTAAATACAAGTTTAACATATACGGGTAATTTTATAAAGAGCACAACAGGAGCCTCTTACTCTTATTACGATGGAGATCACATAGGTAAAATGTTATGGAGCATGTATAATAGTAATATTTCTGATAATTACCAGTGGTATGATAACTATGGCTTTAAATCTGATTTTTCTGCTTTTACTAAGGCCGAGGTAGGTATTGGAGAGAAGTTAATTCTTTTTGCAGACCTACAATACCGCAGAGTAGACTACACACTACGCGGAGACGACAAAGATTTTGTCTCTCTAGATTGGAGCGATACATATAATTTTTTTAATCCAAAAGGGGGCTTCACCTTAAATCTCAATAATAAGAGTCAGCTTTATGCTTCGGTGGCAGTTGGCAGGAAAGAGCCAGGACGTTCAGATATTAAGGAGTCTATTAAAGCAGGTAGAGCTAGTGATATTTTGCCAGAAAGAGTGATAGATTATGAAGCGGGTTACAAGTTTAGCTCTGCTAAATTCTCTATGGGTGCCAATCTCTATTTTATGGAGTATAAAGATCAACTTGTTCCAACTGGTAGAATTAGTGAAACAGGGTATGTAATTAAAGAAAATGTAGATAAATCCTATAGGCGTGGTGTAGAGCTTACTGCAGCTTGGAAGCCAGTTAGTTTTATGGCTCTTAATGGGAATTTATCATTAAGTACAAATAAGATTAAAGACTATACTCAATATTTTGATCTGTTTGATATGGATTGGAATCTACTGGGGCAGAATAGACTGGATCTTGAAGAGACAGATATAGCTTTCTCTCCTTCAGTAGTTGGCATGGCTGCTATCTCTCTCTATTCAAAATGTGGCTCTTCGCTCTCTTTAATGGGTAAATATGTGGGTAAACAGTTTTTAGATAATACTTCAAATGATAATAATGCTATTCCTTCTTATTTTGTGACAACTTTGACTGCTTCTAAAAGTTTTGAGATTAAAAGTGGTAGATTTATGGATCTCTCATTTTATATAGATAATTTATTTAATAATATGTATTTTTCAAATGGTTGGATCTATAAAGCACAGTTTATTGATGGTTCTAATTATTTAGAAGAGGGAATTTATCCACAAGCAGGGATTAATTTTACTGCAAAAGTCTCTTTTAGGTTTTAGTTAAAAGGATATTGTTATGAATTATGTCGAGATTTTTGGAGCATTGAGTGGCTTTTTATATGTTGTTTTAGAGATAAAACAGAATAAATATATGTGGATTGTTGGGGGAATCTCGGCATTAGTTTATACTATTATTTTTTTGAATTCTGCTCTTTTTGCCTCTATGGGATTGCAAATATGGTATGTTGGAGCTAGCCTATATGGTTGGATAATGTGGAGAAGACAAAGTAAAAGTGTTGGATCAGAGGAGCCTATGACAATGAGGCTAAGTAAAAGAAAAGCTATCTACTCTAGTATAGTAGCTCTTTTTAGTTTTTTTATTCTATGGTATATATTGGCTGAGTTTTCTTCTGACCCTATGCCCTTGCTAGATGCATTTATAGCTTCTATAAGTATGCTTGCTACATATTGGGTTGCCAATAGATTTATTGAGCACTGGATATTGTGGATTGTTGTAGATATTCTTGCAGTTTATATGTATCTCTCACAAGGCCTATATGCAACTGTTCTCCTATATATGGCATATACAGTTTCGGCAGTAGTTGGTCTTTATCATTGGCGAAAATATAAAGAGGTTTTGGATTAGCCTTAAAAATTCCTAATTTTGCTCGTCTTTAAAAAAAATGAAATATGCGTCTAATTGCAGATAGTGGATCTACTAAAGTAGATTGGAGAGCTGTTCATAATGATGGTTCTATACAAAAGATAACTACAGCGGGAATTAATCCTTTCTTTCAGACAGAGGAGCAGATAGTTTCTGAACTACAAGAGAATCTAGTACCAGATATAGGTGTCTCTGTTAAGGAGATCCATTTTTATGGTGCTGGAGTCTCTACTCCAGATCAGATTAAAACTCTTCAGAACTGTTTTAAGCAAATTTTCCCCAATGCAATTACAAATGCATATACAGATCTTTTGGCAGCAGCAAGAGCCTTGTGTGGAGATAAGCCCGGAATAGCTGGCATATTGGGAACTGGGGCAAATTCATGTTTCTACGATGGGAAAGAGATTGTAGACAATGTTCCAGCGTGTGGTTTTATTTTAGGAGATGAGGGAAGTGGAGCTGTCTTGGGCAGAAAACTTATTTCAGATTACTTTAAAAGGCAGTTACCTGCAGATTTAAACGCCCTTCTTGTAGAGAAGTACAATCTTACGTATGGGGGTGTGGTTGCAAAAGTATATAAAGAGCCATTTCCAAATAGATATCTTGCTACATTTTCGCTTTTTCTTAATGAAAATAAGAAACACCCATATATAGCTAATTTACTCCGCAGTAGCTTTAAGGAGTTTTTTACTAGAAATATTATGCATTATAATTATAAAGAGTACTCTGTTAACATAGTTGGGTCTGTTGCTTTTTACTACAAAGATATTATTACAGAAGTTGCAAATGAATTAGGAGTTGAAATAGGAACTATAATTAAATCTCCTATAGATGGCCTTGCAGAGTACCATAAGTCTATTTAAAAATATAAGTTATGATAATAGTTACAGAACAAACCTCAAAATATAGCGATCTAGACAAGATGTCTACAAAAGAGCTTCTTGTGAATATGAACAAAGAAGACAAAACAGTTCCTATTGCGGTAGAGAAGTGTATTCCCAATATTGAAAAATTAGTTGATAAAATTGTAGAGAGATTGGAAAGGGGAGGGCGCATATTTTATCTTGGAGCAGGAACAAGTGGCAGACTGGGCATTTTAGATGCTTCTGAAATTCCACCTACCTTTGGAGCTCCACGAGATCTTGTGATAGGTCTTATTGCTGGTGGAGATTCTGCCATAAGAGTAGCAGTAGAAGCAGCAGAAGATGATTGGGAAGGTGGTTGGAGCGATTTGCAGCAATATGGTGTAAGTAAAGACGATGTAGTTATAGGAATAGCTGCTTCTGGCACTACTCCATACGTTATTGGAGCTGTTAAGGAGGCTCGTTCAATAGGAGTTTTAACTGGATGTGTTACTTGTAACCCAGATAGCCCTCTTTCTAAAGAGGTTGAGTTCCCAATAGAAGCTGTTGTAGGGCCAGAATTTGTTACTGGAAGTACTAGAATGAAAGCTGGTACAGCACAAAAGCTTGTCTTAAATATGATTACTACTACTACCATGATTAAGTTGGGCCGAGTTAAAGGCAATAAAATGGTAGATATGCAGCTTACAAATTTAAAGCTGGTAGATAGAGGTACTAGAATGATAATGGAAGATTCTGGGATTACAGATTATGAAAAAGCTAAAGAGCTACTTCTTACTCACGGTTCTGTAAGAAAAGCTGTAGAGTACTATAAAAATAATAAATAATCTATTAATTGTAAGTGCCTAATGATAAAGCATAACCTTCCATCTTCTCTACTATCAAATGCAGTAGAAGAATTGGCATCGTTACCTGGAATAGGTAAAAAAAGTGCACTAAGGTTTGCTTTACATTTACTTAGACAACCCAAAGAGAATGTAAAAAGATTTGGGAATTCTATTATAAAGATGAGAGAAGAGATTCAATTTTGTTCTCTCTGTAATATGATTTCAGATACTCCAATTTGCCATATTTGTTCAGATAAACGCAGAGATAATTCTCTAATATGTGTAGTTGAGAGTATACGAGATGTAATTAGCATTGAAAATACTGGAGAATTTAATGGATTATACCATGTACTTGGTGGAATTATCTCTCCTATGGATGCAGTCTCTCCATCTGATCTTACTATAGACTCTCTGGTTAAGAGGGTTGCAGAAGGTGGTGTGAAAGAGCTGTTTTTAGCTTTGAGCACAACAATGGAAGGTGAAACCACCTCGTTTTACATATATAAAAAAATTAGCTCCTATCCTCTTAAGGTTAGTACAATTGCAAGAGGCGTAGGTTTTGGAGACGAACTAGAGTATACAGACGAGGTAACTCTAGGGCGTTCAATTATGAATAGACAACCATTTATCCCTATAAATTAACAATTTAAATCATGCATGAATTCCCTTTATCGTGGCTTTTAATAGCCTTTACTCTTTACACCTGTTTGTTATTTTTTGTTTCGTGGCTTACCTCTAGAAAGGCAGACTCTGGCTCCTACTTTTTAGGGAATAAAAAATCTCCATGGTACATTGTAGCATATGGTATGGTAGGTACTTCAATATCTGGAGTTACATTTATTTCTGTACCTGGAAATGTTCTTAATCAGAATTTTTATTATATGCCTCTTGTATTGGGCTTTGTTTTGGGTTATATTGTTATAGCTCAAGTTCTTATACCCCTCTACTATAGAATGAACCTAACTTCTATATATACCTATTTAGAGCATAGGTTCGGCTTTTTTACGTACAAAACAGGGGCAACAGTTTTTATGGTATCTAGAATTTTAGGTGCTGCAGTAAGGATTTTTGTTGTTGTTTTAGTTTTACATACTTTTTTACCAGAAGGTACGGTTCCTTTTTGGGTGGTATCACTAATATTTATGTTATTGATTTTCCTCTATACTTTTAAGGGGGGGGTAAAAACAATTATATGGACAGATGTACTTCAAACAACTTTTATGTTGTTGGCTGTGGGTCTAACTATATATACTATAGCAAATCAGATGGAGTGGAGTGCTGGAGAGATGTTAGCAGAAGTAAATAAATCTGTATTTTCAAGCTGGTTAGATTGGGATTGGGGTAGTAGTACAAACGCTATTAAGCAATTTATTGCGGGTATGTTTATTACTATTGTTATGACAGGGTTAGACCAAGAGATGATGCAGAAAAATCTCTCTTGTAAAAACATAGGCGAAGCTCAGAAAAATATCTATACTACAAGTATTACCATTGTTGTTGTAAACTACTTTTTCTTATTGCTAGGTGCTGTTTTAGCTATTTATGTAAGTGCTCAACTAGGAGGGATGGAAGGCATAGGTCTTGCCGATGCCGAAGGTGTTTTCACAAAGGCTCAAACAGATAAGCTTTTCCCTACTATTGCTAGTCAATATCTAGGGCTTGGTGTGGGGCTTTTCTTTATTATTGGTCTTATATCTGCATCATACCCTAGTGCAGGAGGGGCTCTTACGTCGCTAACAACATCTTTCTGCATAGACTTTGTTGGGTTTAACAATAGAGACGATCTCTCTGAAGCAAGAAAGAAAAGTATTCGTCAAAGAGCACATGGTGGCTTTGCAGTTCTCTTCTTTGTAATAATAGTTATACTAAATATTATTAATAACCAGACAGTGATAGATTTAGTATATCTATTGGCTGCCTATACATATGGTCCTTTACTCGGCTTTTTTGCTTTTGGTTTACTTACCAATTTAAAGGTTAAAGACAAATTTATCCCTTATGTAGCAATTGCTTCTCCAATATTGTGTTATATTTTAGACTTCCTTGGCAATAAATATCTAAACTTTGGTTTTGGCTTTAGTTTGCTAATTATAAATGGTATATTAACTTTCTTAGGGATGTATCTATTTAGAGAGAAAGGCAAATTTGTTAAGGATAAATTTTAACTTTACATTATTCACTTTATGAATTATGTCTATAAGAGTTTCTGTAATATCGTATCTTAATACAATACCTTTTGCATATGGATTGTTGAACCACTCCATAAATAGAGATATTGAGCTCAGGTATGCTACTCCTGCAGAGGCTGCAAATGACCTTTTAGAAGGTAGAACAGATATAGGCATTATTCCCTCGGCAATTATTCCTTCACTTGGGAAAGAGAGTATTATAAGTGATTTTTGTATTGGAGCCACGGGCAATGTTGCAAGTGTGCTTTTATGTAGTGGAGTACC
>JAQVZL010000100.1 GCA_028708215.1 Bacteroidales bacterium
TTTTATCATCACAATTAAATTGAATTTATTTCTCTTGCAAATATAACCATTTTATGAACATTAGTTCACAATTTTCTCGTTTTTTAATTTTTTTTATTAAATCACAACAAAATGGAGTTAAGAGATGTTATTGTTAGTATAGATTAACTATAAAAATAAAAAACATGAAAATTACGAAAGTTGCAGAGAGTCAAAATAAAGAGACTCCACACAAAGTTGAAGTTAAGAATATTTATGACCATGATAATGCGCAAGTTATGCACATAACTCTTATGCCAGGGCAATCACTAAAGCCTCATATCACTCCGGTTGATGTCTTCTTCTATATTTTAGAAGGGAACCCCAGCGTTCTAGTAGGAGAAGAGAAAATAGAGGTAGAGAAAGACTCATTAGTAGAAAGCCCAAAAAACATAGTTCACTCACTATATAATGAGACAGACTCAATTGCTAGAATACTGGTTGTAAAATCTCCTAAACCTGGGTCCAAAGCTGTGATAGTATAATTGCACCTATCACATTAGTTAAGTAACTCAAAAGCACAAATCGAGTAGGTAGGGGGATTACTCCCCCGCCCTCTCACACCACCGTGCATGCTCTCGCCTGCTTCTTGGCTGCGTACATAAATGTTGCAATCATCTGCATATCGAACAAATTTGTGTCCCCTGCTCTCCAACTCTTTGTCCAACTCATCTAATACTTTATTAGATAACAATGGAGACAGTGGACTACCCTGTGGAGTGCCTTCAATGCGTTGGCTTATTACACCATCTACCATGACTCCACTTTGGAGGTACTTGCGTATCAAACCCAGTAGCGCTTTATCGCTAATGGTTTTAGATAGCTTGTACATTAAGCGATCGTGGTGGACTACATCAAAGAATCCTCTCCTCTTTTGGTAAAGAGGTCTTGTTGGTATTCTCTGAATTGCTGTCGCTCCATAAAACAAATTTTGAAATAACTGCTCCTTAATTAAAAAATTCAGACCTTCCTCTTAGTTGTTCCTACCTTGAGTACTATGTCCTCTGCTGACTTCTTGCAAAATATAAATATACATCACTGCATATGCTGCACTATTGGTGCATCTTGCAAGAGCTCTCGGGATAAGATACTAAACTTTCACTGCGTTCTGCCTGATATACTCCCTGGAGTTACGGTTGAATTTTGGGCGTTCCCAATCCATTGCTCGGTTACCCTCTCCAGTGAGCCTAGTATCAGATTTCTGTGCGTCAAAACGTCAGTTTTGCTAATGGCTTCTTTCAGATTTGCGGTCACCCACAACACCCTTGCCAATCGCTAATGTTTCCTATCAACTCGGCACATACAGGAACTTGCATCCTGCTAGCTTAATATCATGCCCGACATATCGATATCAACTTTTCATGCTTGAACTCTTCTGGAGCACTATTCTTTTCATCAAGAAATAAATGGACTTCTTGAGGACGGATCTCTATATTAACTATAGTAAAATATTCAAGTATCTCTGCGGGTAAAATTAGGTTAAGCAAACTTAAGAGTTGATCTGTATTAGCATCCATTGTATATAAATTTTTGACAAAGATATCTATTTCTAAATTATTGCTCCACTTACTTCTCAATTTTGCTCCAACCTTTAAAAATAAACTTAGTTTAATTGTAATAAATAATTTTATTATCTTTATAGCAGATAGTGATCATAAAAGAAGTCTATAAGTACTTTTATTTATTAGTTGATCTTCTACTTGTACTATATTTCCCTTAGCACACTTATTATTGGAGGGGGTTTGTGACCTTCTATACTTTTACTCTATTACACAAATAATATGAAACAACATTATTATAAAAAGAACTTAGCAGCTTTTGCTTTTTTTATGCTTTATTTCAGCGTTAGTATTGTTGCTCAATCAAATTTTAGATACGAAGCCGAATTAATAACGCCTTCTACAGATTCCTGGAATATGATTAAATATGGATCTGTTGGTGCAAGTTTGTATACTGGCACAGCCAATGTCTCTATACCTTTTTACACCTACAACGATAAGGATTTCACCATTCCTATCTCATTTGACTATGCATCAAATGGGCATATGCCCAATAAAAAAGCGGGTATTTTAGGCCCTGATTGGAGCCTCAATGTAGGAGGTACTATTTCTGTAGAAATTAATGGTATACCTGATTATAGTGTTAATATTAATGGTAATCCTGGCTTTTTTTATCTTTCAAAAAACGAGTCGATTCAAAGCAAAGATGTTTCAAAGCTTTTTCGATTTGTTAATTTAGATTATAGTATAACAACAGGAATGCACTCTCCTTATATTTTGTATTGTCCAGATGGTTTTCCTAATACTCCAGGTACAAAATATGATTCAGAGCCAGATTTGTACAATTTTAATTTTATGGGATATTCAGGTTCTTTCCATAGAGGATATGGAGATACTACTTATGTATACAACACTAACACTAATAATCAGGATTTTAGGATTCAATTTGCAGAGGATTTTTCTTGCATTCTTATAACAACAGCCGATGGGTATAAATATGAGTTTAGTACCAGCATACTTAATTCTGACTTTGTAGAAGAGGCAGATAGAAAACTGAGGGTTGCATGGAAACTGTCTAAGATAGTTGCTCCAAATGGTAGGGCTGCAACATTTCATTATTCCAGTTACTCTAACTCTAACTGCCAACCATATTCAATAGATGTTACAGGACAACTTACCCAACTAGATTTTGGAGGAAATCATATTCAAGACATTGGAAGACAATGGGAGCATAATATTATGGATATGGTAAAAACAAACATGATACTTGACTCTATCACTATAGTAGATGGCCCTACTATTGAGTTTAATTATACTCAATTAAGCGTTGATAATAGTGACGAATTTGCACCCATATCATTTCCTAGTATTCCCACTATAAAAGAGAGTCATAGGTTAATAGGTGTCTCCGTTGTTAGTCCAAGTAATACTCTACTCAAGGAATGTTCATTGTCATATAAAAACGATAATACTGGTAAAAGTATAAACTATTTGGCAAGTGCAAACATCACTGGAGAGGGAGTTTTTCAAATGGATTATTACAATTGGAATAATAGCTCTTACCCTTTTCCAGGCAATGGGACTCTTAGTGTAGACCATTGGGGCTATTATAATGGAAAAAACAATGATAATTCTTTTGGTGTTCCATTCTTGAAACTTGGTTATATAAACAATGGATCGCTAGTAATAACATCTAATGCAAGAGATGCCGATGCTTCATTTGCCAAAACTGGGATGTTGAAAAAAATTACCTACCCTACTGGAGGTTATTCATTACTTGACTACGAGGCTCATGACTATTCAGTAGCTTTTAAACGTCAAAATGTATATACTATGATAAGTGAGTCTGGTGTATGCGGTGGGTTGAGGGTTAAGTCTATATCAAACTACAATTCAGATGGGGTTATATATGATTCCAGATCGTTTGAATACACTAATGGAACAAACAGCTCTGGAATTTTACTGCATTTCCCAGTATACTATGTAGAATACTCTGCTTATACAGTGGGAGGTATTTCTGAAGATAATATAAAATATTACTCTTCTGGAATATTTAGTTAAGGAAGTACTCATATAGAATATTCTAAAGTCACTGAGTTGCACAGTGACAATAGTAAAGTAGTCTACAACTTTACAAATAGTACCCTATCAAATAATTACTCAGATGGAGTCTATGTTATAGACGTAGTTAATGAACCCTTTTATAGCATTAACGATTTTTGGAGGATAAACAACAACTCATTGGTTGATTTGACTACTCCTATCTCATCAAAACAATCAGAAAGAGGAAATCTTTTATCGAAAGAAGTTTTTTCTACAGAATCTTCTACAGCACCTATTCACATAGAATCTAACACTTATAACTCTGGGGGTTTTCTTTCTAAAGACTATTTGC